>JAJVIP010000010.1 GCA_022072025.1 Elusimicrobiota bacterium
TGATAGAGTGGGAGCGGCAGATTTAGAGCCCCGCCGTAACTTTCAGAGTCTTGATTTCGCCCTCTCTCAATCTCAACCATCGGTCCGATCTCCAAATCGGGTTTAGCTGCGCTTGCTGCCAGATCGACTTCGGATTTCGATACCGCCGCTTGCGCCAGAGACGCCTGAAGCTGTGAACCCCGAACCGTTAGGGCTTCCGTTGATGCTTCGACGCTTGGCCAGGTTTCTTTTTTACCAGGAAGGTTTTTTAAGACTGTTTCAAAGGGAACACCCGTCGCGATATCAAAATAAGCCTTTAACGACTCCTGTTCCTGTGAGAGTGCGGAGTTTTTCAGAACGTAGAGGCCTTGCGCCAGAATAAACGCATTGAGAGAAACATTCTGTTCGGGGCTCAACGCTGGGCGGGATTTATATTGCTTGATGATCGTGGCGAACGTGGACAAAGCTTCATCAACAATTTTCTTTTCCGATGAGATTTGCCGCAACCTATGCAAATTAAGAACCGTTTTTCGCGCAACCTCCTCTTTAGCGAGCGCCGCTTGAGCCAGGATGAGGTCTTTCCGTGCGGTTGCTTGGATCCCTCTTTTTTTTCGTTTGCTTCCGAGTTCGATCGTGTGCAAATAAGCGGCTTGCGCTTTGAAAGATGGATTGTCGTCTCCATTTTGACTGGCGGCTTCTGATTCCAACTCCGGGTTTGGTCGCTGACGCGCCAATGCGTCGTAGGCGCCTAAATTCTTCAATTGGATCTCGGCCCTAAGCAGGTCGGGATGGTTTTTTAAGGCGCAAGACAGAATATCCTGCGCAGTCGTAATCTCGCAGGGCGGAGATTCACCGGCGTGAACCGACGCTGTCCAAAAAGAAAGAAGACAAATTGATACAGATAGTTTTTTTCGCATAAATAGTTCCTAAGTATGAAACGTTGCTAGGGCACAGAAAACCCTAAATGATGGCTGTTGGTTTATTGGAATAACAAGGGACAGCAGTCCCCGGTTGGAACAATTAGGCGAGAGTTTTAGGAGGGTGGAAGAAGGACTTGGAAAAATCGCTGAAGGATAGAAGGGAATCGGGCGAAGGAATATATTCCGCTTTGGCAGATACCTTTTCGCTCGCCGTCGCGACTGGATTCACAAAGTGCGTTGAGCACACGCAACTGTGGCATGTGGCGCTCGCCACATCCTGGCAATCGGCGGCAAAAGCATCGATGGCGATGTCATGCGCGAAGACCAAGAACAAGAATAAAGGAATCCATTTCTTCATTGTGGCTATTTTTGCATGAAAACCAGTTATCTTCAAGGAGTTATAGTCTTTTCCACGTATGCGTCGGATACTCGAACTGGGTAATTCGCCACCAACAACTCGAACTTATTTCGTGCCCCCAACTGATTCGCTCCCGTCCACAGGGTTTTGACGCGATAAGTTTTGAAGCCCTTGAAGAGATTCAGCTTCTCCAACTCGTAGCTTAATAGAAACCGGCCTTTGATGCTTTTAAGAACCGGCAGCATTTCTTCTTCCTTGAAAAACTTCGCTCCAACCTTGCCGGTTTCCTTCGGCCAGTGAAGTGGATACGGCGGATCGAGATAAAAGAACGCATCTTTAGAGTCGAACTCCTCGATCACATCTTTCCAATCCCTGTTGACCAGCTTCACGCCTTGAAGCCGCTCTTTAATTTGCGGAAGCCGCTTCACCAGTTGAATCTCGTATCCCTCGCCTTTGTCGCCATGACGCATACCTTCGATGCGGTCGGTGCGGCCCCAGTAGTTGGCCTTATTAAGATAGGCAATCCGGTAGAACCGCTCCCGAGGCGAGGCCGGCTCGTGGTTGAACACTTTTTTGACGTGGGCACGGGAGATCGTCCAATACTGTTTCTCCAGCCACTTCTGATCGTCCTCGTCCATGTGCTTGATGAAGCGATAGGCGAAGATCAAATCAGGGTTCACGTCGTTCAAGATCTCCTCATCCGACCTTTTCTTGTGGAAGAACACCTGCGCCCCGCCGCAGAACCCTTCGATGAAAGTTTTGTGTTCGGGGATCATGGGCACCAGTTTCTTGCACAGCCGGAACTTGCCGCCGGGGCTTTTGAACGCGCCTTGGATTTTCTCGAAATCGACCGCTTCATCAAATTGGGGCAGGAAAAGCGGCATCGCCGCTTCCATGCCTTCGGGCTTGGCCTCTAATTCCTTGTCGATGTAGAGATGCTTCTTCTCCAACGGACGTTTTGAGACGAGAAGCTCCGTCACCCATTCTTGATTGCCGCCCGGGCCGCGCATTTGGTTGCGCCGCTTCACGCGGTAGACGTTCATCCCTTTAAACGCGGCTGGCCGATCCGTGTACGAAACGATCCAGTCGCCTTTGAGCGTTTTCAATGTCTTTACGAACTTCTCTTCCTCAAAGCCAAAATCAAACAGGTTGAACGTGCCCGGGTATGGCGGGTCGATGTAGAAGAAGGTGTCCTCGCCGTCGTATTTCTTGAGAACATCCGAATAGTCCTTGTTGTGGACGACCACGTTCTTGATCCGCTGTTGGGCGCGTGTGATGTTGTTTTCGAAATCAATCGTCACGCCAGCGTTGGCTGGATTAAAAGAACTGCCGCGCATTTTTCCGTAAGAAGAGCGGGTCAGGTAATACGATTTGTAGAAGCGATCCATATCCGTCACTGGCTTCATCTTCTTGAGCCGCTCGTGCGTCTCTTTGTTGATCACCCAATTCCGTTTGGCCAACGCGGCGCGATCCTCTGGCGTGTGATCGCGGATAAACCGGTACATGAAGGCAATCTCGGAGTCTCGGTCATTAAGGATTTCTTGCGGCGATGGATCTTTAGCGAAGAGAACCGCCGCGCCGCCCGCAAATGGTTCGACGTAGGTTTTGTGGTACGGGATGTACGCGGCGATTTTATGCGCGAGCGCCCGCTTTCCGCCGTAGGATCCAAACGCCTGCCGGACGCCTTTTTCGACGTCAGTTACTTGGATCGCCGGCCGTTCGTCTGCTTTGGTTTCAGTTGAAATTTCTGTTGGCTCCATTTCTACACCTCGCTAATGAATGTGCACCGGCAGTTGGGATGAATTGGCAGAAGGCTTCTCGCCTCATCCATGCCGAGCGTTTTGCCCAGCTTCTCGCCGGGGATGGACTCCGACACCGCCCGGCATTCGGGGCAGGCGTCGGTCGACAAAAGGAAAACTACTTTCTCGATGCCCGCCTGATTGAGCGCGTCCAGATTTCCTTCGTTGTAGGCGCGGTTGGCTTCCGTTCGGGCGATCAGCTCCGCCGCCGATGACCGCGACACGCTTCGCGTATGGCCGGTCCGAACAAGATTGCCTTGCGCGTCGATTACGGGACGGACGTTCACCGACGCGAAGGAATCAATTTGATCTTCAACGCGGGACTGCAATTGCTGGAGGGATTCATTGGCCGCGATCCCTTCAATGAGAGATTGGCGAAGCGACGCCTTGATCGCTTCCGCGACGTGACTCGCCAACGTCGTGGCGTTGTTGCGTAGAACCTCATCCAACTCACCGCTGATATCATCAATATCGCGGAGCTTGTTCCGCTTGGCCGCGAGTTTGAGCGCCCGGGCGGCGGCTTCCAGCGTGTGCTTTTCCAGAACACGAGCGATCCCGTCTTGGTCGATCAACTCCAAGATGATTTCCAGATCGTCCAGCCGCTTCATGGCGTTCGTGAATTTATATTGGCGCAGCGCGACGTCGTGATACCGAACCGTCAATGGCTCCATCGCAAGGTCGGTCTTTTCAATTTTCGGCGCGATTCGCTCGCGGACAATCGTTGGAACCCGCCGCAATACCGCGTCTTTGATCCGGCGAAATTGATCCTCCATCGCCCGCACAAACCGGTTCTCCAGATCCAACACCGAGCGCGGCGTTTCAACAATCGTTTGAGAGGAAGTCAGTTTTCCTTTCACGACTTCGTCCTCGGCTTCCTGAATGAATTTCTCCAACTCCGGCATGCGCGGAGCGACAATGCGGCGAACTTCCTCCGGCGTGAACACACCGCCCTGCAGATAAATGTTGAAGATATCCGCCTGATCCTTCTCATCGATGGAACGCTTATTGAACTGGAACGACCAATCCTGAATTCCGAAACCCTGACGGATGATGCGCTTGGTGATTTTCTCGGCCAGTCGCATCTGAAACGGGAGGATGGTCTCGTCATAAAAGGTCTGCGTCTGATGTTCGCCAGTTCCGGAACCGATATTGCCGGTTTCGATGATGGAGACCTTGCTCGGCGGGACGCCGTAGACGGCGAGGATTTCGTTCCGCGTGAACTCGCGAAGGTCAAGAAACTCCATGTCCTTTTGGTTCACACCGATTTGCCGGTACTCGGTGTCGCCTTCCAGCACCAAGTCCGCATGCGCGAGGTCGGGGTTCCGCGCCCGGGCGTTCAAGAACTCGCGGTTCCGCTCCACCTGCTCGGCGGTTGAGTTCTTCATGATGAACGCGCCCTTGATCTTTCCGCCGTTGATGAAAAACGCCCGGTTATAGATCTGCGCGAACTTGTCCACGGTGATTGGCAGGATGAGCGATGCGAGCGGCGAGAGGCCGTAAAGGGTCGCGCCTTTGGTTCCGAGCTTGAAATGGATTATCTCATGCGGTTCGAAATCCACCCGTCCGCTTTTTGCGGCGAGCGAATATTTCGGCATCTGGACATAACCTTGGATCAATCCATGCTCGTTCGCCTTGACCCGCACCGTTGTGGCGTCCAGATTCCACAGCTCCTTTGGCTTCCCGTCCGCGCCGCGAACGACCTCCATGAAAGCGTTCCCAAATACGTGAGTATCGCGGGTGATGTCGTCTAAGATCTCAAGAAAGGTGTCGTTGGGATTGCAGTTCGAAAAGAACTCGGAAAGCGTCTCGGCGTTTCGTTGATCGGGGTTGGGCTTTGAGGGAACCAGCGTGTATCCGCGCGCCGTCACCGCTTTGCAAATCACGCCGACCACGGCTCTCACCCACGAAGTCTGTTCGTACATCTGGTTGTAGATTTCCAGATCGACCTCCGGCAGGATTCCCTCGGACGCGCTCAACCCCAAAACGTGCGACACCACCTGCCGTGAGGATTTCTCGACCTCGCCTTTGATGACGCCCGGAAACAAAAACTTCGCCAGCCGCTCTTTGATGCTCATGCCAAGTCCTCCACGAAACTGATCCGGCCTTTCGACCGGTATCCGCTCACCGCTTCAATCGCCATGTAAAGCGCGTCCAAAAGATCGTCCTCGCCTTTTGGGAAATGGAGCAGATCCTCTTCCAAGTCCGGCAGATTATCGGGAAGCCGGATGGCTCCATTTTCGAACCGAACCGCGAGACTTCGGAGCCGCCGCTGTTTGTCGCCTTGCGCGGAGACGCCTTCAATCGGCATGGATTTTGCTTCCGGGTCATCCCTCAATGCTTGGACAAGCGCATGCTGATAGGCCGTGACCTCGATATTCACGAGACACGGCTTGTAAACGCGGCAAATGCGTTTGATGGTTTTGACCTGCGCGGGAAACTCCATGTGTTCCTTGTGGGCGTCCAGAACGAAGATGTCTTTGTCGCCCTCCGGCACCCCGACCACCACATAAGCGAATTTCGACTCCGATTCTTTGGCGGCCGCGGCCAAATCGACGCCGATGTAGATGTTCATGCTTTCGGGCCGTTGGGTGTATCGGCAGGATCTCAGCCATTCGATTTTGAAGTCGGAGCCTTCCTGACCAGACACGTCGTTCAACATCTGGCAGTAATAGCTGGCGGTGCCCATCGCGCCTTTGAGCTCATCCAGCTTCTCAGGCGAGAATCGTTCTGGGAAAAGAATCTGGCGCTGGCCGCTTTTGTCTTTCCATTCCGCCGACTGGACGATCTTGGTCCAATGTTTGAATCCCGCATCCGCCAGAATTTGTCCGTACATGTCTTGCGAGTGCCACCTTGTGCCCACCAACACCAATTGTCCGTTCGGCTCGAGCGCGGGCAAGATCACGTTCTTAAACCAGTTCAGGAGTTTCAGTCGCTGGTGCGGGGTGTAACTGTTGTTGTTGCTCACGGGATCGTCCAACACGATCAAATCGTTGTGGAGCGAAACCAAATTCCCAAGAACGCCGCCCACGGAGAAACTGGCTTCTTTGGAGATGCGAGTCCTCGGAATCACAATCGAGTCCTCGGTCCACTTGGACGCCGTCGTTTCCCACGATCCGTAGCGGGCGAGGAACCGCTCGTTGGAGGTGATGTGTTCTTTGATCTCCCGGAGAAAATTGCGGGCGTTGGAGAGAGTCTCGTTCACGATCAAGATCCGCATGTTGCGGTCTTGAACCAAACGCCAAAGCGTGTAGGCCGTTGTGATAGCGGATGATTTCATGTGGCCGCGCGGAGCCATGAGCATCAAGAACTGGCTTCGCAACAGCTCTTCAAACCAGCCCATGTGGAGTTTGGTGAACTGGTCGAATCCGAGTGTCCGCCGAGCGAAGATGAACAGGTCCCACAATCTCTGCTCGGCCTCGGTCATCTCCAGTGTGGGCTCGGGTTTTTCACTCATGCCAAACCTCGGACGAGGGCCCGCCCCAGAAAAAGTGTCGAATAAAAAATTATGGGATACAGGGGCCAAAAGTGTCGACAAAAAACCAAGGAGGGTGCATCCCCCGTTTGTCGTCCGAAATTTACGCTATTTGAAAATTGTTTCATTCCCGCTTCTCCGACGGTGGGAGTCGCTTGACATAATGACGCATTAAGTCCAGCAGGAACCCCATTCAATTGCGCCATTTAACCCTCCTTCCCTTCGCTTTCGGCGTCCACCGTCACCGCCTTCTCCACCGCCGTTGCGATGTCGACCCCAGCCTCGGCCAGGTTCTCTTTGGTCATATTCTGACCCTCGACCTTTTTTCCTTTTCTCTCGATGATGAACTCGCGAAAACGCACCGTATCCTCTGCGGTGGCGCTCTCGAAGATCGGCTTTGAAAGCCTCGCGCCTCCAAGAGAAGGCACCGTCGAGTCGTTCACGTATTTCCACATGAGCGCCGACATCTTTTCGTCCGCTTTGCGCGATTTGACGAACATATTCTTGATGAGGCGCAACCGCGTCTTCCAAACCAAAAGCTCAATCTGCTGATAAATCCGCGCGATGATCGGGTTGCCGCCGCCGGGGAAATCTCCGTCCGGCATCTTCTCCAAGTGGTACAGAAGCGTCGTTCTTGCGATCCCCGCTTTCTTTGCCGCTCGGAACGGGTTCTCGCCCCGGCGGATCATGTCCAGCGCCTCGTTTATTTTTTCAACGGAATGCTTCTGGCCGTGCCGTTTGGTGAGAGCCATTCCGCGCGATCCGCTTCCCGGAGCCGCTCCCGCATCTGCTTCTGATATTTCCGCTGGTAACTTTTTCGCCACTCGATCCAACACCCCGCGTGATAAATCTGATTGCAAAACCACGGCCACAAAACCTTTCCGCACAATCGGCATTTCCGTTTCGGCGGCTCGATCAATCTTTTTTCGCTAGATATTCTTGCCTTTGCGCTCATCTATCGTCCATCAACTTTCAAACTGTCTACGCCACGCGTTCGTGTGGTTTCTTCTGAACTGCGCTTCAAAGGGATCTTGGCGATGACTTCCGGTTTCGAGTCGTGCCACACGCCCATCACGCGAGGCAAAATGTATTTGTCGTTCGTGACCACGCATCCTTCTTCCATCGCGTCGAACAAAACCTTGCCGTAGTTGTGCGCGTCGCAGTTGGTTCGGGGCAGGATAAACCAGAGATCGATGTAGGCATAAGACGCGATGGGCTGCAGTTTCTCGCGCCGCATCAACATTCGGAGTTCAGACCCAACCGAGCCAATATAGACCCGCGCCTCTTGGGTCAAGATGTCCCGGCAATTGCGGCCCATGCGGACCGGATGCATTCGTGCGTTGGTGGAAGGGCAGAGCGGTAGGAAGAAGAGAATTCCATCGGTCAGCGTCTGAATGGAAATGGTCATACCCGCCATGCCCCCGCAGGCTGGTGACGGGGATGACACCCTTCAACGTTATCCCTGTTACACGCGCACGCGCGCACGCGCGTAACGGTCCTTATGTAGCGGGGTGTCATCCGCGTCACCAGGACCCCGTTCTGGGCACCCCTATTCATGGTATTCGCTCTGATTTTCATCGGTTTTGATCGTGATCCCCAGGAAACCCCGGCGGCGCTTGTCCCTCCACCGTTCAAACCCTCGTTTGAGCACCTCCTCCGAGAATTTTTGGAGGGTGCCGGGGTACTCGCCCCAGTTTTCAGCCCATAACTTCCACGAGCTGAATAGGTCTTCAGTGGTGCATCGAACGGAGGGATGCACAAAACAGTGGTCTTCCATCCACCGCCGCATGGCGTCTTGGGACTCGAAGTATTCTTCTGTGGCCGACAAAACGACCGCGGGGGGGTTGAGCCCCGTGCGTTGCCATTCCAAGCACCCTTCCAACGCCCATCGCAGAATGCCATCCGATTCGCGGAGCAAGCGCTCCGGCAAAGTCTTGTCTCGTTTTTCTTGTGGAATTGTGACCGTGAACGGAATCAGGTGAAGCCTACGCCTCATAGCTTCGTCCACATCGCGGATAGCGGGCTTGTGGTTGCCCGCGATTAACAACTTGAACTGCGGCTTGTACTCGAAGAAATCTTGCCTCATGAACCGCGCCGATATTTTGTCGCCGCCCGTAAGCGACTTGATCCGCGACTCGGCCCACCTGCGGCCTTTCTCCACTTCAATCGCGGTGACAAGGCGCGCGCCCATGAGGTTCGCCAAATCTGTCGGATGCCGGTCGGATCGGGACTCCATGAAGGTGTCCATCGCAGCGTTGGTCGCGTAATCGCCAAGAATCGCCGCCAGCGTGTTCACGAACACCGATTTCCCGTTGGCTCCCGTGCCATAGAGAAAGAACAGCGCGTGTTCCGTGGTGACTCCGGTGAGCGCGTAGCCGGCCACCCGCGCCAGATACCGCTGAAGATCCTCATCGCCGCCCGTTACGTCACTCAAAAACGATTTCCAAGCGGGACAATCGCCCTTCGGAATGGCGTTCGACATTTTGGTCATGTAATCGGATCTGGCGTGAGGCAATGTCTCGCCTGTTTTCAAATCCAACACCCCGCCGCGCGTGTTCATCCTCCACATGTCCGCGTTCCATTGCTCGGATGTGGCCGCGTGTTTACGATCCGCTCGCGCCATGCGTTCCACTGCCGCAACCGTGGTCGCCCCCGCAACTTTGGCCGCGATCTTGGGTTTCTTGCATCGCGCCGATGCCGCACGGCAAATGAGACGCGCCAGATCGTAGGCTTTGAGCGTGGTTTCATTGCGCCAACAAGCGCCGTCCCACATGAGCCACCGGCCCCACGCCGCGACGTATCGCCAATCTTCTGCGTGTTTCTCGGTGTACTCCAGGGCCAGCGCGTCGTCTGTGAAACCGGGTGGCCTGATATCCTCCTCTTCGGATTCTGAGTGCGTTCCGTTCTGGAATACCGGCGCGTCTTCCGGCGGATAACGGGCGATGCTCGCCGAGATGTTTTCGATTTCCTTTTCGTCCAATGGTGGGGAGCACCGCTTCTGGTTGACGGTTTTGAGCGCGGCGGCGATTTCGTCCGTCTCCAAACCGCGCCTCCGCATGGATCCGGCAAGGCTTGCCATCGTCGCGTTTCTTTCGCCTTCGGGGATCACGCCATTGGTGTGGCCGTTTGTGCCATTCAGAATTGGCGCGGCGTGATGCTCGCGGTTCTCTTCCATCTCCCTCACGACGCGCGGGATCGCGGCCAGTGGGTATTCCGAATCGAACCATTCGTAAGGAACGCCGTCGATGCTTGATCCGGGAGCGACAACGTATCCGCTGTCAGCTTTGAGATCAACACCGGGCAGAAGCCCGTTCCGACTCTTCAATGGCTCCTCCAGCAAATAATAGAGATGCCATCCGCCGCTCGGCGTTTTCGCCATTAGGGTCGGCGTGATGCCTTTCACTTTTTCGATGGACTCTCGTCCCTTCGCGCCATTTTTAACGTCGATGTCGACCACGGCCAACTTGGAAACCATGCCGGTGGCGATGCCGATGTTGGCGTCGGGGTATTTTTCCCACCACCGTTTGGCGGCGAACACAGATTTGGTGGCGTCTTTGAATCCATTCGGCGTCAGCGGACGTTTCGCATTGGGCGCAACGGGGAACACCGCCCAGCCAAGTTCGATGTAGGCGAGAGCTTGTTCCAAACTCACGATGAAACTCCGACAGGGATGGCGGGCTCGGAGCGGTTGCGTCTTTGAAATGTGTTCAACGCCCGCATGATCTTTTGATGGTTGAACCGCAGGTTCAGAAGACAGGACGCTTTGTACCGCGTGATGGGGCCCTTCAACACCTCATGCGGCAAATATTGAAGTTGTTTCGGAGTGGGCGGACTTTGAAGCCATCGACGAGATTTGTGCGCCGCCTCTTCTGTTTCATTTGAGTTCATCCAATCGTCGGCGGAAGCGAGGCACGCGACGCGGTCGCCCACATACAAAACTTGAGGCCATTGACCTTCGGCGCCGCCCACCGCGTGACACAGGCCGTTCATCTCCAGCACAACGCTCCACGCCACAAACCCCGTGGCCGCGAGAATTGATCCGTCGCCATTCACGTCGCACCATTGGAAGGACGATCGCGCGAGAAGATCGATCTCGGTCATCTCGAACTCGTCCAGTGTTTTCTCTTTGGCGACGGGGAATTCGTGGCCGCAGAACGGGCACTCGCGCACCCGAATGGGAACCTCTGCCTCGCATTCGGGACAGATTTTTAAAGGAGGAACGCCGGAACGCTCTTTGTCCTCCTTCTCATGATCATCCAAATCAATGTCTTGTTCCAGCGAGCCGTGCGTAAGCGCCGACGTTCCAAAATCCAAAACAACGCAATCGGTTTTGACGAGGCCCGGATAGCGGTCCGGCTCGATTTTTCTTAACCCGCGCCCAACCATTTGGACGAAGGTGGATTTGTGGGAACAGGGACGCAGCAGAACCACGCAGGAAATGGGTGGGCAGTCCCAGCCTTCGGTGGCCACCGCGACGTTCACCAATACCTGGGTTTCACTGGAGTCCAGCCGCTGGAAAACGGCCTCGCGCTCCGCGTCCGGCGTTTCGCCGGTCACCATCTCCGCAGTAACGCCCGCCGCCACAAACGCCGCCAACACATGTTCCGCATGAGCAATGGTGGAGCAGAACACGACCGTTCTTCGTTCGGCTGCTTTCTCCCGCCAATGACGCACAATGGCGTCGGTGATCGGTTTTCGGTCCATGATCATCGCTACCTCGTTCATGTCGAACTCGGAAGCGAGCCGGCGCACGTTTCTCAACTCCTCTTGTACGCCGAGATCAATCACAAACGTGCGGGGCCGAACCAATTGGCCGGACGCGATCATCTCCCCCAATGTGATTTGGTCGGCGCAGTTGTTGAAAATGTTTCGGAGCGATTTTCCATCTCCGCGATTGGGAGTGGCGGTCACCCCGTAGATCTTTATGCTTTTGTTCTTTTCTTTGGCCGCGTCGATGATGCGCCGATAGGTCGCGGCTTCCGCGTGGTGCGCTTCGTCTACCACCAGCAAATCCAGCAGAGGCATCTGAGACAAATTGTTTTCACGCGAGAGCGTCTGCACCATCGCGAACACCGCGTCGCCGTCCCACGACTTCGCTTTCGCGTCAACCACCGAAACATTCAGATGCGGATTAACCTTGCGAAACTTGTCCATGTTCTGCGCGGTGATCTCATCCCGATGGGCGAGAATCGCCGCCTTTGGATTACCAACCCTTCCGCCGTGACCATTGAGCATCTGGCCGATCACGGCGGAAAGCATGATGGTTTTACCGGAACCCGTCGGAGCCACGCCGAGCGTGTTGCCCCGTTCAAGAAGCGCTTTGACGCTCTTCTCGACGAATTCCTTCTGGCGTACGCGAAGTATCATGGAACGCGGCCGCCGTAATTAGAACTTCAAGTCGGGTTGAGACGAAGCCGCGGCCGCCGCCGGTTGTTGAGGCGCGGGAGTTGGCGAGGCGGGTTTTGATTGCGCGGGTTCTTCGCCCTCCACAAAGAACTTGGAAACCTTGTTTCGCTTCTTGCCCTCGTACTCATCCACGATGACGTGAGCGCGGCAGTATTTGTGGAGATATTCGTCGGTATCGAAATCGAGCGAGCCATCGTACGGCAATCCCAGCGCGTGGTTCACGCGAAGCCAGATGCCATGCCCGGGTTGTTTGGCGGGAATGAAGGTCACCGTGTGGAAACAACGGCCCACCGTCTTTCCTTCGAAAGTCATGATGTCGAAGGTGAGATCAACCTTTTGGCGTTTTGTTTCGTTGGTCAGGCCGTCTGTTTTATCAATGACCTCGACGATGTAATCGCCTTCCGGGGCCAGCGGGAAACCCGCGCTTTCTTCTTTGGCGTCTGCTTCTATTTGAACTCTCATGATTTGCCTCCTGCGGTGGCGTTCGCCACATCTTTTTGGATTGGATTGGTTGCGGTCGGTTTGAAGACGGCCTCGAATGCGGAATAAGGATTCTCGCGAGGGAGCATGATGGTTTTGTCGTTCAGCTCGTCAACGCGGGAGCCCCATGTTCCGAGCGGTCCGCCTTGAAAAGTGACGTAATAGGCGGTTCCGGATCCCAGCGGTTTTTTGAAGACGTAGCCGATCATGTCCGCCTGCGCCGCGACAAACGCTCCAGCCTTGCCAGGCATGTTGATCCCGGCCGGCGTGATGGGATTACCGTTCGCGTCCAGCTTCGGCTCTTTGCAATGTGCGATCAGGATCACGAGCTTCTTCGACGCCTTGAGGAATAGCGTCAGGCTTTCGACGCGGCGGCGATACTCGCCCCACAACTCGAAACCATCGACGCCTTGTTTTCTCTCGGTGATGGTTTCAAGGCCACGCGCATGAGCGATCTCGTCCTCAAGCCAATCGCTCAACACGTCAACCGTGTCGATCACAATCGTCTTGATGGACGGTTCTTTCACAACCGCCTTCAACACGTCGCGGAATGCGTTTAAGTCCTCGATGTTGTGGATCCGGCCCGATACGCGATCACCGCCGCTCGTCTCAAGTTCCAAAACGTAGGAATCGGGAAACGATCCGGCGAAGGTGGACTTGCCCGATTTCGGATGACCGACCAAGATAAATAGACCTTCCGATGGGAGCCCGGTTTTTGGTTTGGTTCGGTACGGAACCAACACCGGCCCCGGACTTTTTGCCTCTTCTGATTTCTTTTCTGCTGTCATTTTGTCGCCTCCTTAATTGATGAGTGAATTCAAAACATGAAATGCGGTTTATCGAGCGCCTCTTTGAGGCTCTTCGCGGCCAGAAAGGCTTGGAAAGAAAGGTTGAGGTCGAAGAGTTCTTTGGCCTCGAAATCGATGGGCGGTTTTTTCCCGAAGCGGACGATGATCGCCTCCTCAACCGGAAGGCCGAAGGTTTCGCGGAACGCCTGTGCGTAGGCGGCAACTTGGAGCGCGTATTCGGTCCAGATGCCGGATGAGGTTTTCCAGTCGAGAATGATGAGCTTGCCGTTCCGCCGGCCGAGCGCGTCCAAACTCCCGCCGAATCCGTGTTCAACGCTAGCCACTTTGGTGTCGCCCATGACCAATTCGATGCCGGATTTCATCCACCAGTCCCGGAAGGATTGGACAGGCCCCTCGATCGCCTCCGGGACTGACTCGGGTTCTTTGCCGTGGATGATGAGATCGATAAAAGCGTGAGCTTGGGTGCCCAGGTCAGCGGCTTGATCTTTGATTTGGTCGGGACGTTTCTTGGCTTCCTTGAGGATGGTTTCAATCCACGGCTTATTCAGAATGATCTTCGCGATATCTTTTCCATCGAGACGTTTGATGAGAGCGGACTCAACGGAGGCGAGCGCTTCTTTTTTTGCCCACGGAACGAGGGCGGGTTTGTTGATCACCGAAAGGAATCCCGTGACGCTGGGGTAACGAACCGCAACGTCATGGGACGACACGTCATACAGATGTTGCTTTCCCTGAATGATGAGATCGACGCGATATTTCGGCAGGAGCAAAGGAGGGTTCATAACGTCACTGTTCCTTTGCATGATTCAGGTTCTCGTCCCGGTCGATTCGCTCAACGCTAAATGCACCTTCGCCGAACTCACGCGTGACGTGGGACGTGAAGATTTGAGCGATGTGCTGACCCACATCCGTCCCTTTGTCGATGACGCACACTTTCTGGACGCGGTCAAAGTAGAACGATGCGTCCAGCCGGACTTTTGACTTCCCGAAAACGCTCTCCGTGTCGAACACGGACCAGAAGAGCGTTTCCTCTATGTCCTTCGACGGTATGTCGGCGCGGAATTGGAATCGATAAAGTTCGTTCATGGTTATGCCTTCACCACAAACAAACGGGTTCTTTCTGCAATCTGACGCGTCTATTTTTTAGACGTAGGTTTTGAGACCTCGCTTATAAAAGACTTTCCGTAGGCGTTCGATTTCACGATTCAGCGTTGTCCGCTTCATGTGGAGGGCCCGCGCCGCATCGCTGATGTTCGTTCCCGACAACAAAAGCTCGCAAACCCGCTTTTGGACGGAATTCAGATCCTGAAAAACCGCCCGGAGGTCGAACTGGAGATCCTTTTCCTCATGAATCACCAGCTTTTCCATGCGGCGAAAGATGAATTCCTCATCCACGATTGCTTTGCCTTCGTCTTCCAACCCGGCCTCACTCACATTGTGAATCGATTCACTGAATAAATGCACCTTCCGCTTATCAGCATGCACGGCGTCGATCATGTCCCGAACATAGTTGTCGAGAATCCGGCTCATCACGGTCCTCTCCGAAGCCGTGATTTCGGTCCATCCCATCGTCGTTTCACGCTTCAAATGAATCTGGAGCAGAAGATCCTGTCTGAGATCTTCATAGTCCCCCGGTGTGAATCCGTGCTTGCCGACTAATCCCTTCGCCTTTCCTTCTGCCAACGCCAACTCCCATTGCGCGAACGCAACGTATCCGACCCGATTTTTGTCTGGCACCTGCGCCTCCTCCGGGTCGGATCCGGATGGAGGTGGGCCCAAACGCAAAGGAGCCCAGTCGCATCAGGAACAAACCCTGATTGCGCGACTGGGCTCCAGCGTGGCTTTGGCCGAAAGGCTCTCGCCTGCTTTTGGCTCTGTTAGAATCGCTTAAGTGATTTTTGAAGCGGCACGGGCGCTATGGCTCTGACCGCTAAAATTATTTTTCTCTCTAAGTCTCTCCCTGTGTGCTCGATAAATCCGTGAGCTGGTAGAAAGCCATCAATTGAGGCGTCAGCATTTCGTTCGCGGTCCGAAACCATTGACGACACCTGTTGCACCACGTAACGGTCCAACCACTCCCACCAAGATGAGATCGAGTGGGACGCTGGCATCCGGGGCAAACGATGCGCATGGCGCCGCGAACCTGCGCGGGCAAGTGATGGTGTTTGTCGTTTTCTTCCATTGGTTAGGCAATAAAAAAGGCCGTCATCCGATGAGATGGACGACAGCCTCCGTTTTCCGGTCAGCCGTGCTTAGAGATGATTACAGCTCAGAGAAATTTGATTTTCTTTTTCACGTATTCCGCAGAAACAGGAATGCCGTTTTGTACCTGTACCTTTGCCAGTTCGCCGTGATTAAGATCCTGACAATGGTTAATGAATTTTATCCAAGCCGCGTGTAATTCGCTGGGCTCGTCGTTTCTCTTTTTATCGAATTGATATGCGTCCTTGGTTTCCATGTCCACTTTCCTCCGCCATCTAGGCCAAAATCCTGCAGGGTGTCTGCCCAGATTTTTAAATGGTTCGCTTCGGCAACTTCTGACGTCTCGGCGAGGCGGGCTGCGTCCTTGATGCGGAAGCACACGTCCTCAAGAGAGTGACTGGCCACGCGGTTCATTTCGTTTCGCTGGACGTTTAGAAAATGTCTTTCGCAAAACCCCGGGCGGCTCATAACAGAGACAAATGACTCGAGCCTCGTGCCGTAGGCTTCGGAACAAAGTCGGCACTGGCATCGGAACTCCGGCACCGCCATTAGAATTCCGAGCGCTTGGTTCAGCTTGTACGCACGATGAAGTGGTCCGATATAGAACTTGGGTTGCACCTCGGGCGGAGGAGCCCAGCGATACGAGGACAAGTTTCGATAAGACTTGAAGGAAAGATCGCAAGAAAACGCCGAAAGACCGTAGTTCGATAACAGAATTGAAAGAAACCCACCGTAGATTTTGACGATTGGGTGCTCCGCGTCCGAGAGTCCGGAGATCAACCGTATAAGTCCTCTAATGTGCGCCGGCGATGCCTTTTCCTCCTCGAACCCGTTCACCCACAAAAACGTCCCGTCTGCTTCGGTGGCCGAAAAATCCCGAACAATTCTTTCAATCGAGGCAAAATCCGCTAGGCACCCAGGCGTAAAGCAGATCCCTTGATAAAGCCTTTCTCCTTGTTGCTTAAATTTTCGTGACATCTGGAATAGCTTGAGGGTTCCGTCGTACCAATCGTCGCCGACTTTCTTAATGTGAAAGAAGGGAGCAATCAGCACCGCTGGCTTTACAGCGTAGCTTTGAAAGCGACCGCTATCCCCTGCCAGCAGGTCATATTTGTCGAGAGGCGCTTGTGAAAAATCCAACTGTGGCGACGAAAGCTTTGACCGTTGAAATTCAAGACAGTTTTCTGAGATCTCCTGGAGAATGCCTGTCTGGGTCGTAATGTCCTTCGCGAAGACCTTCACCTTCCCGACTCGCTGTTCAAGGAACGCGCTATACCGCGATGCGACCGTTCGAAGCGAATTTCGGACGCCTGGCTTGTCCCTCTGCGTGACGTGCTTGGGATCGAGCCCGAACATATAAAGCATCGGCTCTACCCAAAACGGTTTCCGTAATCCGCGCACCACCTCTTCAAGCGATTTAGCGAGCGTTGCGCCTACCTGAAACCCATCAAGAAGCGGAGCCGCGTCGATGATTACCTTCTTGTCGCTGACGCGAGGATGAAGGAAAATTCTGAACGTTCCGCGGGGATCACTTTTCTGCATCGTGGCCTCCCTGGCTGCCATTGTTCGATCCGTATGGCCTCCTGAGATACTTTTCGCGCACCAGCGACCGTGTCGTCGTTTCCTCATATTTATTGTAGGTGTAATCCATGAGTTGGTCAGTCGACATGCGGCCATAGGTATCAACAATCTTTTTTATCTTTTCAATAATTTCCGGCTTTTCCGCAGTCACAGCATCTGCAATTTTCCGAGCAATTGTCTTTCCACGATCCGTTAGCTCGTAAACAGTCTCCACTTTCTTCTCATTTGGAACTCCCAATTCGCAATTTCCATCTCGATTAGAATTGGGATGCAATTTTCTGAGAATGTTTCGGCTTTCAAGATGATCGACATCCTTTGGAACATTTTCGTCAAATGCCCCAAAGTTATAGGCGTAATGACCGTAGAAGTTATCAATCAAACTATCGCACTCCCCTTCTTTTCCAAGCAAGAAGAGCAACTTGACGAGCTTTGTACGACCCCACACCTGATTCATAAAGTGAAGAAGCAGAATCAAAATATCTTCACGCTGATCAAGGAAAGATCTCAGATTTTCAGAGAGATTTTCGAGAGGCTTTAAACTCGCCAGTTGCTCCTCGACCTTCGAGAAAAGACGGGCGCTGACCTCAGAGGATAGCGGTGGATATTGACCATGCGCGAGATAATTCCGCGCCGCAGTTAGCGCCATGATTAACGCACCCAGTTCTTTAGACTTTTCTCCATTAGCCGCCACATAATCCTCAACAGACGGCGCGGTTCCGGCGTTCAGTAAGTCGAGATAATCTGAGAGCAATTGAGCCTCTCGTTGTTCGTGTTCAAAACTAGTCATAGGATTGCCCTCCTTTTTCCGAGACCACTACCGGATCCCATAACTTTGCTAGCTGCGCGGAGGCCCTATACTTCAGTGCCCTAACGGCCTCATCCGTGATTCCCATGATACCTGCCGTCTCTTTTACGCTCATTCCATTAAAGCCCCGCAACGTCAGCACGAGACGGTGCTCCTCTGACAATTGCGCCATCAACTTTTCAATCTCCAAATGTGTTTCGCTTTCATCATTCGATCCCCAACCGGTCGCGGCATCCGCGGCGAAGGCGGACAACTCGATCTTGCGCCGGTTCCGGCCACTAATTTTTGGATCTCCATCCTTCATATCTATGCCATCCACATTCCCTTCGTATTCCTGACTGCTGTCGCCCAATGGCACATTACCTCCATCTTGTTGCTCGGAATTTTCCAAAGGCCATTGACCCTGTCCGTTTCCATCCTGGTGAGAGTCCGGATGCCGCTGATCTCCGTTACCCACCACAACAGCTTTTGGGTGATGCCTGGCCTCTTCACGGTAGAAGCTGCGCGCTGTGTTGCTGGCAATCACGTACAGCCAGTTTTGCAAAGGGCATTCGCCGCGAAAGCGGGTGATTGAGTGAAGGGCTTTAAGAAGGGTCTTTGACAATATGTCCTGCACGTCGGAGAGGTCCCTCGTCCATTCAAGTGTTCGAGGGTCTTGGAAGGTGCGGGGTCTCGCGGCCCGGCAGATCATCTGGTAAGTCGGTTCTTTGTACCGATTCCAGAACTCCTGCCGAGCATCGAGATCGCCTGCTTTGAGGCGGCTTATTAGTTCTTGTTCGTCCAAGCTCGAGTGCTCCCCTCTTACGCCTTTTGACTGTCACCGAAGATAAGGCGCACGAAAATCGAAAATGTGACGAACTTGGTTCAAAAATGGACAAAAAAATGCCGGGCGAGGGAGTCCCGGCACGAGGGATGCTCGATTATACCGCCATTTCATTCGCATACGAATTGAAAATCAGACTTTTTCAGCCCACCACTCGGATCACTGCGTCATCTCGGATCACTTCGCCGTTTGTTTAAGAGACACCGGAATCAATTGACTCATTGGCAAAACGAAGGTAGGTCCTGTGGGCGATATAGAAGATCATCGAAGGTTATTAACGTTCAAAGAAGCCGCGCTTCGGCTTCGAGTTTCACCCTATACGTTGAAGGAGTGGGTTCGCCTGAGAAAAATCCGGGCCGTTAAATTTACTTCAAGAATAATCCGGCTCGAGGCGGAAGCTATCGATCAATTTATCCAAGTTCACCGAGTTATTAAAAAGGAGGTCTGAAATATGGCAGTCGCATTACGACAACGAGGGAAATCCTATTCCGCCTATTGGCGTGAAGATGGAAAGGTAAAGGAGAAATCGCTGGGGAGCAATATGCGACTGGCGCGAATCGAGATGTCTGCGATAGAGAAGCGACTTGATGACAAGAAGAACGGCGCTGAAAAGGAAATACTTTGGGAGGACTACGTCGCACGATATATGAATTTTTGCGAGACCAACATGGCACCAGCCACGGTGGTAAGGGTCCGAGTAGTTTTCTCCAATATCAGAAAATATATGCCCCTGAGAAATTTGCGGGACATGACTCCTGAATTTTTGGAGGAATACAAACTCGCCAGAAAAAATGCGGGCATCGAGCCATCGACCATCAACCGCGAAATCGTCACGGTAAAGTCATCGATGAAGAGCGCCGCCCAGTGGGGCTATGCCTTGCCGAATATTTGGGGCGTTCGGAAGATGCCGACCGTGAAAAAGCGGCCGGTCTTTTTCACGCATGAGGAAGTGGAGAAGCTGCTTGCCGCCGCCGACCCGCTTTGGCAAATGGCCATCCGGTTGGGCGTGTTCCTTGGCCTTCGTCGCGGAGAAATGCTGAATCTTCGGTGGGACGATATCGATTTTCAAAACGACATCGTTCGCATAAAACCAAATGAAGAATGGCATCCAAAGGACAGAGAAGAGAGAGAAATTCCACTGCACCCCGAATTAAAATCTCACCTGAATCGATGGCGGGCCGCCTGTAAAAACGATGAACAGCGAGTGATCCCTTGGTATTACAAGGTCATCGCCTTTTCTCAAGCATTCAGTCGCATCATTCAACGAGCCGGCATCAACAAGGGATCGCTCCACACGCTTAGGCACACCTTCGCCTCACATTTGGCGATGGCAGGAGTGGATTTACTCCGGATTGGACGAATGATGGGGCACTCGACGGTCGTCACAACGCAGATCTACGCCCACCTTTTATCATCCAGCCTCAAAGAAGCGATGACCTTCATGCCTGCGTTTGGATCGAATGGGGCGCTAAACAGCCACGTTGCAATTGAACGCTCTTAGAGGCGAATGGAATCTGGCGAGGATTTTAGGCGATTACGGAAATGCGGGCGAAATATTTTCTCGACGCCCTCCATTAAGATCGTCTACAGCGTCGCTTGAAATCTTCTCCCAGATCATCATTAATCCGACTTACTTCTTTACTCTTGATAAGGGTTTTGTCCACCATTAGAAAATATGAGGATTCTTTCTTGTCAGCCAGGACTTTCAAAATGGGCGATTTCTCCGAAATCTCAGATCGCTCATGACCTTCGATGACGAGAATCGAATTATGCTTATCCGTTGAATATGCGGAAAACTTTACCCCATCGAGCACCGTCAACTGCCAATCTTCGTATTTCTTTTTTTCAGCGATACTTCGACTCGCAATTTCGGCTTCGTGGGGTTTCAATCGGATTACTTCAGGCAACCGCCGCTCATAAAAAATACGGGCAAGCGACCGAAGATCATGGGAGACGCCTTTCCCTTTTGTCGCAATTAGTTCAATGGCCTGCCATACATCCCAATCTTTGAGCGACCGGTAGAGAGAAAAGTTTCCATGACGGAACTTATCGATGTCAACCTTCGCAGGCGATCCTCCATGAAACCTAGACATGAACCTTTTCTGGTTCGTTAGATAGTTTCTCAAGGGATCCGTGAGTTGGTTTGCGATTCCTTTTCCCTGTTCAACGAAGTCGCTAAGTTTTCTTAGGAAATTAATCAGCAAATATTCTGCGGCGATGAGCTTGGGGTGGTGATAGACGTGTTGCGTCATCAGACGGCGGGCCAGAAGATAATGCTCAAGGGCACCAATTCCTTTGCCGGAAATGGCGATGCGCTTGGTATTTCCAACCTTTTCAATCTTCATGCAATGCAGAATCCACTCCAAGTCATAATTCCCGTATGGCACCCCACAGAATTTTCCATCCCTCAATAAGTAGTCCATCCGATCCGCATCCAAGCCCGACGATACGATGTCCCAAATCGTTTTTGGGATCACGCCAGGTTTTTTGTCATCTCGCTCAATAATTTGACAGATCAACTTTGGATCTCGCACAACCTTGCCGAGATCACCGCTCAAAAATTCCTTCGTCCAGTTCTCATGGCGGATCAACGGCTTATCGTCATGCTCCGTCAACTTTTCGAAAGAATGAGAGAAAGGGCCGTGCCCTATGTCATGCAGAAGCGCTGCCAGAACCAATGCTTCCTGATCGCGGCCGCCAATTTTTAATTTCTTGGTGATCCGATACGCCAAATATGCGGTTCCGATGCAGTGACTAAACCTTGTATGAACTGCGCCGGGGAAGACCAAGTCGGCAAGGCCCAGTTGTTTGATATGCCGCAAGCGCTGAAAATCAGGGAGGTCGATGATCACCTTGATCATCTTTTTCCATTTGTCATCGACTTCCATCATCCCGTGGATGGCGTCGTTCATGCCATGCATGCCCATCTATTTACCCGCGAAATTGGTGAATCTCATATCTTTTAAGTGTGGGGTGGATATCAACGCTCTTCAAGGCGGAAAAATTAGTTTTGGAGCCGCCTATTGCACCCTTGGCGCACATTGCCAACACTGTTTGCCACCGTTTCCGAACTGCCATACAAATTCGATGGCAGATTTTTAAGCGATGCCATACAAACTGCCATACATCGTGTCTCTTCAAACCAATCATTAGCCACCATCGCCCATCATTCGCCGCATTGGGGAGAGCCCTCGAAAAGGGCAATTTTGGTGACAGCTTTTCTTGAAAAATGAGATTGGGAACGGCGAGGAATTCTGCAGATTTTCGACGACGTTTGCGGTTCCCGTCGAGAGAATCGGCGATTTTGGATCAGGAGGCGAGGGCGAGGAGTTCGGGGCGGATTAGGGGAGAGGCTATTTTTACTGCGCTGGTCTCGGAACCATCGTAATGGCATCCCACGTAGTATAGCAGCTCGACGGAAAGCCAGCATTTTTGCCATACGTTTTGCCGTACGATTTTTCGGAGAACGCTACCGTGACAAGTGATTGCACTTCAGATTCAGACGGTACAGTAGCAAGGTTCATATCGATTGTGGCCGTAAAGTCGCCCTCCTGAAATCCGAATTACTATTTTCAAATCTTCCATCCAAAGCTTGATCCCTTTACGCCTTAGAAGGTAGCTGTGGTGGCCACGGGCGGATCCAAATGCCCGAATTACCAAAGGAGCTCACCAACATGCCCAAGAAACCAAAAGCACCAAAAAGCAAAACCGCCAAAGAAGCGAATAAAATCCCCGTCCCCGTGGTCGACACGGCAACAGCGGCGGATAAAACGCCCAAAGGAAGGCCGCCTCTTCGCGCCATCCGGGTTGACGACGAATTGCTTAAAGCCGCTAAAGAATACAAAAAGGCCAGTGGTAAGAGTTTCTATACGCTCGGCTATGAGGCTGTCCGTGACCGCCTCGTTAAGGAAGGCTTCCTTGAACCATCTCCACAAGAAAAACCCTAAGTTGAATTCGCCTACAGTTCTCTAGCCGCTTCCCCCCTCGGAAGGCCTTGCTTTTGCGGGAACCCGCTGTACGGTCCCAGTCCTGATGGCGCAGTTGCGCCGAATCAAAGGAGGTGGGGCAAGTGGGCGAACCTTACGCGATTCGCAAAGCGTTCCGCAAATGGTACTCGCAGAATTACATAGAAATCCTGGACTCCGTTGTCATGTTCTATGTTGGGATGTTGCTCTTGATCGGCGTTTACGTCGTTTTGGGCTACTTCAAAATCCTGTAGGACCAAAGGGCGTCCAGGTCCTCGGGATCAATCCCCTCTGGGCACACAGCCGGTCTCTTTATCTTTTCGAATTTCACTCGCGCTCTCGCCTTTGTATCAGCCCCCACAATTTCCCTAACCGTCTCGTGACAGATGCGCGGCGATTCCTTTTCCACTCCCAACAACCCGAAGGCGATATCGACCGCATATTCCGAGTAGTCCACCTGGATCTTTGTTTTGTCCAAAGGATGACTGGCCTCTAGTTTTAGAACGTCGCCGGCCGCCACCCTGATTCGGAATCCATCCGGCCGGGGATAATTGAGGTGTTTGATCAAGGACTGAACCGATCGGACAAGCTTGTCGGCGTGATCCAACATTTCGACGACCGAGGTGGCCTTTTTTTCCTGGGGCAATTCCAACACGGCCATGAGCCCATCGGCGAGAAGTTTAACAAAGTAGCCACTCCCGTTTCTGAATCGAATGAACGTGTCATAAAGGGCGATCATAAATCGTGCGTGTTTTTCCGATGATAAAAATGGACGACTGCGCCATCGTCGAAATCGAGTCGTGTCACCGAAGAGCACGAGGGCAAAAACCCGCTTGCCTTTGACCCGTGGATTTCGCTCGAGGAATTCCAACGTGAGGGGTGTTTGATCGACTTTAGGGTGCCTGATTTTGGTCGCCATTCCTATCTCCAATAAAAAAGGCGCCGCGACCCATCCTGCGGGCAACGGCGCCTTGACTCAGCTCAATAGCGCAATTAATTTATCAGATCATTATAGAGATTACCGGCGAGAAACGCATCTAAAAATGAGGGTGAGATTTACACTTCGATTTCTTGTAACGGAATTGTTGAAAGGATGTCATCATTTCTTCATTAGCGGGCATTAAGCTTCCAGGATGGAAGCTACTCCTATAAAAACACCGGAGCGACGCCGCCACCGTCGGTTTCAGACCGAGTTTGATGTAGATTTGGTGCTCTTCTCCGGCAGCCGGGCTGGCGATCAAATCACTGGCAAGGTAATCAATATATCGAGAGAAGGGGTTGGAATTATTCTTCGTTCAGAGGTCGCGCGCGGAACCCAAGTCGCTCTAACTATTTTCTCTGATGAAGATCAGTCGGTTTGTTCCGGTGAGGTTATTTGGAGTAGAGAAATCAACGGAGAAATAATTCAGGGCATACGGATTTCTCAATGGTCCTATCTTGATCCCGCAATCGAGCGTCAAATCCAAACGACCAAATTACCGCTTTAATCATTAATCACCCCAGGATTCATCCCATATCCGGTCCCTTTCTCAAAAACAATAGGCGGCAAATCGAATCTCTCTCCCGAAATTCTTACGTCATTAAACTTGATCTTGAGCTTCCGAACAGCACTGGAGATAGAAGACAAAGTAAGCCTAAAATTATAACGACTACTCACTACATTCGTTAAACCATTGATGGGCTCGTACTCGTAATGCGTCTGGCTAGTCCAATGCTGCACTTGCCAAACGCCCTTTGTTTCCATCTGAGGCTCAATTTCAATTTCTACATTTGAGAAATCGATCTGAAGTTTAGCATCCTCATATCTTCCTCCTACATTTAGGGAAATCAAAAGGTCGCTAGGGATCACGGCATCTGGGGAGTGCTTGGTTATGGCCTTATAAATGCCTGGTGGCCACGGAATGAGAGGAAGGAATGCGGGGCCCAGGGTTAGAATCTGCTCTTCTCCGGCATTCGTATAAACCAAAAAAGATACGCGATGCTTCTTCGGAGAAAGATATATGGTGCCAGCACCATGCTTCGAGAATTTCCACCTGTAGTGGTTATTAACCTGCAGATCTTCGTTTGCTTCCTTTTTGTTTACTTGGGGACTCAGACCTCGATAACGAATAACCGCAGAACAACCTGTGCAGACGACCATTATAAGAATGGCCGTCATTAGGTGGAAGATTTGCAAGAAACGTGTTTTTCTCATTCTTGTGAATAAATAATTACTGGAGCCCACGGCCCGGAAAACTGAGCGGCGTAACTCGTCACAAATGCCGGTGGCATAGTGATTATATTAGCAACTGCCTGATTTCCAAAGAGATAAGCGTTACTTACATGCTGCGCGTTCATCCAGGTATCATGAATCTGGGAAACAGATTGCATACCAGGGACTGCACTGGCGGCTCTCATGGCTGGACTTCCCTGATGCCAAAACCCACCTCCTACTGCATCATTACTCCCAAATACATCCGTACCTGCAGGAGGACGATAATTTCCAGGTCCAATGGGATACGAATGATTTGGAGAATCCAAGGGGACTCCAGGAGTTGGATCAGCACCGTATCCAACTGATCTTGTAAAATAGGCATTCGCGGCCTCAGCCCCGAAGGTGAGGCCAGCGGCCGTCCAGACGCCTCTAGGATCTGCACCATGCGCCTTGGCAAGGCCCGCGCTGATTGCTGACTTTCCCATTCCCTTTACAACCCAATTTGCGTTGGTGTTTCCAATCCCTGAAAACGCTCCGGAGATAGCAGCTCCCTCCAAACCTCCACGTATTACCGATGTCAACATATTGCCTCCCGTTCTTCGTGCAATGTACGCGGAGGACAATTCTCCCGAAACCGCTCCCCACCCCACAGCCGGACCGCCTACACCAAACGACGCGGCCGCGATCGCTTGACCGGCTAAAATGGCGCGACCGTTATCGAAAGAAGCAAGATATGCGCTTCCCAAAAAGGGATCAAAGGCTTGAAATGTAAGACCCGCAAATTCTTTGTGTTGGCCAATCCAATTTCCGGCTTTGTTGATCGATTTGCTTAGCCAACTGTGCCCTGTTGGGTCGACATTATTCATTGGATTGTTTCTGACGTATGCGTACCGATTCAGACTCTGAGGGTCCGTCGGAGCTTGCACGATATCGTCCGCGCTGATAAAGCGGCCGACGGCGGCGTCATAATATCGAGTAGGCAATATGAACCCAGTCACACCTACGGCGTGCGCCCTCAAATTTAAGGCGGTACAGAGTAACGTTGCAATTAACCACGATTTTCTTTTAATCATATCTGCCTCCTGGCTGAATTAAATTGAGGGACATCTTTGGGATGCACAAATCCCAGTTCATCAAGTTTCTTCGAACATTCTGCTGCCATCGCCAAATATTTTTCTGCCTCTGCGCCATTGGAACGCTTCGCCATCATCCTGTTGGCGTTCGCCAAATTCATCCAAGCACCAGCAAGTTTTGGATTTAACTTTGTGGCTATCTCCAGATATGTAATTGCCTTAGACAACTGGCCTCTTTGTCCAAACCAGATGCCATTTACGGCAACCAAATCACCAAGCGATTTGCGGTAGGAAAGAGTTTGCAAATAGGCTCCGCTCTTACGACCACGCTCGCTCACCATAAAGTCTTTCGCGTAACCCTCATCGGGAACGTATCCACCATTGCTGGTGGTTTCTATATTTTGCTCCTTGAGATTGGGATCGACATAACGCACAAAACTGTGGTCGGGTACGCTTACAGGATAAACTGGCCAACCAAGACGTTGCGCGACGGCAATATAAAGGACAGGCATGGTGAAACAATTGCCTCGTTTGGTATCTAGCACGTTGTTCAGAAAATAATATTCTGATTTTCGCGCAACAGATAAATCCCGAGTACCCTGGAATTTTTCATGAAGAAGTAAAACGGTATTGAGGCATCGAACTCTCTGATCGGGGTTTTTAGTCCCTTTGGCCAATCGGCGCACCTGATCTGCCAAAACATCAATCCTCGCTGAGTAGGAGGCGACATCGGTGTCGGGATATATTTCTTTCGCTAGAGTGAGGGAGATGATTCCGATGTCAACCTGGTCTTCCGGCATATTTAAAAGTTCGTAAACGGATGCTGGATTCTTTGGAGGAACTACTGAGGAGATAGCTGAAATATACGGGCTCGTTTTACGACGGGAAACGGCATTAGAAAATTGTCCGCGCCCAATCCACATCGCGGATCCAATCAACAGGATTACAGCGATGCTTGCACAAACCATCCGGACATTTTTTAGACCCTTCATACCTTGAAGGATCTCGTTTTACTGTGATGAATTGAAGAACACTGCCGCATACCACCTCCGTGAAGAGAAGAGTGGCGCCCTGAGGGGGCCGGCTAACTACGCCGGAGAGCGGCCAAAAGTGATGAAGAGATTAACAAACGAATGTAAATTTAGTGTAAGGCGGGTGTAAAACAATCGTAAATTTTTACTGATTTGAGGCTAAATTGAGGGAATCGCCGCCTGAAGAGCCGTTGCTTCCTAAATCTTTCGTTCCTTTCAACTCGTAAATAACCACAGGTTCACTAAAACCTTCGAGATGTTGTGGAGGTAGAGCCAACACTACCACATCATCTTTCACATTTTTATACGTCGCCGGAGAAATTAAAACTTGGCTTTCCTGAGCCATATCTTCCAGCCGCGCCACCATATTCGGGGCGTCTCCAACTACCGTATATTCAGTTCTTTCTCCTGACTCAACGTTCCCTGCGATCACTTCACCTGAAGAGATTCCGATACCAATCGATATTTTTTCAGCATGGGCCCATCCATTTCGCTTATTCGTTCGCGTGATCGCATCCATAATGGCCGCTGCGCAAAGGACGGCTTTCTTATCAGGATCTGACCTATCAGGTAAAATCGGCAATCCGAAATTTGCCATCACAGCATCACCGATGAATTTATCAATTGCTCCACCATGTTGAATAACCGACTGCGAAACAACCTCACGAAATTCCTTCAGTAATTTCACAACAGACCGTGGATCCAACCGGGTACTAAGGGAAGTAAAGTGCCGAATATCGATCATCATCACAGTCACCCATGCTCGCTCCCCTTCTTCGTCGTCTCGAAAACTCTCCTTATTTCTTAGTACTTCTTCAGCTACAGCTCTTCCGGCATACGGAATCAGCGCGTTATTCTGTTCGTGAGTAAAGAAATTATCCAGCATGGTATTGGCTCGGTCAATTAAGGTTTTGAGCCAAAAAAGATTTCGACCAACATAAGAAGAGTATCCAAGCTTTGAATTTCCAAGAGCAATCAAACCAATGAGACTATGGTCATGGCTTTTAAAGATCGGGAAACAGATATCCGCTTGAAGAATTTCCATTTCATCCCTGAGTTCCTGCCGATCCCAATCGGCCAAGATCCGATTTTTCAGGCGGTCGATAAAGATTTCCCTTTTTTCCATTTTCAGGAATTGAATTAGGAGATGTTCTTCTTTTAGAAAAAACCCTTTCGCGTCGGCTGGCAATCCCCACTCTCGTACAATTCGATAAAAAGGCTTTTTTGAGGCTTTCATCATCAGGCAGCCCGTTGAAAATCCTGCTTCCCCGTTCTGCAACCCTTCAAAAAGAGTCTTCAACAAACCCTCCTTGTCCTGCGCCAGCGAAATCTTCTGCAATAAATCCTCAATTTTTTCAGCTTGCGCCGACCGATCACGAAAGAATATTCGATCCGTCACTTTCTGAATGTAAAACCGCCTTGGTAATACGACGAATGCGGTAACGATCGATCCGATACACAAGGCGACAATTTCACCAATGGAGATATTTTCGCCCTTCATAATTTGATTCACGATCATTTGCATCGTCAGGAACGTAAAGCACATGATCATCGCCGTAAACAAATGGGATATGGTCTGACGAACACATTCTGTGATTTGATAAAGACGAGTTGATGTAACCGGAATAGCCATCACCATTAATGCAACTGTCGAGGCCGAGTATAGGGCGGGCAAACACTCTTTGGGCAGACTTTGGAATGGGGTGACCATATAGGATGCGAATGTTATTCCAACACATGCTGATGAGAATCCAATCAAAAGCAGACGATTTCTGTGTGCTTTTTCAGTGGCATTAAGTCCAGTTTTAACGACGAGGATCAAACCCCATATGATCGGAATTGCAAATACGGTAATGAGCCCAGAAAAACCGCTCACAAACCTCGGCACCGTTAACCCATGCACTGTTAATGGAGCGAACAAATTTTCCTGAAATGAAAACAAATAAAACCCGCCTGAAAATACATATGCCAATTGCATTAGGTGTTCAGACGGTTTGGATATCATCGCACCTCTTTCATTCCGCCCGGGGTGGTTCAAGGTCCGAAGTATCTGGTGAAACAGTAGGGGTGGGATCAACAAAAGACATGCCAAATGGGTGTGCCACCAGAACTGATCAGCGGCCCCCGCACCAGACAAGTCCAGAAAAACAAATGAGAAAGCGGCCATCCCTATGACCGTACAAAGGGTCGCAAAAATTCGATTTGCTTTTCTCTGGTGAGTATTTAAAAGCACCCACGCGCTCAGCATAATGTTCAGAACTGCTGAGACAAAAATAGCAATCGACGCGAGATTTCTCGGCGAATATGAGAACTCCATCCCCTAAGGGTTACCGCTTAGCGGTTGAAGTGCAAGAATTTTTGTTTTTTATTGTTGGTAATGAAAAACAGCACGAGAAATCGCTGGTTTTCCGAAGGACTTACAGGGGGTCTTAACTCGAAGATTTTGTATCGGAGGATTTAAACCGTTTTTCCTTCACCGACATCTCGTCAAGGTACTTGGCCAGGCTTGGAGTCAACATCTGATACTTTTGGCTTAACGCAAACGCAACCAGTGCCGTGAGGTTGTTGAACATTCTCTCGTTCGCTTCAAGTTTATTCGCGAAAAGAGGCTCCTCTTGCCTCGACAATATATACGCGTTGTAAAATTGTGACCCCAAATCATCTTTTGAGCTCATGTGAACGCTGTTGCCCACAACCGGAAGGTCACGAAGTTCCTTGTGCAACCGCATTTCTTGGAAAATCTCGTGCCCATTTTTATTTGGCAATTCCAAATCAAGCACCACCAAATGCGGGCGAAATTCGAGCATCTTGGAAATAGCCTTGGATCCGTCATGAACCATTTCCACGGTGAGCCCATGATCCTCAAAATCAGCGGCAATAATATTCGCCGTATCCTCATCATCCTCAATAATTAAAATCTTAAAAGTTGCGCTAGACCCCACCGGATTCATTCGCTAATCCTCCTTTCAATGGCTGCTTAACATCCTGAACATAATCCGAAACGGCTGGAATTTCAAGTATAAATCGCGCACCCAGGGGATTTTGAGAATTTTCGGCAAAAATATTGCCTTTATGCATTTGAATTATCCTCAAAGCGTTCGAAAGTCCCAACCCTCCCATACCTTCCTTCCCGTTTTTGATTTGGAACCGCTCCTTGAAAATGTTTTGAAGGTGTTCTTCTGGAATCGTATCTCCTTCATTTGTGAATTCAATTCGGTAGTTCCCATTTTCTCTTTTTCCAACAACCTGAATCGAGCCATCTTCCGGCGTGTACCGCAACGCATTGCTAATCAAAATCTCAAAAACGGATTTTAGGTCACCGGAATGCCCCAAGAGATTGGTTAAATCCAGATCGCGCAGATCCTTGGTCAAGCTGATTCTCTTTTCCTTTATTGATATTTCGTGAGAGCCTAGCCCTTCCGAAATAATTTTATCGATATCAATCGGAATCAATTCATACTTATCGCGCAAGGCCTCATCTGCAATTCTTGAATCTTGCAGCAAGAAATTCAAAAACTCACCGAGTTTTTTCATCGTCTTTTCGATTCTCGGAACAACTCTTTCCAGGCCTGAATCCATGCCATTTTGAGACGCCCTTCTTACAAGGAAATCAACGCCAGAGTTCAAGGGTTTTAGTGACTGATTCAGTGTATGCGCCCAATTAATAGTTTCTTTCGCAGCTCTTGAAACGGCCAACACATAGCGGAGTGCGGTGCTGGTTTCGGTCACTATGATGTTTAGCCGGTTGATATCGCTGACAAAATAAGGATGGCCATCGGTCTTGACGCCCAACGTTAATAGCCCTGAAACTCGGTCCAAAACAATGAGTGGTGCTATAACTTCAGCTTCTAGACGGTTGAAAGTTGCCTCAATTTGGGCATATGCATCCTTGTCCAGGAATCCTTCAGCTTCGCTTTTCACTAATACCTGTTTATGAGCCTCAAGATACTTGATCAGAGGATCGGATGCTTCAATCGGATCAACAATCCTTTTTGAAAGTCCAATCTGGCCTTCGACTTGAAATATATTTTTGTCGTGCTCTAGAATCAATACAGCACACTGATTTGTGGGGAACTCATCCCGCGAAATTTGAGTAACAGTTTCCGCAAGATCAAAAATCTTATACCCAGCTTCTTTAATGCGATCAGATAGTGTTCGAATGCGTTCTATTCTCTTGGGATCGGCCACGCCACTATGGATACGAAGAGTGGTTATCCATTCATAAATTCTTGATTGAATAAGCGGGACAATCAAACACATTCCAAATACGACAACACCAATTCGAGAACTGCCAGTCAGAATTAAAATAGCCCCGAAACAAGCTAGCCCAGTGAGCCCCGAAGACAGTAAATATTTTGTCGCTTCTCTAAATAACAATCTTAAATCCCATAGCCTGTATCGAAGAATGGCGTAAGACATGATTAACCCGTAACTAATCGTGAAAAAATTATCAATCGGAGGCGCATTAATATCCAAAACCAAACTGAAATAAAGGGTCCCTCCGGTAACGAGAATGAAGTATGCGAGCAGAAAATATTTAACCTGGTTTCGTTTCGCCGCCTTGCTCTGTTGCATGAACTGCCACAAAATGAAAACACAGTAAGAAACGCATGCCGTATACAGACCCGTGAATACATACCAAAGAGTGGCCGGCTCTGCGATGCTCCGGTAGTCAAATCCCCTTATGACCTCTTTTATAAACCACGGTCTTAATGCTGGAATCCAATTTAAAATCAGGAAAAAAGCAGAGCCTGAATAACTCAAGAACAGGATTCTTTTTCTTTTTTGATAGGTATTTGTGAAGGTGAGAAGAAAATGGAGGTAAAAGCTAGGGGCGAGGCAAGCTCCCGTGTAAAGGATTAGATCGAATGCATAGGCGTATTTATGATCAAAATAACTTTCGCCTAAACATCCCAGCACCCAAAGACAAATACTGAAACTTACTAGACCGAATCGCTTTCCAAGATCCCGATTATCTGCCTTTCTCCAAACGATCGTGCCAACGGCGGTTGTAAATATTAAAGCTACCGAGGCGGAGAAGGCGTAAAAATTCAATCTTGTTCCTCTGAATCAGCCACCTTGCGTGATCGTAAAGCAAGGTCGGCGGCGGCAAACTCCCCACTCGCTAAAGCACCGCATATCGAAATTTCTCCGGCCAATAGAATTGCAGCCACGATTTCAGCGAATTTCTTTGCTTTCCCTGCACCATAGCATCCCATTAACTTAAGAGCCTCCTGCTGAGGAGGAAGGGAAGTTCCGCCACCAACAGTTCCAACAAGAAGTTGCGGAAATTTCGTTGTCACTTTTAAATCTCCTGAGGCAATCACCTCAAACGTCAGTATACCGTGACTTCCATTAACGACTTGAGCGACATCTTGCCCTGTTGCGATAAAAATACCGGCCAGTCCATTCGCGAAATGAGCATTGATGCCGATCATGCCGGCCTGCATCCCGCTTAACAGTGCGGAATACCAAAACGCATAGACATCTTCCGGCTCTGCTCGCATATAACGCTTTACTAAGGCTCTCGGAAGGATAACCTCTGCAGTGACGTCTTTTCCATAGCCCATGATGAAATTGTAAAAGGACGGTTTTTTGTCCGACGAGAAGTTAGACCGCAAGAAATATGCCTGAGGTTTTACCTGATCGACGATCCAGCGACAGGCATGATCTGTGGCAATATTGATCATATTTAGACCCATCGCATCACCCGTAGTGTAGGCGAAATTCAAAGCCACTCTATTTCCTATCGGGAATGCAGTGATTCTTATCAATCGCCCGAAACGCGTGGTTTCCTGGGCTTTAAGTTTTATTACACTGTCATTTTCTTTTATCCACGCGATAAACCGTACGCTTTCATTGAGATTCTTAAATGTGAAAACTGGGTCAAGGTGCAACTCGTCTTTATGGATTGTGACCCGCGCGCCTCCTGCTTCGTTCACCAATAATGCCCCTCTATGATAGGACTCAACCATGGTTCCCTGCGTCGTCGCAATTGGGACATAAAATAGACCTTGGGCATATTGCCCCTGAACCAATATCGGACCGGCGATGCCAAGTGGGACGCTTGTAATCCCCACGAGATTTTCAATGTTTTGATTCAACTTGGTCGACTCGTATGGGAAATTGGAAATGTGCTTCAATTGGCTCCCAGTTTTTGCCTCTAACCACCGCACCCTTCTGCTGACCGCAGAAAGTTGATAATCACGTTCTTTTTTCTTGCGCGGTAACATCTCTGAGAAGCCGACAATTCCAGTATTGTTGCGTCGATTTTTTAGGATCCTTTTATTTTTGGTGCTGGATTCTTCCTTCTTTCGTCGATCCTCTGCATTTGTCCTTTGATCCAATAGCATCTCGCGAGTATCCGTAGGTCGATTTACATATTTCTTGAAAGTTTCTTCTTCAACACTATTTTGAAAAGACAAGAACTGAACACCATAAATTTTCCGCTCATCATTTCGCCAAACAATTTTTCCAATCCCTTTGACGATTTGTTGCGACTGCGGCAGAATCGCTTCAATGTTGATTGTCTCAACTCCAGGAATTGAAGTGTCTGTGGTCAAGCTTAAACCGGTTTCACTGATATTTTTTGTGGAACCCATTTGAAAGGATACTCCATCGTTAGTTGAGTTATTGAGCTCAACTCGAATCGGTAACCTTTCAACCAGCCTAAGCGCCCGGCGTCTATTATGAGGGGATTGAATCTCCATCGTACCTTCCTCCAGAAATTAACTATCTAAAATTGTATCTGACATTCACGCCGAGAATGTGGATCATGGCTTTGTATTCGCCACTGATATCGGCCGCGGCCAAACCACCATTTTGTGACTGTCCTAAATTATTGTTGATCGTCGTGGTCTTGTAGAAAATAGGATTGTAGACCGTGTCAATTGACCAAGAATTCTTCGAATAAGACGGCCCGATGCTTAACCCAATCTTGTTCATATCAGGCACCGCTGGAGAAAAGGTTGATTCAGGATACACAGCGGGAATGTAATAGGCGCCGGCGTTGAGTTTCCATGTTTCGGTGAATCTGTAATTACCCCCAATTGAGGCGCTCCACACATCGCGCCAATCCAATGGCACTGGCGCACCAGCGAGGGCTCGCTGGGTCGCTGTCGCGTTGGGAAGATTAATCGCCAGTTCTTTATTGGATGACCAGTCATACCAAGCAAGATTGAAACCAGCTTCCCATTTATTTTCCCTCGAATACTTGTAACCAAATTGAACATGTTGGGGATAAAATAGATCAGTTCGAACTGGGGTTTTATAATCCGTTCCTCCAAAGACTCCCGCGCTCGCAGATGCTCCCGACAGCCCGGTTATCTCGAGATCTCCTTCGATCTTGGTCTTTACTTCGCTGTGATAGGCCAACCCAATAGTGTGACTTGGAGATGGATTAAAAAGCATTCCTGCATGGTATCCCCATTGGCTACCGTCCCCGGAAAGCCTGGAGTTGGCATCGGAAGAGCCTGCCGTTGGAAAACCGACAGCGGTATTAATCACATCCACGTTTGCCTTTTTTTGCAAATCAGCATCCATGGTCCAAAAATAGTCAACGCCCAAACCCAGAGCCATCTTTTCAGAAGGCCGATAAGAAAACGCAGGAGTAATATCTACCATCTTTAATGTGGACTTCGTGGCGACATATCTAACATTGCTGGTATCCGACCATTCAGTTTCCAAACCAAAAGGGCTGAGCACCGCGATACCAAAACCATATTTTCCATCACCCCATCCATAGGTTGCAGCCATATTTGGGACTATTGGATAACCAGTTTTCATCTTGTCGGACGTCCCATTGCTCCCTGTGCGCTCAGCAGAAAATCTGTAAAACATCATCCCTAAGGTACCACTATACTTGCCGAGATCTCCGATGGAGGCAGGATTGTTGTAAACAGTGGTTGGATCGTTCTTGCTGCCAGTAATCGCCAGCAGTTGGCTCAAATGTTCAGCGCTTGTAACTTCATTAGCAATGCCTCCGGACCCTAATCCAAAAACAACAGATTCTGAAAACACTATGGCGCTGACAAGACCAACAATGCGTCGGATATTTCTCATTCACCCCTCCTATGTGTATGAACTAGCTTCGAACCAGTGGACAATCCGGAAATTTTCTCTTGAGAAGCGTTTTTGTGGTAGGCCGTGGCTTGGCTCCACGGGTCCATTTCAGCATCGTTCCATAACTAATCCCCGATTTCCGAGAAAACTCGTCATAGCTGAGATCCTTCTTCTTTAACCATACCTTGAAATTGTTTCCACTGTTGTGGCCGTTTTTACTTTTCACGTTCTCTCCAGATTTGTCGTAGTCATAGTAATTAGGATAGAGCTTATACTATCCCAAAACTTCTTAAAAACAAAATTAAATTCTATGGAAATCTTGTAAAGAGAATGGTTACAAGACCAAAATTAATCGGCTTAATATTGAAAACGGGTCCAGAAAACGAGGGGAATTTTAATTTCGCTTGGACTAGCTGAGGGACGTTAAGAAGGGGATTAATTGAGTGATAAACAGCAGGATTTTCTAAGAAGGAATCCCTCTTGGAAACAAAAAGCACATTGTTCCAATAAACATTAGACACCAAACAATCGCAAAAATAACCAGATCGCCAATTCCAAGTTGTTCCATTTTTTATCCTTTTTGGAACGTCATAATGGAATCTCAAACCAAAATCGAGAACCTTTTCCGACCCCCTCAGAATCGACACGAATCTCACCGTGGTGCGCTTTAATCCATATCGAAGCGATGGTCAGGCCGATCCCACTACCTTTCGATGTTCGGCTTTCACTTTGAAAAAAACCGTCAAAAACGAATGGCAAATCTTCCTGTGAAATTCCTGCTCCAGTGTCCTCGACGGTAACAGATATTCTGCCGCCGCTCTCATCGATTGTCATTCTGATCGAACCCTTTTGCGTGAACTTAATTGCGTTTGAAAGCATATTTGAAATAACCAACCGAATTTTTGATGAATCACAACGCACCTTTACAGGGGCTCGATCAAGACCGGCACAATCAAAACAGAGTCCCTTTAGCTTAACAAGTGGTTGATACCGGTCCTTTTCTTCCTTGCAGATTTTCACAATATCCGTGGGGCGAAGAATTAGCTCACGCCTTTTTCCACCGACTGTATACATATCGAGCAAGTCGTTGATCGAAACTCTTAACCGGTGAATGTTTCGCTTGATCATGCCGACATAGTGATCGCCATTCCTAACTCCATCAAGATTCGGGTTGTTAATGATTTCCAACGCGCCCTCAATTGCCGCCAAGGGACTTTTCATCTCATGTGTTAGTCCAACTAAATTGTAATTCCAAAAATCTGATCGCGGCCGGTTGATAAGTTTTTTAATGTCTGGAGGGCTTGCGTATTTTTCCATGATTCAAGTGCTCCTTTCTGTTAGGGTTTAATTCAATGAGCTTTTCAAACCTCGAAAGCAAATCCCGCAACCGATGTAGATTCCGATCCACCATATCGAAATACATTTTCCTCTCATCGTCGGAAAATAGGTTATTTCTAATCTTATCATTCGCAATTTCCGAAGCGCTTTCGATAATTGCGATCAAGGACAGCCAATCATGCCTGAGGTCGTCAAAATTTCTTGCCTCCACGCTAGACCTCCTGACTCCTATTTCTCGATCTTCACTCCAATTCCTTCGACATTTTCAGACGAGAGTGTAATTCCAAAGGTTGGGGCAAGGGCGGCTCCATCCAAGCGTTTCCTTTTTATTTCTTTTGTTTTTTTCCATGTCCATTTACAAATTAAGAAGAATTCTTTTAGAGTAAAATCAAACGATACCAGCTTGCGACATATCCGGTCTGCAAGAGCGAATTCGGCTATTGGATCCACCGCAGGCACAAAGATTTCGAAAACCGTTCCCTTTGCTTTTGAACTTACGACCTTCAATCGACCTGCGATTGCAGACAGATTTCCTCTAATCAAAAGAGCGCGGCCACCCAAAGGCGTGTGATCTATCTTACCGTCGAAAATTTCCAATTCGTCCTGAGTCAGAGTGATCGCGGGGACTTCAAATCGAATAGTTTGATCGCCATATTCTGAAAGCATGGCTACTCTCTGAATTTCTGGCGTGGGGAAGGCGCTGCTCCTAATCCACGACGTCAGCAAATCCAACGCGGTATCTAAGCATTCATGAATTCTTTTATTATCTTCCAAGGGACACGCCATCCTTAACTTCATTTATTTCGATATTTCTGTGCGGTTGATTTTTGAATACTTTTTCCATACTTCTATTTTTCGCTATTCACTCCGATTTCCGTGACGTACTTATCCTCAAACACAGGGGGTTTCTCAAGCACATTCGCAAGTGAGGTAACGTGTATCTCTTTTCCAACGAAATCTTTATTTTCAGAAGAAATTAATTTCCCAAAATACGTAATAAAAGACCACGAGGTGGTCCCTTCTTCCATCACGCGAGTTACCTCAAACGCGCTACCGGCCGGCAACACTCCGAGGATTTTCGACCCATAAAACCTATGAGGGAATTTGTCTTTCATTTCTTCTTTTTTGGGCACATCACTAGTCCCATATTCATCAACAGTTATTTCCTTAGAGTCGCTGTGTTGATACAAAACCAGATCCATTTTCGTTTCGAATTTCTTTCCAACAACAAATGCATATTTCGGTTCTTGGGTGTGATTAATTGAAACCTTTCTTGCCATTCCGGTTAAAACAAAAACGGAACCACAAATTAAAAAGCTTGCTGTAATGCGCCGTAAGACCACTGATTCCTCCATTTTTCCGCCCATTTTTTGACTGCGTCTTCGTAATGTGCAAATTGATGAGCGATTCCCCACTTTGCTCCGACATCTATATCCTTCTGGACATTAGAGTTCGAACTGCGCCCCCAATTCCAAGGCAACGCAAGATTTGTGATTATTTTATATCGATTCCCTAAGTGAGGAACAAAATCACCCCTATTCCATAAATTCTCAGCACTCGCTAGACCCTCTGCCTTGGCGTCGATATTCCATTCGGGACCAGCCCCTAGATAATGAATAGCGGCCCGTTCCTCCTTCGATAACAGGGTCAACGCCTGCTTAAAAATCGCGCTTCCTTGGCTATGAGCGACGACATAAACTTCTCCCTTCTCTTTAATTCCTGTGCGAATCGCCTTGGCTGTATCCAATGAAGGTTTGTCGATCATGCCGAGATACTCGTGAGCAATAATTTGAATGAAGTCGCCTATGCCAAACCAGTGAGTACCGTTTTTAATCGTTGTCCCAACCTTGACCTGAAAACCAGTTTGTACCACGTCAGCTATTAACTTGGCAGCCTTATCATTATTTTTGATCCCGTTAATCGTTATGACTGCCGGACCGTTTGAATCAAACTGTATCTTGTTTGAGCGATTGAATATATCGCCTGTAACAATACCAATCGCAACCCCTGTTGTGATTCGGACCGCAGTCCACGCCTGTTTTATCACGGGCAAATTGAAAACAGTTCGAAGAGTTCCTCCGGCAATTAGAAAAGGCGTCTTAATGATTGTCTTTGCGATGTCAAAAAATCCATTTCCGTCCTTTTTTTTGCCAGCGAAGCCATCGATGGTACGATCATTCTCGGTCGTGACGTTTTTATTTAATCCAGAAATCATTCGAAGTTCCTTGATTCCCATGAAACTTGGATTGTTGAATCCTGCCGCCAAAACAAACTTGCCCGGCTCTTGCTGCTGCATGGCACCCAGTTCCTGCCGCATGTTCTTGACTTCCGACCATCGCCCGGTGAGCATGTAACCGAGATTGCGAAGGCCATTCATCAATGAGAAACCGGATTTAGGCGCATCGGCACCAGGCGGTGCGAACGACACGTTGATGCCGAGGTGTTCTTTGCCCATCAGATTCGCAATGTCTCTCACGTCACCAACTTGTTTCGGTGAAATGCTCCCGTCTGGGGTTACTTTGAGCGGTGATTCAGCCACATCCACGTCGTTAAACCGGAAACTGGCTCTCGGCCCCACCAAAAGAGGGGCCGGCACGTTGTCACGAATTAATTTAAATGCCTCGCCGCCATCCACCCCATCAACGGGCTTCCACGTGATCGTGGCGCTTGGCGAACCTTTTCCTTTAAGCGTGATATCGAGCGAGAGAATGCGGCCATCATTTTCATGAGGCGACTTGACCGTAAACTCAACGGCGTTTCCTTGAGTTTTTATGACGCCGGAGTATTCGGTGATGAACCGCTTGAGATTGGATTCATTTTTAACGGAGTCGATGCGGATTTCGTAGTTCTTGGACACCTGGCCTTGCACCGAATCTCGTGCCGCGACTGTCCATTTTTCATCGAATCCCTGCAGAAGTTCCATTGTCGGCGGTTTGGGCCGTGTTCCACTGGGCACGTCTGACACGGACATCTTCGACATCTGATCTTGCCGCTGATAGAACTGAACGAAGCTATTGTAGGAAGAGTTGAGATCACCTTTCTGATTGAAGCGGTCAATCTTGAAGGAATTACCTTGCGTGTCTTGATAGAGGCGGGTGTAGCTTTTCGGGATTTGAGAGCCCTGATCGAATTTTACCTTGCCCAAATCCATCATCACTGAATTGGGCGCGATCTGGCCTCCAATATCGAACCGGATGTTCGCCTGATAGTGGTCATATCTCTTCATCTCCGGACTAAAATGGTTCGCTTCCCACTTGTACGCGAACATGTCCGAGCCGATATCGCGTACGAAAATCTCCGGCATCTTCATGGTGTGCATGTTGATCGCGAGATCCGGCATGACGAACGACTGAATATTGGGACTGAAGGACGGCGGCTCTATTCGGGGAATGTAGTTGTAGCTTAAAGGGTTGAAGTCGCGGCGCTGGTAATCGTTAATGCGGGTATTGGGATTCGAGAAGGAGCGGTAGTCATCCCAACCGGCAAAAGCGCCCGTCCCCGACGATGCGACGAGGATGGAACACAAAAAAAGGCGCAGCGATGCCGTTGTGATCTTCCGAATAATCAACTCCGAGGGGATGTTTGTTGTGTCGCATTTGTGTCTTGAACTTTTGGGGAATCAACCGCGCCCCTAACCTCACGCGTTTGGTCCCCCAAAAACCCAAGGGGTGGAACGCTGGAAATAATTAGGACGAGATTCTACCTCCAAGAGTGGAAAATCCAAAATCAATTATTTGTAAAGATTTTCGCCCGCCCAGGCGGGCCCGCCAAAGATTCAACTTGGCTCTCATCCCCATTAGAAGGTAGTGCTGCCAATCGCCCCAATTCCGACTGCGATTCCCCGAATCGGCGAATTCGTAAACCCTTTGATTTTTATAGGCGAATTTGACATCGAAAGGCCTTGATTGATTCGCGAAGTAGCTGTACTTGGGTCCGGACAGAGCGGCAAAAATAGCCCAAACGGGGCAACGGGTTACACGAACGGCGCAACGTGGGCGATTAAACGGAGGAAAAACACCATGCACTGTAGCGCATACGTCCTGGTCCCAACCAAATCAGCGAACACAAGCGAAGAAGCGCGGCATTACGTCAAAACATACCTTGAGAAAAATCACTTCTGCTCACCAAGCGAGCGATGGGATTATAACCCCATCGATTCCGTCGTCATCGGCGGCCGTTGGTCTGGGAAATTGGCCGAAGTTCATCTCGATGAAAAGAAGGTGAGGAAATTTTGGTCGGCGTGCCGAAAAAAAGGCGTGAGCCGCATGATGAACAATAAAAGCAACCAGCAAAGAATCGGGGAGGCACTCTTTGCAAAGTATTTTCCTGAAATTGACCTCAACCGAACGCCTTGTCTCTTCTTCCGCGATAGCTACGAGAGAAAAGGCTTCGCCGATGACGCCATGATCGTCGACGAAATCATCTGGGACAAAATCATCGAGCCCGGGTTGGAAGCCGATTTGATGGACGGTGGCGCGGTGATTCACACGCAAACAAAAAACGAATCCGAAACAAGCCTCAACAAGAAGGACGTCATTGGAAAATGCTGGTGCGTGGTCATCGATTTCCACAGCTAAACAAGGGAGGCGACATCAATATGAAAAACATCACATTCAGACGAGACGATTGGGTTGAAATTGTCGAGGCGCTTGGATCGAAGATTCGCCAGATCGAGTTGGTCCAACTGGGGACAGAAGATCGTCCCGGCCAAGATAAAGAATGGATCGCGCATCTACTACGAATCATTCGAAAAATCGAAGGGACGAATTGCCGAGGAACCGATTTCGCCGTTTTCAAGAAGCACGTCATCACAACAAAAGGAGGCAAATAAAATCATGAACGCCATCAAAACGACAATCGGAGAGAAATATCTCTCCAAAAAAGGAACGCCGGTAACGGTCGTCGGTCACAAAGGCGACAAGGTCATTCTGAAAGTTTCGGGGTCGGATAACGAAGTTCCGGTCGCCAAAGACTACGAACTCCAGCCCTACAACCGGGCTCAGATAAGCAAGGACGCGCGCCACTTAGAGCAGTCGAACGGCACCAAGACCGGACGAAAGCCACGTGGTGAATCAGTGTCCGCGATCATTGACCCGCTGTTGTTCGCCGGTGGCAAAACTGTGAAGGAAATCGCCGAGCTGGTGACGAAGAAAGCGGCCGCGCTGGCCAAGGGCCGAGATATGGAAGCCAATGTCCGGGCCAGAATGGTGACCTACTCCCGCAAGGGTTGGAAAGTCGAAAAGAACGACCGGAAACACGTGAAGGTCGTCAAATCCAAGAGCTAAGGAGGACGATTAAAATGCGAATCAATCGAGGCGACAAATTCTGGGTGGTGGTCGACGCGAGGCCCGCCAGTGAATTGGCGGATATCCTTTTCGAGACCACCCTTGAAGGATTGGAGCGCCAATTCAAAGGCGGACTGACGTGCGATGACAATCCGACAATCTTCATGGACGCTGCAGAAGCCGAAGGCCAGGCCCGCGCCCGCCTTGTCATCGCAAAAGCGGTCCGGGCCATGCGGCAGGCCCCGGATATATGGCCATTAAAAAACGCCCGCTTCATTCAGATCCAAGACGGGAATGGAGAGACGCTTTTCGAAGCCGAGCTATGAACCGGAAAGACGCCGAACTTCTGGCCCGATTCCTCGCGCACATTCGCGGGGAATGTGGGCTTTCCAAGGCGACGGAAAGCACGTATCGTTACCAGATCGAGTCTTACTTATCCCGCCTCGCCGCCATCAAAACGAATCTCCGCCGCGTTACCAAGGCCACTCTCCTTTCGATTCTGGAACGCCGGCGCAAGGCGGGCGCCACCTCCGGCACCTTGTTCAATTTCATCCTGGCCATCCGCCGATTTCACCGTTTCCTCACGGAGGACGACACCGGGTTCATCGATCCAACGGCCGGAATGAAGCTCCCGAAGCTCACTCAACGAATCCCCAATCCATTGAGCGTACAGGAAATCGAGAGATTTCTTGATCTGCCGACGGGAAATAAGTTCACGGGCCTTCGTAATCGTGCGTTGTTTGAGTTGGCCTATTCCTCTGGCCTTAGGGCGAGCGAGATGGTGGGGCTGCAACGCGATCAGATCAGGCTGGAGGAAGGATGGATCCGGGTCAAAAAAGGCAAGGGAGGCAAGGACCGAGTGGTCCCGATAGGCCCGAAGGCAACCGAATCAATAACCCGATACTTAGAGGCGCGGGAACGGCGATTCGGCGGCATTAACGGCCCACTCTTTTTGAATTTAAAGGGCAAACCTCTCAACCGTGGCGGGTTCTGGTGGCTGGTTCGTCAACGAGCGCGTCAGGTAGGATTAGAGGACCGTCTAACACCCCATTTGATCCGGCATTGTTACGCGACTCATTTGTTGGCCGGAGGAGCTAGCCTCCGCGCAATCCAGGAACTGCTCGGCCACGCAGATATTTCCACAACGCAAATCTACACCCATGTTGATTTGAATTTTCTGACCAAAACGTGCAGGGATGCCCACCCAAGATACTGATTAGAGGAGCCGACTCACCATCTTGACGAAGTCAGGCGTGGAAAAAGGTTTGGTCAGAAACGCATCGGCACCGGCTCTTAAGAAAACTCGCCTCGATTTTTCCGCTTTGTACCCGGTAACAGCCAATATCTTCGTGCCTTTTAAATTGGGTGACTTCCTAATGATCCGGCAGACTTTGATGCCGTTGATGCTGGGAAGCAGAAGATCGAGGATTACCAGATCCGGGCGTAAATCTCTTGTTTTGAATCCTGCCTCATAGCCATCCGTTGCCTCATCAATCTCTACCTTGGGAAACGCATGTTCAATCAGTCGGCGCATCAAACGGCGAGTGGGAAGCTCATCGTCCACGATCAAAACCCGTCGCACAGAAATGTTGAGGGTCCGAAGAAACTCTGCCAGATCCGATTCCAATACCCGATTCCGTCCGCCGGCCGTACGGAAGGCGCGCAACTTGCCGCCTCTAATCCATCGATAGACGGTCGTCGGAGTAACGTGGCATCGCTTGGCTATTTCAAATGTTCCAAGTGCTTTCTGTTTTGGTTCCTTCATCATGATATGAGTTCGATCAAATGTAACCTGAAAACCCCCAAAATTCACCGACCAATCTCAAATAATGCAACGCTTAGTTTCGTTAATTAGTTCGGCAAGTCAAGAGAAACACCGCAAGTCGTGCAAGGCACCGTGAATATGATGTGGTAGAATTCGTGGGACGCCCCAGACGCGCCCCTCTCACAGTACGCGGACCGGGGACGTCCCAACCCCCGCCGGGCAGCTCCCCTCCGAACTAACCCGGCGAGATAAAGTTATGCACCGCTAACGAAAGACGTGGAAACTGATCTCGTCCAACGTAAACGGCTTGAGCATAAAACCATCAAATTCCGAGACGGCCCGAGATCCGTATTCGGACCGCGCGGACATCATAATGATTCGCATGTCCGGCCTCAGCAACCGAAATCTCTTCGCCAATTGAAATCCATCCGGCCCTTTACCCAGTTCCACATCGATAAAGGCAATCTCAAATTCGTTGCTTTGAATAATCTCATTCGCATCTTGATCGTTGGCCGCCAACTCAACCTGACACTTTTCACGAGTCAAAAATCTTGAAAACAATCTGCGCAGAGCATAGTGGTCTTCAACAATCAGTATCCGCTTCATTCCAAACACTCTCCCCTAATAGTCGTCCATAAAAAAATCGGGCGGTAAGCACACCCCGAGCCTTACGAGGAACCCAAGATGACCACCGCCCTTTCGGTTCGCTTGCGAGAACCTAGAGCGACAGTCAATCTCGCACTCGTAAGTGCTGTTACCTTTTCAACATCCGGTAACAGTTCCCCATTCCTCATGAATGAGCTGCGGGACGACCTTTTATGTGAGAGAGTTTTCCTACTTTGCCGTTCTATGCCTCCTCAATTTGAAGACGATAGACGAGGTCTCGATCAAGAAACCATCTCGACCAATCGTTCCTTAAAAAAAATTGGGGCGAACGATGCACCCCAAGCCGTAGAAGGGACATGAGATGACCGCCGCCCCTTTCACCCGCTTTCGCGGGCTAACGCGACGATCAGTCTCCGCACTTCTACGGCCCGGCCTCCAATAATCAGAAGGCCGGTTCCCCTGTTTCAAAAAACAGGTTACGGAACGATCAAACTTGGAACACTTTTAATACAAAGAACAACTTCATCTCGTGGATTTCAAAGACCGCCGAAATGATTTATCGACGGAGGATTATACATCAATAACTAACGGCATGGTTCCGTCAGTGTACCGTCAGACATTCCTTAGATACCCTTTTTTGTATGGGAAAGGAGCCGTTGCACGGCACACAGTGGTACTACAGCAAGGGGTACAAAAACCTCACTATTTTCGTGCCGAAACAAACGTATTTAAAAATTAGCCGGTTTGCGCGAAAGCAAGAGAAGTCACTGCAGAAGACGCTTCGGAAGATTTTGGTGGATTTTGCGAAGAAGCTTTGAGCCTGCGGATATTAAAGCTCTTACAGATTGAAGACTGACTTCAGCCCAAGTTGCGCCAGCGCATCTGAAAATTCGCGGAAATTGAAAGGCTTTTTGAGGTAATTGTTTACGCCTTCCAATTGTTCTTTTTCTCTGTCTCTTTGCCCCAGTGCAATGACGGGCACGTCCTGAATTCTCAGATACCCACGCAGAATCCGGATTAACCCTTCTGCCTCCCCGTCCTTTCCGCCCTCAACGATTATGAGGGACGGTAGAATCTTGACGTCGCGGCCGGAATAAGAACCTGTTCCAAAAACATACTCCAACGCCTCTATGGACGTCTTAACGGCGATGAGTTTATGATGAAAACCGTTTTTCTTGAGGACCTGAAGGATCGAGGCAGATTCATTCTCATCTCCGTGGACCAGCAAAATCGTCGGCTCATGTTTCAGTGAATTCGTCATTCTATGACCGTAATTTTAATACTGACGGAACATTCCGTCAAAACAGATGCCTTCAATTCGCATCGTGCGGGTGTAATTTTTTAGTAAAGGGTCAGCCCGTTAATTTTCAACCGGCTTCCCGATCAATCATATTCTCAACCTCTCTTTGAGTTCATCGGTCGTGAATGGCTTGATCAACATTGGACTCAACCCCATCTCCCGAACTTTGATCTCATTGGTGGAGTCAGCAGACATGACAACAATTCTCAGGCTACGGCGCATATCGAGAAGCAAAACCGCCAGATCAATTCCATCTTCGGTTCCTAGATTCACGTCGACAAGAGCCGCATCAAATTCTTCCAATCCGACTTGTTCCATCGCCTCGGCGTGACTCGATGCTTCGATGCACTCAACCCCCATCATTTTGAGCAGACGAGTGAGAAGTTTCCTAACGATAGGATCGTCGTCTACGACGAGTAACCGCATGGGATCATTGCCTTGTCGGTAACCGGATTATTGTTCAGGCGTCTTCCTCAAAAGAGTTCGGATCGCGCCAAATAAATTCAATAGATATTTATCGATATCCCTGGCGCTCGATGCCGCTCCTCCGGATCCCAGGCCAATGGCCAGGGACGTCACAACATCAGACCCTTGGGAATAGGCATAGACCCCCGAAGAAATGACCCCAAGAATGATCGGGATGAGCGCATTCCATCCCGTTTTTTTCACTCCCCATTGATCCGTTTTAAGGATTTTCTTAACCGCCGCTGTTGCGAACGGCAGTAATGCGGTAATGACCGCTACGATGCTTGTTGGTTCCATTTGGATTCTCCTTTAGAGTTCGGCCCGGAACACGTCCATGTTCCATGCATTGCCCGGGCACGATTTTTGTCTCGGAATTTTCAGAAGATCAAAAACTTCGCGGTGGCCGATGACCTGGTCTTTTGGGATTTTGAACGCGTCCATCAACGTCCGTGTGACCATGAGATTGAAATCCCACAGCTTTGGGTCAGGAGAAACGGCGTCGTAATTTCCAATGCAACAGAGGCCGATAAATTCCTCGTTGAACCGGTTCGAGACACCCGAGACGCCCGCATGAGCGCCGACGACGGACAGGGGCCTGCCCCAATCAAACACAGGCTCTCCGTTCACCAGCTCCGTTCCGCCGTGGTAGCCCACGTCTTTCCAAGGCTTCTGAAAAACTTTTCCCAGCCCGTTTTTCAGACGACGGTCGAATTCCTCAGCGGACACAATGTCGAAATCGACCCGATAAGAAGTGTGGTAGTGGACGATGGCGTTCCAATCCCGCGTGACTTTGTCTGCCGAAGCGGAATGATGCCAGCAGATTCCTTTCCACTGTCGGGATCCGGCGACCGGGATCACAAGATCCATCTTGGGCTTTGGCGGCGCCGCAGGTTCGGTCGTTGCAAACTTCTGATCAGGGGATGAGAACAGGGCATCCATTATTTGTCTTAAAACTTGGAGTAACCATTCCATCGCTTTATCCCCCCAGAAGCCGCGCTTTCAAAATTTGATAGGCCATCGCCACGAGGCCTCCCATAACCCCGGTGAAAGACACCCAAAATATTCCCGCCATGATTCTTCCGATGATTCGTTCGTGGTGTTTGTTGTTGGATGTCTCGACGGCGAGCTCATGTTCAAGATTGTTTATCTTGACGGCGAGTTCCGTTATCTTGGCGGAGTTCTCCTGTCCCGTTTTGCTGACGCCGAAATCAAGCCGGTTAAAAAGATGATCTGTGCGTTCTTTTTCGGAATGAACCTTTTGGAATAGCTCACTCACGTGATCTTTGAGTTTGTCGATCTTCTGATCGGCCGCTAAATAAAGGGAATAGTCGTGGGGCTTGCCTTCGTAATCCCGGTCCATGATTTATTTCTCCTGATAGTTCACGAGGAAAAAGGCTTTTTGACCGCCGCTGATCCCCACAGCAACTCCGTTCACGCTCTCATTCACGTTCCCTTCTAAATTCAATTCGATGAATCCTCCCGTTTGGTCGCCCCGATATACTTTGTGGATCAATTTGTTCGTGGTCGCGAACCGCAAATCAATTTCTGCGCCCGTCGCGGATTCCAATGTGATCATCACACCCTTCACCACAATTTTCTTTCCGGCTGTGGGGGTAACCACTATCACCGTGCCAGGTCCGATTTTTTCAAGTGTTGCCGTGATGATCCCGAAACCGTTTCCCGCCACCGCAACCGGCAGAGGATTTATCTGGGAGACACGTCTGATCTCATTGGTATCCTCGAAGAGAAGCGTCGGCGTCCTGTTCCCGTCTCTTAAAGCGTCCTCGTTTGCCATTTTGTCTACCTCCTAAATCTCGGTCATCTCGGCGTCCACCGTGTGACCGGCGTTTTTGAAAAGCTCTGTGTAAGAAAGCGGTATCTCTTCGACCTTCCACGCCACGTCGAAAATATCTCTCGTGCGAAATTTGGGCTCCGGCCAGAACGTGACTAGGGCGTTCTCTTTGAACGCTTGTTCGAGAACGTCCTTGAGTTCCTTTTCAACAAGCGTCACCGTCCATCGGGAGCTGTATTTGTCACGACCGCGGTAGGCCACAACCTTTCCACCCAAGGTGCGAAGAGTTCCCGACTCCACCATTTCGCGTTTCGGCTCGTATCGCGCGAAATTGGGCAGGGCCACCAGGAGCCGGCCGGCGTAGATTTCGCCGAGCGTTTTAAGATCATTGGGTGTTTGGCTTGTCTCGATGGCGATAATGATTTGTGCGGTGAGCTTCGGAGGGAACGTAATGATGGCGTCCGGCGTCAGCAGTTCACCTGAGAAAACTGTCTCCGGGTTGTTTGAGTTCAACTCCGTTAGAGTGATCGCGATCTTTTTGAGACTGGTGTTCCGAAAGATGATGGTGTCGATAATTTCTTCAAAAAATACTGCTCCCTTTTTGAATCCCAGTATCAACGACCAGCTGATACCGAAACCCTCTATCCCTGTGGTCGAAATCCATTGGGTTTCGTGATCTCCGTCTTTGACGTTGGGAACTTTGGCCTGGTTTTCCGGCTGTGCTGTTCCGACCGAGGAAGACACGGCGACCGCGTCCGGCGTGATAGCGTCCAGAGAGAGAATGAGAGGCGTATCGTCGATCAGCGGCTCAATCTCCCACGAAAGAAAGAGGATTTCCGGGCCGGGCGATTCCGAAAAAAGATCAAGCTCCACCTCGATAAAGGAGCCCGGCGCGACGTCCAAGTCCAGTTCGTTTCCGAAAACGCTCGGCACGAACTGTCCGGACTCTTTGAAGGAAGCGTTGTTGAGCACGTCCAAAGAATCGGCCGAGCGGGCTTTGACGGCGATGGGGGCCGGCTCCGTTTGGATCAGGGTGGACGGGATGACTTTGATCTTGCCCAACTGCGCCCGGGCTCCGAGTGAGTCCCGGAACCGGATGAAGCCACTTGTGGCCCCGCTGGTCGGGATATCCGTCTCCACGGAATCATAAAGCTGAGTTGTACCCGAAGGCATGTCGGAGAGATCGCTGTCTCCGAGAACGAGCCAGGGCTGGTTGTCGTTGATTTTAATGTTGAGCGGCTGGCTCGAGGTGTCGAAGCGGATGACACCCTGATCATCTTTCGCCTTGAGAGTTAGGACGCCGCCAACGACAGCAATCTCAAACGTCCACAATGTGGACTCTTTGCCGGCCGGAAGCACCTGATCGCCCGCGCCCGGAACCCACGTTTGGGTCGATTCATTCCAGCCCACAAAAACACCATCCGACCTGCAGGCCACAAACCCAAATCGGTGAGAACCGTCTCCTCCCTTGGCTCGGCGGATGATAATCGTGTGGTGAGTTGCCGACGTGCCGAGGCCTCCGACACGAATGTCATTTGGGACCGGAAAAGTGGCCGCGTTGAAAATCGAGAAGATGTTGAACGTGGCTCCGTTTTGCATCGCGGCCACGTCTTCCAATTTCCAACGGACGGTTGCATTAAACGAAACGGGGACCGGAGCGGTCTTCACAAGAATGGCGTCGGCATCTCCGCTTAGGATGTTCATCCTTAAAAACCCAAGCGACGAAAACACGTTGGCGTTTCGCTGGTACACCGTCCATTCCGGACTAATCACGAAGGCGTCGAATAAATCCTGAAACACCGCCGCCAACGTCGCCATGCCGTTTACGATGGCGATGGAAGATGACTTTTCGACGGCCCTTCCCCAATCACTGTTGGAGTCAATGATCCTCCGGTAGGTTAGAGGTGGTTTTTCCTCTTCCGGAGTTGGGGCCGGCGCGGACTCGGGTGTGAATTCAAGCGAATAGAGTTCGAGGATCGGTGACGGGCTCGCCTTTGTCAGCAAAACTTTGGTCTCGAAGAATTTCGCCAGCGGAATGCTAAGGATGGCCTTCTCGTAAAGGTTCTGCGGGTTGCCGGGATCAAAGGAGCCTGGCTCGGTCGGCACGATCGCGCCGAACGCCGCCGCTTCCAATTCAGCGATGGTGTTCCCCAATCGGAATTGAAGCTCCACTTTGTCGCCGACAACCGGGAGCTGACGGCGAATCTCAAAGTTTTCGAGTTTGGTGTTGACGCCGAAACTGTGGCGCAACCGGAGAAAGCCGGTCGGGAATTCAACGGGCGGTGAATTAAGGTTCAGGTAATCTAAATCGAACGCGACGCCGAACGAGGAATTGAAAAGAGATGTCGAGCCGATATCGAAAAAAATGTCTCCACCTAAATCCCTCACATCCGGCGAAACGGACGTCTCCAATAGAATGTTGGCGGGGGTGTCAGAGTGATAGAGAAGATATTTGAGCCCGTTCCCCACGCGGGTTACTTTCAGGTTGAAAATGTGCGGATCGTTGGCTAGAAACCCGTTTTGAACATTGATGTTCGGCCACGTCCCGGAACCGGAAGCATGAATGGTTCCGCTCTGATCCACCATGCGAGCGTCGTAACTCACATTGAAATTGTTTTGGGTATTGAACCGGAACTCATGAAGGAGTTTCGCGGTCCGAGCGGCGCCGTCGTAAGTTCCTCGCGTTCCTTGCAAAATCCCAATCACAAACTGGCCCGAATTGAATATCGGAGCGAGACGTCTTAGCCGGAAACGAAGCTCCATTTCCCAATCGCCCTGCGCGAAATCGCGAATCATGTGGATGTGTTCACCACTCCCGCTTGTGTTCTGATACTCGAAACTTAGAAACCCGCCGCCCTCCGTAGGCTTGGGGTTCAAGTCGATAGCCCGGCTGATTCGGAAATAGAAATCATGCGTCGGCACAAATTGTGTGTTCCATTGTCCCGTGCTTCCGTTGAGGAACATGAGGTTCTGGCCGGGCAGATCCTGCGACAGGTCGTAGAGCCAATTGATGTGTTCGCCGGAGGATCCGATGGGATTGGTGGTGAAGACAATCCACAACTTCTGGCCGGACGGGAGCTGAGGGAGGTCGGGAAAATCAAACACCGTCCACCCATTGATCGGCGTCAAGCTCGCGTAGGGAATCGTGCGGGATGCTAAGACGTTCCCGGAGGGATTGCCGCTGTCGTCGTCTCGGATCTCGACAATCAAATCAGGCGAAATCGTCGTTATGACGAACTCTTCGAGTTTCAGCTGGATCTCACTTAACTGAATCGGTATCGGCAGGGTGAACGACTGCGCGAGCTTGGTTCGTAAATTGGTGACGCCCAGCGGCTCATCGGACGGCCCCGACGGATCAAAGGCCGCAATCAGGGAATTGGTGATGTGGCCTTTCCAAAGCGGATCCCGTACTCCATCATTGAAATCATCGGCAAGAATAAGAGGCGTGGCTCCCGGTGACAGAACGATGCCGGTATCATCGGTATCGATACCGACGTTCTCAACCGCCTGGTCCCATTCCGCTTTGGTGTCAAAGGACAGTTTCGGCATTTCTATACCTCAACCAAATCCAATTCCGTTCGCATGTCCATCAGCGAATGGGCGATTCCGACAATGCGGGCGTCGAATGGTTGCGCGATCGGACGGGGAGAAGCGATATTCAGCGTTACACGGTCGCCGAGTTCGAGTTCCGGCATGAACCGGGCGGTAAGCGTGGCTCGCCGTTTGGGAAGGTGGTAACGGGTGAAGTAACGCTTGGCCATCACCGTGGCGAGGTCGACGTCCGTTTGGAAGACAAGGTTTCCTCCGCCGACAGAGAGCGGTCTCACACCAAACCGATCAATACTTGTCGGAGGCGTTTCGCCCTCCGTTTCAGAGTCCACTTCTTTGACAAAACTGCCGAAGGATGCGCGGATCTTGTTATAAACGCGATCCCATCCAGGAGTGAAAGTATTCACCTTCTCAACATTTGAATCATCGAGTGTCAGAACCGGCGCAGGTGAAGCCTGCTTGTTTCGAAAGAAGAAAGCGCCGTCACCATCAAGCCCGATTTCGAAATCCGCGATCTTCGCGAGTTCATTGATCACATCCAGAATGGATTGGGTGCCGAAATTCGCCATTGAGACCAGCACGGTTCGCGTCTGAAAATGGATGAGACTCTCTCTCTGTATCGGAGCGATCAGACTGGAAGTGGTTATGAGGCTGATGAAAATCAATTTCTCTGTTACGACGGCGAAATTGATGAATGCGAAGTCATCCGTCTCAATAGAATCGCCGGGGCCCAAGGCCTGGTAATAACTGAAGCCGGAAGACGAGTTGGCCACGGCCGCGGTAAACCGCTGGATCTGTCCGTCGTTGGCGAAAAACGTCCCCTTCCAGGTGTCCCAGGAGACAACTCCGGATCCGGCATCGATCACGTTCGACGCGGATAGAGCGGGAAGGAACAACCGCTTGGCCGCGACCAAATCCGAATCCTCTGTTCCGGTGATCTGGATTTTGAATTTGATGAAACGCGGGAATGTGACGTTTGTGAACGCGCCCAAGTTCGACCCATTGGAAACGGATTGTTCAGGCGTGTAGCCGATCCCGTCCGCGCTCCACGAAAAAAAGTATTGGAAGAAGGATGGGCTTCCTTGAAATTCCTCCGAGAAGAAAGGGCCGAGCGTGTTGATGAGTGAGAAACTGGTGAGGCCTGCCAAATGGACGCCATAATCGACGATTTTCTCCCAGGTTCCCACCGGAAGTCCGGCGCTCGAACCGTTGTAACGGAGATAATCCAATTGGAAACTCATTTGAGTGAAGGCCAAGGCGCGAAGATAAACGCCAACCGATGCGCCGGCCGGTGCCGAGCCCAACGCGCCGGATCCCACTTGCGATCCATCGATAAACAACTGCCAGGTGTTGGATGAAGTGTTGATCTGAAGACGTAGATTCCTGAAATTGGTTAGGTCGGCCGCAAAGGGGCCAAACGTACTCCCGCCTGTTTGGACCCGAACCTGGCTGGTATTTTGAATAAGGATTTGAGCGCCCTGCGATGTCAAGAAAACGAAAGAGCCGATCTCGATCTGGCCGTCGATCTGCGTCACTTTGATCCGAACGGAAACGCATCTCGAAAGTCCGCTGCCGTCTTCTTTTGAGTTCTCCAGGTGATAGAAACTCAAATTCGTGGGCGGCATGTTGACCGATAGAATCCCGTTGGCGACGGACCTCGTGGCACCGGCCGCCTCGTTAAGCTCTTCCACCCAAGGGTCGCTTGAGCCCTCTCCCACTTTTTCTTTCTCTTCTTCTGGAAGGAATAACCCTTCGTATTGAGAAGTCCACAACGGCGTGATGGCATCCGGCACTCGGATGAAATTGAGGCGCGAAGGCGTCCCACCCTGCCATTTGGCTTTGGTATCGAAGGCGTCGATGGTGACGAGGCCGTCTCCTGTGGGCGGAGCCTCTTCGACGGCCACCTTGGCCCCTCGCAATTCGTAAAGGTTGAAATCGTTTTGGAGGGTGTGAAGAATTTCGCGTTCCACCGGCGGATCAAAAACGACCTGCTCGACAACGCCGACCGGCACTTGAGGAACGGTGGCCAGGAGATCGTTCACCACCTGGTGAATCTCCTGATCTTTTTTCCAGATGACATAGTCGGCGCGAACCTCTTGACCGGGCCCCGGCTGGGCGGAGATGAAAGTAATCTTGCCGGGTTGAAGGGGATCGTTCAGATTAGAGAGCGAATAACGGAGCCCAGGCCGGAGCGGCTCGCCCGCGACGCGGATTTCGTTGACGGCTCCAACGGGAAATTGTGAGGTCAAAAACTCCGAGATGACGCCGTCGCCGATGCCGAGGAGTTCGTTCGTAACCAAAATGCCCGCGGCGTCTCCTGATTGCGTGCGGAGCAAAGCGTCTAAGCTTTCAATATCGAGCTGAACCGTAGGCGTGCCGGAATCTTCATTGACGTCCTCGATCACTCCCATGAAAACCGCAAAGGACTCTTCCAGTCCATTGACATTGAGTCCCAAGGTGATTCGAATTCGTGAACGGTAGAGGAAAAATCCAGAAAAACGAAATGATGTTTCGTCCCATAGGCGATCAGAATTATTGACCTCGATTCGAATATTGGAAGCTTTGAATTCATTTAGGGCGTCGGTATCAAGCTTCCATGAAAGCCGGTCCAGCCTAACGACCTCTGAAGTGATATCGATGGGCGACGCCTCCCAGCCCAGACCGGTTGCCAGTCGACGGAACAACTCAATCTTCCGCACCGGATTGATCAGACTGGAATCCTGGATTGCCTTGTAGTCCGCGGAAACGGTTTTCATACCGCCTCCCGAGCGAACCGGTCTTGTTTGGAGAGGATGGATTTGACGAGCTCCGCGCCTTCCGCCGCGCCGGACCGGGTTACCTCGGAGATGCGCCGCATAAGGAGTCGCACCTGTTCTTCATTGGCTCCCTGGACATTGATGGTGTTGTTCTGCGTGACGGAGACATGGACGTCGCCACCAAACTTCCCCAGCCGGTCGAGTGGGATAACCGCCTCCGGCCCCGATTCGCCCACCTGAGCAAAGGTCGGGCGCCGGACAACACCACCTTCCGCGAGTTTTATTCCCTTGAACGCGCCGCCGCCGATCGCGCCCACCGCAAAGATTCCGCCCAACACACCGAGCCCACCGGTTGAGCCACGCAAGATCGCGGCTTCGATAGCGATGCGCGTAAAAGTTTCGATAGCCGTCCGAAGAACAGATTTGAAAACGGAATCGAACACGGCCTGCATGTTCTTGCCCTCGAGAATGACATCGGCCATCGCGCTTCCGACAGAATTGGCAAAGGTGCTCGCCACCGATTTCGCGCCTTCCTCAAGAGCCTTCATGTCTTCGTCCAATGATTCGCGGGCCTCCTTCGATTTCAGCTTGGCGATCTCCACCGCGGCAACCCGAGCCTGTGTGATTGCCTCCTCGGTCAAAATTCCCTTGGCCTGGATGTCGTCCAACTGCCGAAGCCGTTGCTCCTTTTCAAGCTCGATCAGCTCAAGCTTGGCTTCAAGCTTTTCTCCATCAAGCTCAAGTCGCTCCGCATCCAGCCGCGTGATCGTGTCGTGGGCGTCTTGTGCGGCCTTTCTTTTTTCCTCCGCCTCTTTGCGGGCCTCTTCGACCGACTTTTGGGTGATGCCGGTTTTGATCCTTTGCTCTTCCTGCGCGATCTGCTGGCGCTCTTTGGAGTACCGCTTGTCGATCTCCGCTGCTTGCTCGGCGGACGCTTCCTCAATGGCCGCAAATTCGTCCGCAAACCGTTTGTGCCTGGCCTGGGCCCCGTCAAAATTGAGCGTGAAGACTTCCTTGATAAACTCGGCGAAATCCTTCACGTTAAGCCGGGCGTGAGCCGCCCAGTTGGCGATCACGACACCGAGAATTTCGAAAAATTGAGTGACCTTGCTTAGAGCGCCGAGTAGAAAGTTAAAGGCGGGCAAAACCCCCGCCCCCACGGTCTCTTTGAAGTCGTCCAATCTATTTTTTGAGATGGCGAGTTGTTTCGCGTACCCTTCCTGGGTTTCCGCCGCTCCCAGGAATTTTTTAGAGAGCACGTCCACCACTTCTTGCGCGGTATTGGCGTCACCGATGAACGCGCCGAACTCATTTTTCAGAGCGCGGAGGCGGGAGGAATCTCCTTGAAGGATAGGGCTCAAGAGTTCGAGAACCGTGCCCAAGTCGCGGCCGGAGGATGAAGCTAACCCGAACGCTAGTCGCGTGGCTTGCATGGCTTGGCCGACGTCGCCCGTGATTCGGACGAGCCGTCCCATTGCCTCAAAGGTTTGCGTGTCGGAAAACTGCGTCACCGCTTGTTGCTGAGCGGCGAAAGCAAGAATCGCTTCTTTCGATTGGGCGAACGATCCACCGGTCGCGTCGACGGCAAAGGCGAGCCGACGAAGTGCCTCTTCCTCTTGTAACGCGGCATCGGCCGAAGATTTGAAGAAAGCCGTCAGTCCCGCAACGGAAGCGATCCCAATAAGGCTGGTCGCCAATTGCCCTGCCGCGCTCTTGACCGAATCGAGAGATTGCTGGGTTTGTTTTCCACTCCCAGCCACTTTCTTTAATCCCGTATCGATGCGATTGGACGAATCGAAGATTTCCTTGGCGAAGCGGTCGGAGTTCTTCGCCGCTTCCACCATCATCTCGGAGAGCTTTTGAATTGTCGGAGAGGCCTCGTCGATGGCCTCAAACTGAATCTGAAGTCCGGGCATGGGTCAGACCGCCTTCGTCGGCTCGGGCGGTTCCAGTGAGAAGTTGACGATTTCGATGAAGAGTCCAGCGGCAAGTTCGTGATGAGCGAGAATATGGTCGATGCATACCGCGATCTCTTCGTCCTGAAAGGCCAAACGCGGAGATGACACACCGGCCAGAAGAACGCGCTTCATCCGAGACAAGGTAGGGTTGGCGATCAGGTCTTTGATTCGGCCGGACAAGGCGTCCCGGTCCTGCCGGGCCAATGCCCACAAATCTTCGTTCTCATCGGCCAATAGAAGGAGCGGCGCCCGGCGAATCCGAAAGATCAGATCGCAAACGCGCACCGTTTTTTCTTTTTTCAGCCTATTCTTCAATTCTTCGACGGAAACCGGTTCCATGTTGCTCCTACTTAATTAATAGGAGGGAACAGCGTTGGTCAGGATGGATTGAAGGCTGTATCCCGCCGCGATGTTGTACTGGGCCTCGAAGGTGACCGCCGCTCCCAATAGGTCGTCCAGATTTCCAAACGGAAACGCGGTGTAGCGGGCCTCGGGAATCACGAATTCGAGTTGGTTTTTGAAGGTGTCCTCGATGATGTCGCCGGTCAAGATGATGTTGAGCGCCGCAAGTTCCGCGTCCAAGAACTTCTGCCTCTGGGCTTCAGATTCGAAATAGATCTCAAACCCGCCGTCGATAATGAACCGGCCCGGTGACAGGATGTCTTTGGCGTCGCGTGATTGAATGAGCGTCCGTTGCGCCACCGACCCGTTGTCCACGTTGAGCGTCCAGTTCTTCACGTTCACATCAGACACCCCGTCGATCTTGAAATCCGTCTGGAAAAACATGAGCGGTTTGGGCGAGCCGTAGGTTGGAGTGAAGGCTGAGGCGGGTTCCTCGGTCTTGAACAGGAGATCGACGTTGACCAACCCCTTTCCGTCAACCGCTCCCGACAGGGCCAGTTTTTTGATGACAGTGAGCGGATAACGTTTCCTCGATAATCTCCGGTCGACGAAAAAAGTAAAGGACGGCATTTGGATGTCATTGAGACGTGAGAATGTGTGGCGATAGACCGTGGGCGAATTGGGCGCGTCCGGCTGGATCGTGGCCACGGCACCGAGGCACCCCATCAGGAGATCCCCAATGGTGGAGGCTTCGACATCGACGGTGGCCAGCGTTCCGGTTCCTTCTTTGATTCCCGGCGCCGACGGAAAGCGTTCCTTGAACCCCCGGATCCGGTCGTCGGGAATGAGAACGGAGGAATAATTCAGTTCGCTGTCCGCTCCGACCGCGAGAAATTTGGCGGGGCTCGCTTCTGCCACACCCCGACTGGCCTCTTTCTTGAATCCGAATATCTTCTGCTCTGTTGCGAATGGCATGATGTTGCCTCCTTAAATTTATTTTCGACTGCTTGTTTCCACAGTGAAGTTCAACGCCACCGCGGTCATATCGGCGTTGATGGAAGCCACGAGGTTGTCCTCCGGCGGCTCCCACTCAATTGCTCTCAAAATCGAAAAAAGGATCTGTCCGTTTGGCAGAGATAACTGTCCCAGATCGACGTTGTCGATCAGAAGCTCCGCGATCTTCTGCGCGTCGACGGTCTTCGACCGGACGATCTCCTGATTGGGCCCGAAGGCTCCCACGAAAACAATTCGAAAGTTGTAGACAATCCGGTACGTCTGGCCGGTCGTGATCCGCTCAAGATTTGTCGACGGCGACGGCTTGACGAACACCGCCGGGACGTTGTCGCCCAATGTCTCAAGCGCCGGGAAAAATTCCAGCGCGCCGATGGTGACCACTTTGAGTCCCATCAACCCCGAAAGATTTTGATCGATCAGTTCAACGATCCGCTCAGCGATCAACGTCTCGTGAAGCCGTGGGGCCGGCACTAACCGCCTCCCGCTTCGGCCAAAGCCTCAAGGATCCGGCCCGTGAAAATCAGTTGGGCCCTCGGCCCGGCTTCTTCCAGCGCGGGCATGAGATATGGTTGCGCTTTGAATCCGCGCCTGCGTATCGCTTCCGCAACTCCGTATCCCGCATGCTCGTCTTTGAGCCTCCGGCGGGCCCATACTTTGAGCGCGTCAATGTTGGGCCGCCAGCCTTGCGTCCGGCCAAACTCCAAAACTTTCGCGTAGGGAAGCGCGGATCCCACGGTTCCGATAATGCGGTTACCTTCCACCGCCACGTTTTGGACGATGGAAGCTCGAAGAAGACCTCGCCACACCGGCGCGTTCCGTTTCGCCAAACTCTGAATGGCGATGGCGGTGTCGCGCATTCCCTTAAAGAGAGCGAGTTTCATGCGGTTGGGGATCAGTTCCATGATCTTCAACACTTCTTGAGATCCTTTGATCGTCACGCGAATCATGATTTGGTCTCCGACAACTCCGCCTCCAGATGATGGTCAAAGAAATTCTTCGCTTCCGTCACGATGTAATTTTCTCCCGTCGCTTCATTGGTCACCTCAAAATTCTCCTTAAGCCCGGCCGATGGCAGATCGGCCAAATTCACAAAGAGCCGAGCAGATCGTCGCGGGGTTTGCCCCAACACATTCCTGTCCAGCCCCGTACTTCCGGGGTTGAGCCTTGCCTTCACGTTGGTCGCGATCTCCTGATGCTCATACACCGGCCTTTTCGTTCCCGCGACGAAACTCTGCATCGGCCTCCTTATGGTGATCCGGTCCGTTAACAAACGATCAGGGATCGATCGCGCCATAGCGATTTCACCACCTTAAGCGAAATCCACACCCGACCGGACGCCCCAGGCTTCCCACGCCCGATCCAACTCGTCGTTTAGTTTCTTGAAACTGCGGCTCTGGGAGAAATCGCCAATGCTCTCCGAATCCACCAAAGCGCCGTTCTTGGCGGAGAGCGCGGTTTTTGCCACGATCAAAGTGGCGATCTTTTCAATCAACGGTGGGACTTTGTTGTATCCCGAAACCCCTTCGATCTCAACGTTTTGGTAACCCTCGTTGAACACACCGTATTTGAGTGTGACGCTTCCTGTCCGTTTGTTGACGACATAAGCCGTCGCGGAGATTTCGGCTCCGTCCATCTCCACACTCGCCACCTCAAGAAGCGGAAAACATTTCGTGAAAACGCGGATCAGTCCGTTTCCGTCCACCTTCTCTTCGAAGTTAACCGGCCGAAAGCACATCCCTGTTCGCCGGTCGATCTCCTCCATCGCTTCCTGGATCCATTCCGGATTGACCTCGAACTCCTGTACCTCTCCGTCCGTCACAGCGCTCACCAGCGCGGAATTGGTGTAAGAAAACGTCGCCGTCGCCGCGACGGAAGCCGATAAGAGAGAGACAACCGCCGTCATTTGGATTCGTCCTTGATTCGTTGGTCATAGGTGTTCAATTTTTCCTGAAGCCGCGTTGTCAGTTCGGCGATAGCGTCGTCCTTGGCCTTCCGGATGGCCGCGATCCGCTCCTCCGATAATTCACAGAGAGCGGCGAACCTCTCCACAAAAGCGAGGGCCTCTATTAATTTCTGGTGATTGTTTTTTATGTTCTGGACGAACCGATGGCGTTTGACAGCGGCGGGGGTTAGGGGAGTGTTCGCCGAATCGGTGAAGACCGACACCTTCGGCGTGTGATCGCGGATCGTATGATCTCGGAACGAATGATCCTTAATCCGGTGATCAATAACCGCCAGCTCCCTCTCCACTGGAATCCATCTCGCCTTTACCGGCCACCGGTTCCATCGCCGACGCCGGCCGTCTTTGAGGCGGTGGTGTCCGAGGTCGGAATATTGGAGGTGCCGTCTGACCACGACGTGACGGTGTCTTCCGTTTCCAGCTTGTAAGCGAAAGTCTGGCCGTTTTGCGGAAAGGGAACCTCGATGTCCGGACGGCGATTCACAAGATTGCCCGCGCTGTCATCAAAGGAGATCCGTCCTGTCCCTTTAGGAATGAGGGTCGAGTTCACCTTAAGCGCGGAGCCGGGGTTGAAAACGGCGCCGAGAGACCGGAAGATGTTGTACCCATCGGCGTTGGAGTCCGCGACAGCGTCCCAGGACACGACGACCTTGTTCGAGGCGACTTCCGTCGCCAAATTCTGCACGATGGAACCGATCAGCTCCACGAACACAAGGTGTTGATTCTCCGTCATCACCTCGCTCGAGAGATTGGAAGCGTTCCCCTGGGAATCAATCGCGAACAGGTAATAGGTGAAATCCTTGCCGTTGTCCGCGTCGGCCGGCGATTGATCCTGTAAAGAGGTCGAGACGGCGGAGATTGCGTCGTTCACCGTCACGACGCCGGAGGCCGCGAGGACGTTCGCCAAAGTCGGCTCCGACAGAGGCGCGTTGCCGGGCACGCGATAAAGCTGGTAGTGATCAAGATCCTGCAAGGTCGTCTCGTATTCGACGATGATCTTGTTGCCGGATGTAAATCCTCCGGCCGCTTCCGTGATCACACCCGTGGGCAAGTCAATCGTGTAGTGAGTGGTCTCCGTCTTCTCCGCGAGAGTCACCGCTTTGATCACAGAACCCGACAGGTGAGAGAAGAACAGGCCATTTTTCAGGACGATTTCGCCTGTGCCCGTGTTGACGGATTTCACCTCGATATACTCTTCCTTGCCTGTCACACCATCCTCAATCACGATGACGGCATCCGGGACAATATCAACGGGAACGGGCGTGACGACGTTGATGACCCGCTGGCCGTGAACTGTGCTTGCGGACAAAGTTGTTTGATCGCCGGACGTCGCGGTCCGCTCATAGACCGTGTAGGAGCCCGCCACAACCGGATCAAATTGGAGTTCGTGAACCGCCCCGTTTACACCGTCCGCAAAATCGGGGGTGTTATCAGGATTCTTGAGGAGCTCGCCGCCGATCACTTCGTTCTGCGTAGGCGCCGTCCAGTTAAGAGTGATACGGGTTTTCCCTTTGGGGGTGGGGCCGTCGACAAATTGGAGAGCCTGAATCAGCCCGAGGATGGGCGGCTGTGGCGCGAGAATATCCGCCGCGAGATTTCCAATAACCTGTTGTGAAAGTAGAGACTCAAGTGTAGCCATGATAAATTCCTCCCAAATTAAACCGCTGTGCGATTGTCGCCGATGGTATTTGACTGACCGCTGCTATCGGTTATGGACGCAAAATTGTTTTTGACGATGTTGTCCACGGCGCCGCTATTCAAATTGATGTTCGAATGCACATAGTTGCCGTGAACGGTGTTTTTACTTCCCTGAATATTGATCGTTGTTTGAAAAATACCCGGATTGGTGGTGGTCAGACGATTGTTTACAGCGATGGTTTGTCCGGTGACCAGAAGAGCTTGTTTGGAGAAATTGAAAATATGCGTCGTTATCACACAATCCCTGATAATTCCAGAAGCCAGGGTAATGAGATGGCTCGAAGAGGTGTCCAGGTCCGATATTTCGCAATTGATGAATTCGACGGAGTTAAGAGAGACGCTTCCCAGAGCCAACCGACAATTATGGAAACGTTTGTTGCCACCGCTATTGTTGGCGAGTTGCACGGCGGTTATGACGCTGTTCGCAACATGAATGTCTTGTCCCACGGAAACGAAAGCCTGTCCGCCCGTTCCGCAGTTGATTTGGCAAAAATCAAGGAAGATTGGACCGGAGCCCATATCAATTCCCGACCCCACGTTTCCGCATTCAATCTCAACCTCAACCAACCGGACGGGGCTTCCCAAAAGCCACATGGCCTGACGCATAAAAGCCGTGTCCGTGATCTGGGAGATGTCGAGCTTCAGGCGAGACAATTTTCCGCCGGTGGGAACAAACAGAACGTACCGCCCTGAAAATCCGGTCATAGGCGACGTGCCTCGGATAACGGTCGCCGGGCCCTCGCCTTCAATTTCAACATTGGCGGGCAAGTCGAGTTTGTCGTTAATCGCGAATACGCCGGCCCTCAGAATTATTTTTCCGCCGCCCGCCCCGGAAACGGTCGATATGGCGCTTGCCAAATTGGAGGTGTCCGTAGCCGCAACGCCGGTGGGACTCAACACGGCCGAGGCCACTGTTTGACCGCCGCCTCCACCGCTGGCCGCGGCGATTGTGATCTTCTTGTTTGGTCCGTCTTGGGTCAGGGTGACGTTCGCGCCAGCTTCGAGCTTTACGTCGCCGACGAGCGGACTTCCTTCGCCCAATTTTCGGATTCCGGTGACAAAATTATCGGCGATGGTGTTCGAAGCGGCGCTGTTGTCCGTGACAACGGCACCCGCGTTTCCGACAATCATGTGATTGGCCGCGTTTAGTTCAAGAAGGATCGTTGCACCGTTCAGAATATTTCCAACAACGATGCTGTTGGTCGATCCGCTTCCGAGAATGACCGCGTTGCTGCCGGATCCCACAGCGATCAAGTTTCCAACGGCGACTTTGTTTGACGTGCTCATCCGGATTCCGGCGCCGGAAATCGTTCCCTGGCTTTTAATCAAACGGCAATTGACGACTTGTGTCGGTTGCTGCATGAAATCGTTCACATTGCCGGACTGGTTCTGCGTGATGGCGCAGCTGTCGATCAACTCGCCGCCTTGAACGATCGCGGTGGAGAGCGCGTTGCCGTCATTGGTGATGATGCAATTTCGCATTTGGCCGCCGGATCCGAGAAATATGAATGAGCCGGTGGAGAGATTCCGTTTGAAGGCGCAATCAAAGATGAAGGGACGAGTCGAATTCATGAGGATGCCGCTAAACGGGTTCCCGGTCCGATTGGGTTTGTTTTCATCCACGGTCAGATCCTGGAGGCCGTTGTCGGACCCGGAGGCGCTGATCGAGGAGACTCCGCCCATCGTCGGATCGCAGAGAATAACCGTGGCGTCCCGGCCCTGACCTCTCAAAACGACTTTCGTCCCGATGTTTAAGGTCGCGCTGATGTTATACGTGCCTTCCCGTAAAAGAACGGTGCCTCCACCAGCCGAGGCCGCCACATTGAGAGCATTCTGAATATTCGACGTGTCCGTTGCCGCAACGCCAGTGGGCGCATCCACGACTTGGGTGGCATAGCCGCCGCCTCCGCCTGCAGCCGCTTCAATCGTGATTTTGTTGTTTGGACCGTCCTGAGTCAGGATGACGTTGGGACCGGCTTCCAATTTCACATCACCAGTTAAAGGAGAAGCCTCGCCTATTTTTCGAACGCCGGTCACCCCGGCATTAGCGAAATTGATCTTGTTGTTCGGCCCATCCTGCGTCAATTGCATTCCGGCGCCCTGCTCCAGCTCAACATCCCCGGATAAGCCGCTCGCTTCTCCGGTTTTCTTAAGGGACGATACGCCGCTTGTTCCGGACGCTTGAATCGTCACATCACCGGTTCCGTCCGGTGGGCTGACCGAGATACCGGATCCAGCCACGATTTTTCGGACCGAGGTACGTGCGGTGTTCAACGTTGGCACGTCCATCAAGATATTGGTTGGAGTGTTACCCGTGTCGGTGTAATTTGACGTTGACTCTCCCGCCACCTCGACCAGAAATTTCTCCTGGCCGGAAGAAGTTGATTTGTAGATCCGATAAGCGGTCGCTCCCTTAACGGTTTCCCATTGAAGGATCACAGGCAAAGGTGTCACGGGTTGACTTACCTGCGCCTCAAGAACGACAGGAATTTTGTTTTCGGGGGTTTCGCCGGCCGCGTTGATCGCGGTGACCTTGTAGAAGTAGATCGTGCTCCCCAAGAGTTCGGACCCGACCGCCCCGGAGCCGAGAGTGGCAAGCAGGGTCCGAGGCGGTCGTAAGGTCCCTTGCTGGGCGTGGGCGTCCAGCAAATCCAGATTGGCGTTATGTCCCGCGCCCCAATTCAGGTCGCCGGTGTCCCGCTTGGTGAGCTTTAACTTGTCGGTATAGATTTCAGCCATATTTTTTCCCTCAAAATCCGTAGCCCAACAGATCGAACGGAGAAGCGCCGTAGCCGCGAAGAGGAGAACCAAACGGCCGCTGGCTGTACGGTGGAAAACTAAAGCCATTGGTGTCCGGATCCCCGTATGGAGCTTCTCCGAAAGGACTTTCGCCGCCTCCCGCCTCTTCAACCGCGACAACGACATAAAAGCGGTCCGGCCCCGCTTGCGGATCGGTGTCGTCGAATTGAAACACGCCCGTCCCCAGCGTCGCCTCATCCGCGATCTTCTCGCCCAACTCATTTTTCGCGTTTGACCGGTACACCCGGAATCCGAGTAATTTGTGCCCCACTTTGACGCTGACCGGATAATCAGCCCAGTTCAAACGAACAAATCCAGGTTCGCCGGAGGCCACTCGAAAGTTCGGAACAGGTGGAAGAGGAAACACGGGCATACGGGTGCCATCATCTCCTGGATTTTTTCTTACGCTTGGACTTCTTTCGGATCAATCGACGTGGAGCCGGCCCGCCGGAGATCGGTCCATCCTCATCCGACTCATCGGTGATGTCCTCGAATCCGAGCTTGACCAATCGATCCCGCGTTTCCGGCAAACGAACCTCGCAAGTGCCGTTGACGACGGGAATCAAGCCTTCGCTGTAGGATGTCTCGTATTGGGGGACGTCCGCGGTGCCGAACGGCTCATGAAGTTTTTTAAGCTTGAACATGAGTCATCGATCACAGAGTCACACCGGCAAGTCTCGACGCCTTGATGTCGTTGCCGAGAACAAGCGCGAGATCCTCAAAAATGTCGAACTCGCTGAACTGAGACGACTTGGTCGCGAGGCGAAGCATTTTCAAGGGCGTGAGTTCTCCAATCCACGCCGCGCTCGTGTCGACCACGAAGATGTCCGTGCAGACGTTGGAAGTTCCTTGCGTCTGGGCTTCCGAGATGAAGATGCTTCGGAAGATCGGGATTCCGTTATAGACCTGGACGCGGAATCCTCCCTTGACTTCCATCGTGTCCACGAACCGCTGCTGGGCCTGAAGGAGCGCGTTCAGCTTGCGGTTGGCTTTCTTGGACATGATGAGCATGTCGGGATTTCCCCGGTTTAGATCGATGACTTGATCCATCAAATCCAAAGACAGCGGAGCGCCGTTGGCTCCGGCGACAGCAACCTGCCCCGCCGGAATCAATTTCCGAAGCCCGTTGAATTGCTTCGGGTTCACCGTTGAGTCGCCGTTAATGAGCGCGTCCTCTTCGGCATCCCGAACAGCTTGAAGCGCGTTCTCCACCTCTTCCGCCTCAATGTCCAGAAGTGATTTCCCGACCGCCACAAGTTTCCTTGTGACTTTCCCGCGCTGGATCACGGTTTTGTATGCGAATTTCTTCTGCGCATAGCTGGCCTGCGTCTCCACCGGCTCGTCGGTGTCGTCCACAAACGACCCGCCCGCTCCCCGACTCGTCCGCTGGTTTAAAATCCATTCTGAACCCGAGCCGGGCTTCCTCGGAAAGTTCTGTCTCAGCGGATTGTTAACTTCGATTAGCTCCTGAAGAACACGGTCCACCAGGGGTTGCTGAAGCTGGGTCCCCGCGTTGGCCATATTGAGAGCTTTTTTCAACTGCTCCAAATCATGTGTCATGGCGTCATTCCTCCTTAGGCTTGATGAAGGGCGAGCGCCACTTTCAGCTTCTTCTGGGGCGGCAAACCTTCAAATGTTTTTTTCACTTCCTCGGTCTCCGGTTCCGGTTGGATCACTCCTTTCCGTATGGCCGGAATCTGCTTGAGAAGCGGTTCGATCTGCTTCTTGACCTCGGTTGAAATCATCTCCGCCATTTCGTCCTTGCTGACGGTCTCGGGTGAGGCCGGAGGAATAACCACTGGCGGGGTCCACATTTCGCCGACCGCCTGCTTCAGCGTCGACTTGATCTCAATCGCGGCCGGGGCGATCTCGCCACCCAGAGCGATCAGTTTGTCGAGCATCATCCAAACGGGCTCGATCTTGGCGACCACTTCGTTTCCTTTCATGGTTTCCTTGTCCTTTTTCTTGGTTTCTTTCCCGGCCACTTTCTCCGGCGGTTGATCGGAAGGATCTGGAGTCTTTTCGGGCTCCGGTTCCGGTTTAGGATCTTCCGGTTTTGGATCTGCGGCTGGCGGGGTCTCACCGGGTTTCGGATCCTCCGGATTCAGCTCGTCAATAACGGTCTCTTCTTTTGACATGGGGTCGCCTCCTTTCTTCAGCGAATCGATTTCATCGAGGGCTTTCTTCACATACCACCCGATGGCGCGGGCCTCGGGGTTGGCCGGCACCGATACCAGCGACACCTCAACAAGGACCATCTTTTTGATGACGTTGACCACCCGGTCGAACTCGGCCATGTACTTCTTCTCGCGCTCGAGAACTTGTCCCCGGATGGAAAATTTATTGAGAACGCCCTCTTTGATTTTTTGAATGATGTTGGGTTCGGTTTGCGAAATCAGAACGTCGATCAAAAGTCCATTCTTGTCGAACTCGGCTTTGGTGACTCGCCCGATCGCCGATTCAATGTCGTGGTTCAAAAGGACAGTGGAGTTCTTGAGAAGGTCGAGGGAGGAATTTTTCAGAGCATCTTCAGTGATAACGTCGCCCTGAAGGTCGAAATCGGTGGTGGCAGCGTAACCGACAATATGGAACTCGCCGCTTTCCTCCGTCTGTTTCATGATCTCAAGAGGAAAGGCGAACTCTACTTTGGTGATCGTCGTTTGTTCTTTCACAAGTCTCCGGGCAAAAAAAATGGCGCTGCCACCCGGGCCCCAACGGCCTCAGGCAACAGCGCCTTGACTCAGCTCAACAGCGCGAAATCTAGTTTTGTTTGTTGCTAATCAATCTCTTCACGTCCTCACTCAACAGGGTTCCGTGACATTTTATCCGGGGAATCTTTCCTTTCTGGAAGTGAACCTCCAGAACGTCATAGGATTCGTCCCCGATCATCTTGTCCACGAACCGGATAAATTCGTCTCTTGTTATGGGCGCTTCTTGGCTCACCCCATCTTTTTACCGCAATCAATTGAATCTTGTAAATAAACAATCAAATTGTTTATGCGCAATGTCAAACGAATGCCTATCAGGAAGATGGTTGAATACTTTTTCTCAGGATTGTCGCTCCGAGGAGCTTAAAATGGAACCAAGCAATCAAAGAAGGATAAATCTTTGAGAAACTTAACCGTAGGTAAGGAGTGACAATTTAATTTACGGTTAGCATTAACATGAAGCATCAACACACACTCTCCACCTGAAACAAATTTAATTACTTTTACTTTTCAATGGCGATTCCGCCAAAAGGCGCCTGATATGATATGCCGCATCTTCTACGCAATTTCTTTTACCTTGAATTTTTATCTTTGCATTTGGGAAATTTGAATCAATTTGGCTAACAAGACTCTCTCGCTCTGATGCGGACAATGCCAAGCTCCCATTCGGCTGAAATGGAAATTCCTTCACTAAATGTGCGCTGCCAGCTGAAAGCGACATAATTGACTCCCATAGTGCGGTTGTTTCTGCGCCTACCTTGAGGAGTTGGTCGCCTAATTCAACACTATTGGCATTTACTTTATTTGATTGTAATGCGACGAGAGATTTTTTGCACATGTCGATTTCAATTTCATTTTTCTTCAATAGCAATTCATACTTTTGCTTTAGATTATATGCGCCATTGCTAATGTGATTGCTTTCATTATTATCAATGTACGGATTAATTAAAGATATCGCCCTGTGCAGGTAAGGCTGCCCGTTCCTTATGCTGCTAATCTTGCTCACGAAAAAACCTGACATATCGCTCTCACTACTTTTACCCGGATAGGCAAACTTAACAGCTTTATTAGCGTAAACCAACGTACCTATTATGGTTGAAAGATACTCCTTTGGAGTCGTGGTAGATATTATGTCTTTGTTGGAATTATCACTTTCAGATCCACTTTTTTTTGGCCTTTTTTCTCGTTCGCGTTCTTCTAGAGTTAGGTTGCCAATTAATGAAAAGAACTCTTTATTTTTACGTATTTCATGGTTCACTCCCCCATGAAGAATTCCCTTCTCAACATCAACGATTTTTATATTCACGCCAACCAATGATTTTAATTCTGTGACGGTTCCATACATCACGGTTTTCGCCCCAAGTATTTTCCCTATTCCGATCACGGTTTTTTCATCAAGCAATCCAATGTCGGACAGTTTCTTTTCCTCCAGCACGGTTCCGATAGACCTTCTTTCTAATACAGTCGCTCCTAAGTTGGACAGGGCAATATTGAGTTGATCAGCTAAATATTTCCCAAAGTAAGTTGTTCTCCCATCCAAATCTTGAAAATCCATCACTAGAACAGCGCTTTTATCTGGGATCTTTTTGTAGGTTTGTTTTGCAATGGTTGTTACTGATTTATCCAATCCGCTACTGCTTCCAAATGCCAGATGGATCGGGATGGTAAGTAATAAAACGAGGAGTGAAATACTTGCGACAGATTTTTTCACGAGAACATTCATCATATGGATAAAGGCTATACGCAAAACGACTTGTTATCAATGAACAAATCTTAATTTTTATCTTCTAAAAACGCTTGATTCTACCCTGCCTGATAATCAAAACCGCCGAAACTCTATGTTCAGGCTGCTTTTTGTCCGCCGCAGGCTAACGCCAAATCCAGCGCACAGTTCAGATACCGATAGGACGTGTTCACGTCCTTAAAGTCTATGAACGCATATGAAATGCCTTGAACATCCAACGTAACAGAAAGCAAATCCTTAAAATCACTGTGCGAGACGTCCCCTTCCGAAGGCGGCCCAATGATTATTGCGTTTGAAGAGTTTGCCTTTTTACATGCATCCACCATGGCGCTGTAATTAATTTTTCCTTTGTAGCCATACGAGACCTTGCCTAAGCAAGTTGCCTCAATTTTCAGAAGGTGCTTTTTGATGGCATCGAGGAAGTTTTTCTCAGCAGCCTCTGCAGCCTGCAACTCCCCTTCGGGATACAGGACAATGAAAAGCGGTTTTTTGGGCTCTAAATCGGGACCTGTCAGTTTTCCATAATGCGGATTACGCTTAAAGCTAGGCGGTGTGTCAGGTGCGGCCTGAATTTCGTCAGGGCTATCAAACAACAGATTTTCATTTCCCGATTTTCGAATATGAGATTCGAGTTTTTCAATTCTTTCCTCATACTCCTCGAGTTTGGTTTGAAGGTCCAAATCATCGACTTCATTTTCCAATAAACTGAATTTCACCTTGTCGATTTTTGATTCGATGGATGACGTTTTCCATGCACTCCAGAGATACAAAGCAAACAAATATATTCCCAGAACACCAATTTTATTTGACGTAAGATACGGCGTAATAATTATTACCGCGAAAAATAATATGTCTTTCATGATTCCTCCATTTTCCTAATGGCTCATTTTTTTCGACTGACGATATCGGTGACCTCTATGCTCTTCAAAGCATTCTCAAAAACCAATTCATACTTGGGATAATCCTTTAATTCCGATGCGCATAAAAAGGTGTAAGACATCTTGTTGGCAACCACGGTCAACGCGACAGATCTGACGCTGCGGCCGAGAATGGTTGTGTTAAAAGATTGCTTTATTCCTTGGTAGCCGCGTTCCTTAACTGGAAGAAATGAATCCACCTTGGCACTCCATCCACCGTCATTAAATATCTCGATCAGCTCCTCCGCGGCCGCTTTCAATTCACCATCATAGGGCCCGACCGTCACGTTAATCCGCGGGGCATATTCCGCTTGCGAGTGTGGATCTTGAAAATTAACGAGAGGACCTTTCAAGGGCGCAACCACCCACTCCTTGGGATACTTGAAAAATAAGCCGTACTCCTTGTTCACATATCCTTCCGGTGTCACGCCCTCGACGATTTTGGCGGCAGGATCTGCTTCGATAAATTGTTTCTGTTGAAGATAATTGGCACGAATCTGAGCATTTCCAGGGTCCGCTTTTAGGGCTTTTTCATAGTACAAGAGCGCCTCGTGATGTTGGTTGGCTCCGGCTAGCTTACTGGCTAAAAACGAATATGTCATCGAAGATTGATCGCCCAATTCAATCGCTATTTTTTGAGCCTGGATCGATTCTTGCATCCGGCCCTGCTCCCATAAAACCATGCTTATTCCGTTTTGGTGCTGAGGATTCTTCGGCTCTAACGCGGCGAGAACACGATATTGATTTTCCGATTCCTGGTATTTCTTGAGTTTAAAAAGCGCCAGCGCTTTGACCCCAACAAGCCCAATGTCTTTGGGCTGAACTTCAAGTCCATTAGAAGCGGTTATTACGCATTTCGAATAATCGGCCAAATCAAAATAATTCCATGCGAGAAGATTAACGCTGGAAATATATTTTGGATTGAGGGCAACGGCCTTTTCCAAATAGGGCAATGCTTTCTTCTTCTCACCTTGATCTCTCAAAAGTTTTCCCATCATCAGATTTGCAGAGAACGATCCACTGTGTTTTGAATATCGCGACTCAATCGCTTTGATTGCCTCTGCCGTTCGGCCCAGATGACTTAATCGAGCTGCATATGTCGCCAACACCTCAAGATCTGCGGGAGCTTGGTCAATAATCTCCTCGTCAATGGCCAAGGCTTTTTCATGTTCGCCTCGATCTGAATGGGCCATCGCCAAGTATGCCTTGGCTTCGTAGTCATTTGGCGCGCGTCTCAGCGCCTCGTTTAATTCTTGTATCGCTTCATCGGTCTTTTTCATCTGTAAATAAGTTCGCGCTTTTTCGATGTAAGGCTTGGGTGAACGTGGATTTAGACTGATGGCCTCTCGGATGATCTCAAGGGATTCCTCTGGCCGATTTCCTAATCGCCGGATTTCTGCTTTCTCCAACATCAGAGTCGATTGCGCCTTTTGTGATTTGCCGGTCATCAACCGCTGCCACCCAAACCCTAATGCCAATAAGGAAATCAAGATGCTTGTGAAAACGACTTTCCTGTGACGCCGCAGAGTTTTTAGAAATCGTGTAAACGGCGTATAAAGTCTGGCGGCTACAGGCTGATGCTGAAGGTGGCGAGTGACGTCCTCCGAAAAGTCTTTCATGGCGGCGTAGCGCCGGCGAGGTGATTTCTCCATAGCCTTGAGGACTATTGCCTCTAGATCAGGAGCAATTTGAGAGTTAATCAACCGCGGCGGTTTCGGTTCTTGTTTTTGAATAAGTTTAAGAGTCTTGGCGATATTGCCGCCGTCAAATGGACGTGCCAAAGTCAACATCTCGTAAAAGCTAGCGCCAACACCGTATACGTCCACCAAAGCAATAGATGAGGTTTTAACGCCCTCAATCTGCTCCGGAGCCATATAGTACGGCGTTCCGAAAAGCTCCGCGGTTAACGTTAACGCCGGCGCATCCGCTTCAAAAGTTAATCCGAAATCAATAACGCGAGCGATCCCTGTTTCATCAATTAGAATATTGGACGGTTTGATATCCCGGTGTACAACCCCGGCTTCATGGGCATGCGAGAGAGCGGAACACACCGCACCCAATAATCGTGAAATAAAAGATTCCCATTCGATTGACTCTTTCGTATCCAGCTGGAAACCGCGATTGATTAGACATGCCTTAACATACTTTTCAACGTCCTTCGCTCTTAGAGGGTTTCCCTTGGCCTCGCTGAAAGTTCGGATCAAATCATCCATGCCGATTCCTCGCACATAATCCATCGCCAGATATCGGTAACCGTCTTGTTCACCGGCCGTGTAAATTGTGACGATGTTTGGGTGGTGTAACTTTGCTAGTGATCGCGCCTCCCGCACAAATCTTTTTAGGGATGCGATTGTTGAATTGATTCGCGGGGGGATCACTTTAAGGGCCACGAGACGATTCAGAGAAATTTGGTTGGCGAGATAGACAATCCCGATGCCCCCTCTGCCGATTTCACGGATGAGCTTGAAATCGCCAATGGTTTTACCTGTTAGGGAGATGCTGCCCCACGGGATATTCATCTGTGAAACAGCATGGGGCGAAATAATTGAGAGCGCCTGTCGAATGGACTTATAGGCTTGGAGTTTTTTCTGGAGAGCTGGTTTCAGTTCAGGGTAATCTTCAAAAAGACTTTCCGGATTTGATTTGCCTTCATCGGCCTCGATAAGGAACCGGACAAAAACATCGCTGGCATTTGATTGAGTGTTTGTATTCTTCATCATCCTGTTCCAGATAGTTCCTCGTATTTTGTTGCCAACCTTTCAACTGCTCGATGGTAAAGCATCCGGGCTGCGTCCGGTGACCGGCTCATCTTTTCACCTATCTCGGAGAACTCAAGTCCATCAAAATCACGAAGCCGTATGACTTCTTGATCATCCTCCGCAAGCGAATCCAAAATGCCTTCGACACGCTTAACTTCTTCAGACAAAATCAGTTCGCCACTAGGGCTTTTGTCGGGACCTTGAATTTCGGCCCCTGACGGCTCACCATCGCTATCGGGGGGTCCCATCGATTCAAGAGGAATCTCTTTCAAAACCGAACGCTTCTCAGCCTTAAAATAATCGGCCTTATCGCGTATTCGATTGGCAGCCAGAGTTGAAAACCAATGTGCCAGCGCCCCCTCGCTTTGCGGCTCGAAATCTTGAAGCCCAGAAATCGCTTCGGTCAATACCTCTTGGACAATGTCCATTGATTGCACTTTGGTCCGAAGACCGGGCCCCAATCGAGATCGCACAGACATCAATATTCGCATCCCATAACGTTTGAGGAGCTCATTTAACGCATCCTCATCGCCTTCCTGAAATTGCCGCAATAATAGGATTGACCTATCCAGTTGAACGCTTCTATCCATCCTCGAAATGTATGGCGAAAACAGCGTATTTTCAACGCGTTTGTAAATGTTCGCTTCGCGTCGATTTTCCTCTCTAATAGCCGGAGGACAATGCAAACATGAATCAGCCTATTACGCATCGATATTCAAAAAAAATGGGAATCACGGTGAGCTTCATATTCCTCATTCAGATCGTGTTTTCAGGCCATTTTTCTCTGGCAAGTGGTGCGGAGAAACTCACCGACAAATCAGCACGAAAACTACCGCCATGGGTCAAACAAATAACCCCACCCAAAAATGGCGTCCTGTACTTTGTCGGGATTCATAGCAAGGCCAGCAATCTAGAAGATGGGCGGGACGGTGCACTTATTGATGCTGCTTCCCAAATCTCAAATCGAATCGGTGTGTCCATCTCGACGCGTCATATTGCGCGCAAGTCAAAAACCGAGTCGTTGGTTATCGATGATGGACGCACGGCCAGTCAGGCCTTTGTGGAGGGGTGTAGGATGGAAGACCTTTACTGGGAGCGGTGGCGGGAGACAAATACCGGCGCATCTATTTACAAGGTTTGGGTTCTTATCGCCTACGACGAGAAAGCTTTGCTCAATCAGAAAAACAAAGCGATAAACGCAAAACGCGCTTATGACGACTCGTTGCGGTCACTGTGCCTTGAAATCAGAAAAGCGGCACCGGCCTTAAAACTAAACGCTCTAACCGTCTCTGGGTTCACAGAGCAGATCACCGAGAAACGATATTCGTTGAGCCGAGTGATTGAGTCCGATCTATCCACTCAGCTGGCCAGCCTCGGCGTTAAGGTTTCGCCAGCACCGTCTCAATTTGTTCTCACTGGAAACTACAGAGAACAGAACAACTCCATTCGAATCGCCTCTCAGATTTATAGCAAACAGTCGAAATCAACCATCTTCGCCAAAACCATCGAAATTCCAAAAGGCGCAATCGATCCCGAATGGCTGAAATTGGAATTCTCAATTGATGATCCCTACTTTTCCGATTTAGAGACAGAGTCCATTGAAAAACAAGAGACCGGGCACTTAACCGTTGTTTCCAATCCACCAGGGGCGGATGTCTTTCTAAACACGGAATCCAAAGGGAAGACCAACGTCACCATCCATGATGTGCCTGTTGGCTCTCACAGCCTCCTCCTCACGCTGTCAAACTTTGAGGACGTCATTGGCACCGTAACTGTGAGGCAGCACGGAATGACTCAATTCAACGCCAAACTTAACCGCCGCAAAGGGACTCTCTCGATCAGAAGCAATCCTCCCGGCGCGAAAATTTGGCTGGACGGTCGTTTTACGGCAAGGAATACGCCATTCGTGTTTTCCGAACTTTTGGAGGGCCCTCACCAAATACGCCTACAGCTCGCGAAACACAAGGATTACATCGCCACAATTGAGGTTCCATACCGCGACACCGGCCACGCCGATATCGCGCTCGTTGAAATGGATGGCTCATTGCTCGTGAAATCAAATCCGCCAGGAGCGAAAGTATTTCTCAATGACACGACGCTTGGGACGATTCAAGCTGGCAAACCTTTTGTTGCCCAGAATATCCCATCGGGAGAAGCCATCTTGCGACTGGAGCTTTTGGGTTATGAGGAATGGGAAGGCACAGTTTTGATCCGCCCCAATACCGTTTCGACCCAAGTTGTCAATTTAAAGAAAGCGACATTTGGGCAATTGAAAATTGAGACCAATTACCGTGATATCGCGGTTTCCATCAATGGTGAAGACGCAGGCGTTACGGACGGTGACGGATTTCTCACAGTGAAACTGCCATCTGGCAAGCACACTGTGACGATCCAGGAAAGCGGATACGATGACTGGAAAAGAGAAATCAATGTTAGGCCGGGCGAAGAAACCTTTCTTAAAGCGGACATCACGAAAATCTATCAAGCCCCGGACGTGAAGTTAAATGCCGGGCTTAAATCTCTTGTGTTCCCTGGATGGGGGCAATACCAAAACAATGAGGATCGGAAGGGGCTCATTGTCGGATGTGCTTTTTGGGGTTCGGTGCTTTTTGCAGCAGTCTTCGCTGCGGAAGCGGACGCTTCGTATGACGAATACCAGCAAACCACGGATCCACAAATGGCCGACTACTACTATGACGACGCCAAAGCAATGGATCAGACCGCCACGGCCTTTTCATGGATCGCAGTTGGGTTTTGGGCTTACGGGGTCATCGATGCGACAGTCGTACAGAATCAGTCAGGGAATTATGCCCAGGGCTATCACCAAGAGGGATGGAGCGCAGATCTCAATCCCAAATTGAAGGAAACGAAGGTCGTTTACACGAGAAGGTTTTAAGATGAAAACCGCTAATCGAGTCCTATTCATCTTAATCATGGCAGGCTTAGTTGGTTGCCGGTTTTCATCTCCGGATCGGGAACGATCAAATCCATTGGACCCTGCATCAACCACACAGCCCGACAGAATTACCGATTTGCATCTGTATCCAGAAAATCCGGTGGTTAATTTTGGTGGATGGACGGCCACGATTAATTTGCACTCACAAATTCAACTGGCTTCAGGAGTAGACCCCTACTTCGTGAATTACATCTGGAGCGCTACCCCTTCCGATGGCGTGAGCGTTCCCTATGTTTATAGCTCTGGAACTTTTACAGCCTATCGTACAGGCCAATTTCAAATCACGTTGACCGCAATGGTCGATGGCGAGATGAGATCAGCAACAACAACTGTCACCGTAAAAAATACCGGGACTTAAAAAGGAGGTCGTGTGTCATGAAAAAAATCAACGTTGTACTCGTAGCTGTAGCCGCAGGGTTGTTTGTTCAGGGGTGTGCCGGCCCCTCCAAAATGATCGGATCCCAAAGAATCGTCGAGCGGATGCCTTCGAGAGAGCCGGAATGGAAGTCACTCTCCCAGTGGGAGAAAAAAGACCAGCTCTACTTTGTGGGGGCGGTAATGAACGTAAGCGATATGGCGCTTGGGTTTCGCGAAGCAAAGGCCGAAGCCGAAAAAAAGATCGCTGAGCAAATTAAAGAACGCATCAGAACGGAGTTTGGAAAAGCCGTTGAAGGCCAGAACATCGACAATCAGTTGGGCGTGTATGTGAAAGATGTCATCGTAAAAGTGTCCGAGAACGTCCCAGTCTCAGGTATAGCGGAAAACGAACGGTTCACCGAGCGCTATGAAGAGACCACCGGGTTCGGGATCAAATACGGATACAACTGCTTCGTCCTCTTAGCGCTGCATCGCGCAGACTACCTAGAGGCCCGTAAAAATGTCTTGGAAGGTGCAGTTGAACAGGCGAAACGTGAGAAGAACATAAAAGCCGAGGAAAGCCTTAAAGCGGCTTTCGAAAAACTCGAAGATTGATGCAATAGCCCATGTTTTACCATTGGAATGTCACCTGTTTGTAACAAGACATCGCCAAAATATCTTCTGGAGGTATGGTTATGAGATTCGTCTTAACTGGACTTGTGATATTCGGATTCTGCGCGACGCTAATGGCAGGAGACTATAGTTGGGAGAATTCCCCTTACAATTGGAATAATTCACAATCCAAGTGGGAAAATTCTCCGAGCAATCACACCAATAATTCGTCCAATTGGAAGAATTCTCCTTCGAATTGGAACAATTCCATCAACAATAGAGAAAACACAGAATCGAATTGGAGCAATTCTTCAAGTAATTGGGATAATTCGCCGAGCAACTGGACAAACAACAAAGCTAATAGAAACAGAACATCTATCACCGATGATAATGGAAATTCAATCGGGTATGCGGTCCCAAAGAAAAACGGCGGATATAACCTCTACGATGATGATGGGAATCGAATTGGTTACACGACATCAGAAGGACGGAGTATTTTTAATAGCGAAGGTGACCGCTCTGGATACGCCGTTCCAAAACGAAAAGGTGGATATAACCTATATCAGGACTGACGCAATATCTATCGAATAGGAGAACGTCATGGCGAGGATCAATCGATATGAGAAGATAAGCACTGACCCTAGGCGCATTATGACAGTGGAAGTTTCATTCGACGATTCGAATCCAAATGAAAAAAAGCTCCTTATTGAAAAAATAAGCTCGGATCTAAATACGTTGGATCTGTCCAAATATCCTGCGGGTTTTAAGGGATATTGGGAACTGACGCAGTCGCAAGTGGTGGAATTTTTTGATTTGCGGGAAATGTCCCGACCAAAATCAGTGAATTCTAGTTGGGTAGAGTTAGAGTGTGATGGAAAACAGCAGCTCATGGCTGATGTTCTTGACGCCGTCAAGTCATCTTTGCGTTAAGAATGACCCTCAACGTAAAGTTCCGATTGCTTCACAGGATAATTGGAAACGAGAAGCTCGTATTTGTAGCGATGCCCCAATTGATTAGCACCCGTCCATAGCGTTTTTACACGGTAGGTTTTGAAACCCTTGAATATTCGGCTCTTTTCTAGCTCGTAACTCAATAAAAATCGCCCCTTGATCTTGTGAAGAGTCTCTAACAGATCATCCTCTTTGAAGAACTTCGACCCGACGCCACGGCTCTCGTCCGGCCAATGATTTGGGTAAGGCGGATCCAGATAGAAAAAGGCGTTGCTGGAATCGAATAACTTGATTACATCCCGCCAGTCTTTGTTGAGAAGTTTCACGCCCTGCAACCGTGCCTTGATATCAGGCAGGCGAGGTACGAGTTGGATTTTGTAGCCCTCCCCCTTTGAGCCGGTCCGCATGCCCTCAATCCGGTCCGTTCGGCCCCAGTAGTTGGCTTTGTTGAGATAAGCGATCCGGTAGAACCGCTCGCGGGCCGATCTCGGCTCATGATTGAAGACTTTTTTCACATGGGATCTTGAAATGACCCAATACTGTTTGCCAAGCCACTCGTGGTCTTCGTCGTCCATCTTTTTGAGAAACCGGTAAGCGAAAATGAGATCCGGGTTAATGTCGTTTAACACCTCTTCATTCGACCGCTTCTTGTGGAAGAACACTTGGGCGCCGCCGCAGAAACCTTCGACGAATGTTTTATGTTCGGGGATCATGGGAACCAGCTTTTTACAGAGCCGGAATTTCCCGCCGGGGCTTTTAAAAGCTCCCTGGAGTTTTTCAAGGTCTTCGACGTCGTCGTATTGAGGGAAGATAAGCGTCATCTCGCTCTCCATCCCTTCCGGTTTGGGGTCCAAGGCCTTGTCGATGTAGAGGTTGAGCGGCTGGAGTTTGTTTTTTGAGACCAACAATTCCGTCACCCACTCTTGATTGCCGCCCGGCCCCCTCATCTGGTTTCGCCTCTTCACGCGATAAACATTGAATCCCTTGAAGGCGTTTGCCCGCTCCGCGGTGTAGGACACGATCCAGTCTGCCTTCAGGCTCTTAAGCGTCTTGATGAACTTCTCCTCTTCAAACCCGAAATCGAAAAGGTTGAAGGTGCCCGGGTACGGCGGGTCGATGTAAAAGAAGGTGTCCTCTCCGTCATATTTTTTGAAGACGTCCGCGTAATCTTTGTTGTGAACCGCGACATTTTTAATTCGTTGCTGGGCGCGGGTGATGTTGTTCTCAAAATCAATCGTCACACCTTCATTGGCGGGGTTAAAGGAACCGCCGCGCTGTTTTCCATAGGATGAGCGCGTCAGGTAATAAGCCTTGTAGAACCGGTCCATCTCGGAATCGGAGTTGGATTTCTTCAGGCGTTCGTGCGTCTCTTTTTTGATCACCCAGTTCCGTTTGGCAAGCGCTGATCGTTGCTCCGGTGTGTGGTCGCGAATGAACCGGTACATAAAAGCAATCTCGGAATCCCGGTCATTGATGACTTCTTGGGGAGATGGGTCTTTGGCGAAGAGAACGGCGGCGCCGCCCGCGAACGGTTCCACGTAAGTTTTGTGGTAAGGAATGTAAGAGGCGATCTTGTGTGCGAGGGCCCGCTTCCCGCCATAAGATCCAAATGCCTGACGAACGCCCTTTTCCGCATCGCCTTCAAAGATCAATTCCTCGATCTCAATGTCTCCGATGGATTTCTCATCGCCTTCGGGAATCTCATCTTCGCCGCCCATCTCTCCGTCAGGTTCGGTCGGATCAGGTCTGCCCGATCGCTCCGTCAACTGATCGTTGATGGAATGGGAAAACGCCCGTCGACGCATCTCGGACTGAACGGTTTTGTGAAGATCGATCAGATCTTCGGCGTCCCAATCCGAGGCGTTAAAGAAAACGCGGTGGCCTTCCTCCAGAAATTTCCATGACCGGTGCAGGATAAAGTCCATCGACAAGAGTTCTTGGTCGGTCAGCTCCTCGGGATCCAGTTGGAAGAGATTTCCGAACTGAGCCAGGTTGATCTTCGATATTTCAAGTGTTTGCATATTTATACCTCGCTAATGAATGTGCACCGGCAGTTGGGGTGGACCGGCAGAAGGTTTCGCGCCTCGCCGAGGCCCAACGTTTTTCCCAGTTTCTCGCCGGGTATCGAATCGGACACCGCCCGGCACTCAGGGCAGGCGTCCGTTGAAAGCAGAAAAACCACATTGTCGAGCCCGGCCTGCTCGAGCGCGTCCAGATTTCCTTCGTTGTAAGCGCGGTTCGCCTCGGACCTCGCGATTAATTCCGCGGCCGATTCCCGTGACACCTCCCGCATGTGTCCGGTCCGGACAACACGCCCTTGCGCGTCAATCACAGGGCGAACATTAACCGTGGCGAACGAATCCAATTGGGCCTCGATTCGTTCCTGAAGTTTCTGGATCGGTTCGTTGGCGGCAAATCCCTCGATGAGCGCTTGCCGGACCGAGTCTTTGATTGAGGATGCGATATGCGAGGCCAGCGTCGAGGCGTTGTTCCGCAAAAGCTCCTCCAACTCCAGGCTGATGTCATGAAGGTCTTTGAGCTTGTTTCGGCGGGCCGCTAATTTAAGAGCCTTGGCCGCCGCCTCCAGCGAATATTTTTCAAGGACGCGGCTAATGCCCTCTTCGTCGATCAACTCAAGAATTACTTCGAGATCGTCCAACCGCTTTATGGCCTCGGGAAACTCAACCTGTTTGAGAGCAATGTCGTGGAACGTAATCCGGCCGATCTCAAACTGAAGATCGGCTTTTTCTATTTTGGGGATGACCCTTTCACGCGCGATCGTTGGAATTCTCCGCGAGAGACCGTCCTTTATTCGCCGGAACGTTTGCTCGAGCGCCCGGACAAATCTGTTCTCGATGGCGACCTGCTCTTGCGTGGCGTCAACGATGGTTTGAGACCGGGTGAGCTTGCTCTTGATGAGTTCAAGGCTGTCCCGGCCGCCCTTCTCCAACTCAGGCATCCGGGGCGCAACGATGCGGCGCACTTCTTCCGGCTTTAGCACCCCGCCTTGGAGGTAGATATTGAAAATCTCGGCCTGGTCTTTCTCATCAATCGCGCGCTTATTGAACTGAAACGACCAGTCCATGATTTCGAATCCATTTCGGATGATGTGCTTGTTGATCTTTTCCGCGACCCGCATCTGAAACGGAAGGATTGTCTCTTCGTAGAACGTCTGCGTTTGATGCTCGCCGGTGCCCGCGCCGATGTTGCCTGTCTCGATGATCGACACTTTGCTCGGCGGAACGCCATAGACCGCGAGAATCTCGTTCCGTGTAAATTCGCGGAGCTCCAGAAATTCCATGTCCTTCTGGTTGACGCTGATTTGCTTGTATTCGATCTCGCCCTCGAGCACGAGATCAGCATGCGCTTGGTCCGGGTTTTTGGCTTTTGCTTGCAGGTATTCCCGATTACGTTCCACTTGTTCCGCCGTGGCGTCCTTCATGATAAAGGCGCCGCGAATCTTGGCCCCATTCACAAAGAAGGCACGGTTATAGACTTGCGCGAACCGGTCGACCGTCACAGGAAGCACCAGTGAGATTAGTGGCGAGAGCCCGTAAAGCGTCGCGCCTTTTGTGCCGAGTTTGAAATGGATCACTTCTCTCGGCTCGAAATCCACCCGGCCGGCTGACGTCCACCGCGGACTTTGCACGTAGCCTGTGATCGTGCCGTGTTTGTCCGCTTTGACCCTCATCGTGGTGGCGTCCAGATTCCACAACTCCTTCGGCTTTCCGTCCGGCCCATGAACCACCTCCAGAAACGCATTCCCAAAAACGTACTCATCCCTCGTGATATCGTCGAGAATTTCCAGAAACGTGTCGTTGGGATTGCAGTTGGAAAAAAACTCCATGAGCCGTTCGGCGTTGGCAGGATCGGCGTCGGGTTTTGTTGGAACCAACGTGTATCCGCGCGCCGTGACGGCTTTGCAGATGACGCCTACAACAGCTCTCACCCAGGACGTCTGCTCGTACGTCTGGTTGAAAATCTCGAAGTCGACGTCGGGATAAATCCCATCACTCGGCGTCAACCCCAAAACATGTGAGACGATCTGCTTCGAGGACTTCTGAATTTCCTTCTGGATCACGTCCCCGAAGAACGCTTTGGCGATCCGGTCTTTGAGTCCCATTAGATCGTAACCCCCTGGTCTCGCGGTGGCCGCACTTCCGTATCCGGTATATCGCTCGTGTAAAAGATGTTCGGGGCCACGCGCTGGGCCTGCACACCTTGAAGCGCAAGCCACAAAGCGTCCAGCATGTCTTTGGTCCCGTCCGGGAATTCCATCAGCTCTTCGATCATCTGATCGATCCACGCTCCACCGGTTCTTGGGAACCGGATAAACCCATTCTCGAAAAGCGGCGCGAGGCCCCGGATACGAGCATCCTTGTCGCCCTCCGTGTTTTTATCTTTCAACGGCAGGCGTTTCGTTTCGGGGTCGGTTCTCAAAGATTCCAGAAACACCGACTGATAGGCGTTGGTCTCGACCATAATCAAACGCGGACTGTGCAGATGGTGAATTCGTTTGGCGACCTTCAGCTGCTCGGTGAAGGGGATATGGTCGCGGTAGGCATCTTTGATGTAGACGTCTCCGTGTTTATCCACGGCGATCACGCAATAGGCGAAGTAGGCGTTGTTCTTTTTGTTCTTGCCCGCGGCCAGATCGATCCCGGCAAAGATCGTCGCGCCCTCGGGGATCTGGTCGTAACGCCCCGAATCAAGCCATGCTTCTTTGAAGTCCGCGTTGGCGTCGCTCGATGGCTTGTTGAGATAGAGCATGCTGTAATCGCGGGCACCCAACTGGGCACGAATCCGCTTCAACTTCTCCGGCGTATATTTCTCCGGGAACAAGATGTGTTGCTTCCCACTCTCGTCCGTCCACTCGGCCGGCTGGTTGATCACCTTCCAGTGGGAGTAGCCCGGATCTGACATGATGAAACCGGCCAGGTCTTCCTTGTGCCAACGCGGCGTGATGATGATGATCTGGCCATTGTCGTCATCCATGCGGGGAAGCACGTTCTTCCGGAACCATGAGATCACCTTCATCCTCTGCTGGGGCGTTTGCGTATTCCGCTCGGAGCAGGGATCATCAATCACAATCAGGTTGGGATGAATCGATACAACGGTTCCCAAGACGGACGCGACGGCAATCGTGGGTTCCTTCCGGATCTCGGTGCGCGGAATTTGGATTCGATCTTCGGTCCAGGTGTGCGCCGACATATCCCAATTCCCGTAACGCTTTTTGAACCGCTCGTTTTGAGTCAGGTGCGCCTTCGTCTCTCTCAAAAAATTCTTGGCGTTGTCGAGAATTTCGTTGATGAGAAGGATTCTCATGTTGTGATCTTCCGTCAACCGGAAGAGCGGATAGGTGATCGTGCAGGCGGTTGTTTTCAAGTGGCCGGGCGGCGTGACAAGCACGACGTACTTCTCTTTCAAAAGAATATCGAACCAAGCGAGATGGAGTTCGGTGAGCTGATCGTATCCGAGCACGTCGCGCCCGAATGAGAAGAGGTTTTGGAGGCGGTTCTCGTCGGTAATCACAGGGTCACCGTTTTCGTACGAAAAATAAAAAAGCCGTGCGAAGATTGACTGCCTATGATTTTCCCTATGAGGTTTCGTACAAAAAAAATGAAGGGCGTTTGTGTCGCGGCGTTCGAAATATAAGTCAGTAGGGAGCATACCGGGTTTGAGGCGGAATTTTTACGCTCCGCCGGTGACGGGTGAATCTCCCCGGTTTTCCGTCGGGGATTGACTCGACATAATGTCGCATTATGTTGAGTGGACGCGCTAACCATTTGCACCGTTCTCCGCAGGGACAAGCGGTTCTCCACTCGCCTCTCCCGCCGTCTCGTCCGCACCGGGTCGGGGATCGGGGGGCTCGCTCGACAGGTCATTATTTCCACCTTTCCCAGCGACCTCCATTTCTTTTTTCTTCTCAAGGAATCGTCGGTAAGTGATGCTCGTTTGTTCCGACACCTCGACGATGGTCGCCGCCGACGGCTCGTGCCCGCCCACAATTTGGATCTGACCCAATACCGTAGCGAGATCTTTGATGCCGGTCATAATCTCGCGGAAGGAAGCGTTCTCTTCTTTTTTGGTGAGTGTTTTGCAAAGGTGATGGACGTACTTCCAGCCGTAGTCGAGGATTTTTGATTGCCAAAGAGCGACTCGCCCCTCGGGCGTGAGGCGATCGGTCCGGTCGGACAAAAACTTGTGCGGGTTGTCGAGCCAATATTTAACCGTGGTCTTCGGCAATCCCATTTCTTTTGCAATCCCGCTTAATGTCCCGCCGTCTTCGCGTTTTTTAATCGCGGAGCGGATCAGCTCTTTTGAATAGCGTTGCGGCCCTCGTTTCATGAATTCCCGTTCACTCCGAACATCGTTTCAAACCTCGCCTCATTTCGCGGTGATACATTCTCAAGTAAATCCGCCTGGCTGCGGCCCGGCATTGCGGATGGAACCGTTGATTGCACCACCACTTCCACATCGGCTTCTTGCAATGGTCACACAGCCGTTGTGGCGGCTTGGAAATTTTTCGACCGCTTAATGTTTTACCGCTTGAGGTCATTCGTCGTCCATAAACAATCAAACTGTTACCGCAGGCGTGGGATGCGTTTCGACCTTTTCTTTTTCCAAATCCGCTTTTCTCACGAACCCGCCAAATGTCTTTTTCGCCAAGTGAATTTTTCTGCGGAACTCTGTGTCATGTTCAAAAGGTGTGAGCGCGTCGATTTCGGAAAGCGTGTAAATCACGAGTCCGGGATTTTCGGCTTCGGCGTCTTTGAGATATGCGGGATCGATCACGCAAACAATTTCCTCGCCTGGAAAAATATCGGGCGCGATGACGACCCACTTGGTGTCACCAGAATTGGCGGCGTGTGAGATGTTGATCGGCGGGGATGGTTGCGAGGGTTTGGCGACCGGCGTTTCGGCCAATTTGGACAGGAGGCTCATTGAAAAACCCCCGTTTTCGAGGGTGCAACCCTGGGTGAAAGCAAGGTGCAACCGCTGACACCCTTGAATTTATTGTGGTTGAAGCATTTTGGCCGTGGGTGCAAGGGGTGCAACCAGTTTGGGGGGTCATTCTTTATATATATACACCTACAACCTTCCCCCCTATATATATTTTTCTTCCTCGACTCTATAAAGAGATACATGGGGTTGCACCCATTGCACCCTTGCACCCGTGTCGACGGAAAAATGGTGGGTGCAACCTTGGGTGCAAGCATCATAGGGTTGCACCCAAATTCTGCGTTAAATTCGTTATTTCTTCTGGCGGTGAGAATCGGTGATACCGGTCCCCATGCACCACTCGCACCCGAAGTTGCACACCCCACCCCATCTGTTCAAGCGTCGGCAGGGACTCCTGAAGCCGCATCCCGAGCTGCCGGGGATTGTCAAACGGGCGGGGTAAACCGTTCTCTTTGGCGAGGCGGGAGAACACGTTGTGGAGGGCCATGCTGGTGGCCTCAAAACAGGGTCGGCCTTCGAACTGGTTGAGCCGCATTCCGGGGTGGGACGAAAGCCCATTCTGGCCGTGAAGAAGGCCCAAGTACTGCACAAAAATGTTGGTCTCTTGCGAGGTCTCTTCCGACACTTCCATCTGCGCCAAGATCCACGCCTCGTCTAAGTCCGCGGGCAATCCCAAGATCCGCTCGAGCGCGTCCCAGGCGATCAGGATGAGCGAGAGACAGCCGAATGTGCGCCGCTTGGGGTGATTCATAAACTTCGACACAAGAGCGCCTTCGAGTTCTTTCCTTTTTTTTATTTGCGGGAAAATCTCCTGAGAGATCAATTTGAAAATCGCGCTCAACATGACGTCGCGCGATTCCTTGATCTTGACCAAGTGCTCGGCCTCCGAAAAATTCTTGGTGAAGTTCGCCGCGTCGCAAGCGATCTCCCATTGGCGGGAGAGAAGCTCCGGCTTACCGAGGGTCTCGATGCCCGTGGTGGCGATGAAGGCGCCAGCCCGCTCGCGGACGATGTCTTGATCGGTGTAGAGTTTTTTCTTTTCGTGGACGATGCCCGTGGAGGCGGTGAGGAGAAAGTTCAGGAGTTCCTTGTCGAAATCGCGGGCTTCCAAATTATCGAGGAACGTAAGCGGGTTTTTCGAGGCGTCGGTGTAAAGGGCGGCCATCGTGCCGATCTTTCCGACGTTCTCGCCGTAAACGATGTGACTGATCGTGGAGGCGACGGATGTTTTCCCGGATCCATGAACGCCGGACAATCGCAAGATCGGTTTCATGGGGCAGAAATCGTCCATGACGATGATTGTGCAGTAGGCGAGGAGAAATGCCTTGTCCGCTTCCGAGCAAGGCGAGGTGTCGTAGACAAATTGTTTTAACAGTTGAAGACCGCATTCCATGTCGACGTCGTCCTTATAGGTGAAAGACTGAACGCGGTCGCTGGGATTCAAAATAATTTCATCGTCGTTTTGACCGTTGGGAATGACCGTGATCGAATTGGGATATAGACGAAGGATGTCGCCCTTCTCACCGTGGGTGTGAACGTAGATGGCAGGCTTGACGACATCGCCGAACACCCAACTCGCGGACCGGATCGGCGAGCCCAGACTCCGGGCATAATTTCTCAGGTATTCCCAAACGTATTTCCCCTCGGCCGTCGTAATATTGAGCTGACCGATGGTTTGGAGCAACGAATTGAAGAGGCGGTTATTGCCAATGGTGTAAACGCGGCCGTCAAAACACAGATATTCGGCCGAGGCCTTCGGATCGAAATAGAAAGCGCCGTATTTGGAAAGGTGATTTGAGATGGTCTCGCCGACCTCCACGTTCCGCTCGTGCGCCCGTTTGTCCTCGGCATTGCGAATGGCATTTATGATTTTTAGAAGATTCGGCCCATTGCCGTTTTCAGACGGTGCGCTGGGCACAAACTTCTTAATGTCGACCGCGACGGTGTGGTCAATGAGCGTTTGCAGATCTTCCGCCGAATAGCATCGTTTGTCGAAGAGATCCGGACTCACCTGATGCGGTTTGAGGAAATAATCCGTGATGTCTTTGTCTTCCTTCGAGCCGGCCAATGGCAGGACGACGTTTTTAATCGAACCGATTTCCGAATCCTTAAAGGCTTTCAGAATATTTCCCTGCACCGCCGCCTGGCCCTCGGGATCACAGTCGTAAACCACGACGACATCCTTTCCCTTAAACAGATCCAGCCATTCGTCGCGGAATGAATTGCAACCGTGCGTGGAGGTGACGGCGGAAAAGCCGTTTTGACTCAAGAGGAGCCGGTCAAACTCGCCCTCGCACAAGAGGACTTGTTTTCGTTCATCCTTGACCAGCTCGTCTGCGCCGTAAAGCCGGGCGGGATTCCCAAACCCCTTAAGGTTGATCATCTTCATCGAGTTTTTGGGGCTGTAGAAACGGATGTTGGCGAGTTTTCCGCTCGTGTCGCGAATCGGAATGGATATCCGGCGCCGGGATTTGTCGTAGCCGAGCTGGTACTTTTTTATGGTGCCGTCAGTCAGTCCCCGCTTTTCTCGAAGGTAACGAAGAACGGACGCATTGGCGTGGAGATCAGCCGCCATCCCCTGAACGGAGGTCTCGCTGATCTGCTCGGCCTTGTTGTTCGCGGACGATGGCCTGGGAACGCCCACTTTGTCGCCCAGGACCAAAAGCGCATCTTTGAAGGACGCGCCGGTGGTCTGCATAAGAAAATCGAGCGCGCCGCCCTTTCCGCATTTAGAAAAGCAGGCCCAGCGTCCCGTTTTCCGGTTGTAAGCGAAAGAGGGATCGTGGTCGTCGTGAAAAGGGCAACACCCGACGACCCAACCGCCGTCGGTGTTCTTTTCCTTGCGAAGATGGCCGAAGAAATCGGAGAAATCTCCGACTTTTTCAAGAACCGTCTTTTTGTAATCCCTCCAAATTTGGCTTTTGTCCTCCACTATTCGTCTCCCTTTTGTACTTCCAGAATTTTTCCAATAGCCGGAACGTCAGCGTTTGTCCGTACCGCCGGTTCCCAGCGAAAAAAATGCAGACGTGATACTTGACCGACCAGGCCAAGAGCGAATTCATCGCCGCCTTCGGGTTCATCCTTGAAAAGGCCGGCGCCTTTAAAAACTCTTCCAGCGTCGCCTCGATCACAATCGCGGCATAATCCATGCCGGAAAGCCGTTCGAGCTCCCGCTCAAAGCGCTTCCGGCCACCACCGAGCGACGAATAGGCGTCCGACAGCGTCTTCCTCTCTATCGCCACCCGCGTTTCGTGCCCAAAAAGAGAATAATCCCCCGAGCGAAGCGCCATGACCACCGCACCCGGGTAGTCGTACGGCTGCTGCTCGCGGGAATCGATCACAATCGGCAAAGAAGGTTCAGGTCTCTTTGCCATTGAGACGTTCTGTTAAATTGGTGTACCGCTTCCCTTGCTCGTTTCGGCGAACGATCCTCCCTATCTCGTCCCGTTGGCCGATGATGACCAGGAGCCTTTTCGCTCGCGTCACCGCCGTGTAAAGAAGATTCCGTTGGGGAAGGCGATTCCCGAAATTCCGGTGGATGGGAAGGATCACGACCGGCCATTCCGAGCCCTGTGATTTGTGGACGGTGATGGCATAGGCCAGATCAAGATCGTGGCCCTTAATCGGAAGTGTGACGTGGCGGTTCGGACTCTCAAAATCCACTGAGATAAATTTGTCAACCTTGTTGATCGCCGCGACGTAACCCATATCGCCGTTCACGATGTTGTGGTCGTAATCGTTTCGCGTTTGGATCACCTTGTCGCCGACTTTGAAGGGGTAATCCTGGACAGGATCGTTCGGGTTCAGTTTCTTCTGAAGCGCAAGGTTGATTGATTTGCAGGAGAGAAGAGTTTTTTCACGCAGGGGTGAAATTACCTGCACGTCTCTGAGTGGATCCACCTTCAGCTCTCTCAGGAAGTCGCTGGCGTAGAAATCGGCGATCTTGATCAAGATATCGTCTTCATCTTCCCGCTCCAGGAAAAGAAAATCGCCCGCGTTATGCTCGTTCACGATTATGTCTTCACCGTTTTTTATTCGGTGGGCGTTCTGAATAAGCAGGCCGTCCTTCTGGCGCTTAATGATGTCGAGCTCCTTAAACGGCACCTGGGCGGAGTTCAATAAATCGCGAAACGGGCTGCCGGGGCCCACGGGTGGGAGTTGGTAGTGATCGCCGACCATGACCAGTTTGGTTTCGGGTGAGATGGCGCAAAGGAGACTGGCCATAAGCGAAATGTCCACCATTGAGGTCTCATCGATGACGATCAGTTCCGCCGGAAGATGGTTACTCTCGTTGAACCGAAATTCAAACCAATTGCCGACCTTGGTCGGACCGAGCAACCGGTGGATCGTTGTCGCTTCTCGATCAGTTACTTCCGAAAGCCGCTTCGCCGCCTTGCCGGAGGGAGCGGCGAGCGCAATCCGGTAGCTTGGCCGCGCATGTGCCTCGATAATTTCTCTCACAACAGTTGATTTGCCGGTGCCGGCGCCGCCCGTGACAATGGATATTTTCTCGCGAGAAACGAGATCTTTTGCTGCTTCTTGATCGGGAAAAAGGTTCATTTTTTTGAAAGCATCACTTTGACTTTGCTGGCAACCGTAACTTCGTCGTCATAAAGTCCGATGAGGTAGACTTTCGCGCCATCGATGTGGAGACACCGGAGATCGTGCGTCATCCGTGGAATCATGGGGGCGATTTTGTCCTCCGTCACCGTTAAAAGCTCGGATGCAAGGGGAACCAGTTCGCCAAGTGGCAGATAGACATGACCGCCCGACTGCGCGGCGGTCTTCAGCGTATGAATCACCCCCGCCCGAATGCGGGGATATCCTTCCGGGTCGAATCCGACTTTCCGGGCGATAGCGTCTGCGATGCCAAAACCCACGCGTTCGAATTTTTCAATCAGTCGATAGGGGTTCTCACGTATGAAGTCCGGCGCCTGTTCACCCCAAGCTTTAATAATCGCGTTCAACGCTGATTTCGGAAGACGGGTGCCGCTCACCATCTCGTTTAAGGCGAGGCTCACCCGCTCTTGCTTCTCCATCTCCCGAAGTTGTTCGGAAACGGCCTTCGCCCGCTCAAGCGTGATGCCGGATTTCGTGGTGGCCACCCTGTCCGGGTCTGTCTTCAACACGTGAAGCGTTTGATCGCCGAACGCCTCCGTCAATTTCTCGGCGATCTTGGGGCCGATGCCTTCGGCATTTTCCACGAGATATTCCTGGATCGCTTTGGAGCTGGTCGGGTAGACGGTTTGATACTCCTCGAATTTGAATCCGCGGCCGAACTTGGGATGATCCTCCCAGTGACCCTTAAAAATGTAGCCCATCCCGATTTTCGGCGAGATGAGCTGCCCCTTAACGGTGGCTCCCTGATTGAGCCGTCCGATCAAGAACCCGTCTCCGTGGTAGCGGATATCGGTGAGAATGCCTTCAAGGGTTTCGTCGTACATCGTCAATTTTGATGAGGTCCAGGTCGACCATCGTTCGGCACTGGCAACAGAGAGCCTCGTACCGGTGCCACGCCATTTCGTGCCGGTAAACGTCTCGCGCAGCTTCCAGCCGCAGGTAAAATTCGTCCCTGCGGGCGTTCTGCCTCAACTGCGTTAAGAGATTTTCAAGCGCGTCCACGATGTTCCGGTAGCGGTTCGCCGTGTCACCCCATTTTTCAGAATGAGTCATCATCATGCTCCTCTCCTTTTTGTTGAAATCAATCACGCCTCGCCTAACCGCAGCCCACCAATCATTGGCATGACTTACCGCACAACTCCACGCCCGGACATCCAAATGGGCAATGAATCCTCACCTCGCCTGACCACACCCACGGGCAACCCCACCCAGTTCAGCCTCGACTCAACGCACCAGAGCTCGCCATGCCAGAATCAGTTTTCCCACCTCTCGAATCTTTTCAGAAGGAACAGACCGTATTCGGGACGGTAATCGCCCAACCCAACGGTCATTCCCGCGCGGGTGATCACTTCATAAAGAAGGTCCGGCGTGATGTATTCAGGAAGGAGAACCCGCACAAAAAAAGTCGCCGCCCATCCCGGTTTCATTGCCGGCCGGATCCGGGCGACACGAGCCTTTTGAATGATGACGCCCCGCTTGTCCTCGAAATCCCAATGCTCAACGCCGAGCGTGGCAACTTCCGGCATGACTTGAAGTCCCGCTTTGAAGATATCCATCGCCGATTTTCGCGGGCTCCGTGGGTCCTGGTTGAATTTGGCCGAGTGAACCAGACACTGTTTAAAATTGATTCCTGGAATGCCGATCTCGTTTAATCCGGGAACCCGGTAGACGTATGACTCTAAGTTGTCGGTCTTCCTTTCCTGAGAACCTTTTTTTGCTCGAGATTTGGCTTCCGCCGCTTCGCAGTCGTACCGGTGAAACAAAAGGGTTGATGTTCCCTCGATCTGCACTTCCATCACGTAGGGTTGATCGTGTTTAACGACACCCTTCGGTTTGTACGCGTCGCCCAAATTCAGCCCGACCGCGCGCTTTTCTCTTTTCCCGTCTAATGTCGCTTCCATTTTGATTCCTCCTGATTTTTTTATGCCTCACCATGCCCAGCGAATCCGAGCCCTGCTGTGCCATGCACTGGCGATCCTGGCCAAGCCACATTCGTTTCGCCGGACCATGCCTAGTAACATCAAATTCATCAGAGCCAAGCGAAGAAGATGCCATGCCACGTTCTGCCGCGCCTTTTCAAGCCGAGCCAGACCTTCCCATGGCACGACTCAAAACGGTTCCTCCTCCGAATCGGCTCCCGGGGCCTGCTGCGCCGGCGCGGCTTTGTCCGCTTTCTCGTATCCCGCGAACGGCACCACGTTCCGTTTCTTGGGGTTCTGTTTATCGTCGAGGTACTCCTCAATATCCACCGTGAGGTAACAGGTTTTTCCTTTCACCATCTCCGGGGTAAGATTCATCGGCCCGGAAACATCGAGACCCAATCGCGAGCAGATCAACTTGACCCGCTTGATCGCCGCCTGGCTGAAAATCATCCGGTCGAAGACGGCGCGACCCTTGTGTTCGCCTTCGATGACCTCGAATCGCACGTTCCACATCTCGTCCTCGTATTGGGTTTTTGATTCCTCGACTTCGACCAGCCGGCACAAGTAACGACCGCCGGGAATGGGAGAGAAGTCTTGAACGTCTTCGATTTCGTCGAAGTTAATCTTAGGCATGGGATCCTCCTGGATTTGTATTTTTAGCGGCCACGGCCGCCTCAAGTTTTTTGAGAATCGTTTCGGCGTCTTGAGCTTTGAGATCATCAATACTTTCCGCTCCGTAGGTGGCCAACCTTCGCTCGACATGCTCCGGCGTCATTCCCAGGGTTTCGATATGAGATTGGATTTTCACCTTCAGCTCATCGGTGGCCAGCTCGATGGGTTTTGGTTTGCGGGAGAGCGGCTGTTTACCGAAGAAAGACTCGAAGACTTTGTACCGGGCATCAAGCGGCTCGTCTGGCAGTTGAAACGCTTCCTTTGGGAGTTTGTGGGAGCGGTCTTTCAGGCACCGTCCCATGTGCCGGCCGTTTTCATCGATAAAAAGGTGGACGATGGTGTCGAAAAGATAAGGGAGGCTCTTTTCGCCATCGAAGGTGTCGCCCATCGCCACCATAAATGATCCTTCTTTGTATTGCGGTTTCTGGCGCGCGGTCACAATCACGTTCATGTCGAGCGCGATCAGTTTGCGGATAAATTCCTTAAATTCCGCCTTGATCGTCATCCAGTCCTTGGGTTGGAGGTCGTAGAACTCGAATCGATGACCCTTCGAACCTTTGTTGCGCCGTAAAAAAATATCCGACCACTTCTTTTGGAGGGCGTCCCAGTAGATCGTGATGGGATCGATGATGAGCGACCGGTAATCGTGGCGGTTGGTGAGCAGCCAATTCACCGCTTCCAACACCTGGTCCGCGGTCGTGGCTTTAAGGACGCCGAAATCAAACGTGTCCCCATAAAGATCGGTGCCGCCCTCCATATCGATCACGACCGGTTTGGGAAATTGTAAGGCGACAGTGGTTTTGAACACGCCCGAGTCGCCCCAGAGAAAAAGTTTGAGCCTCTTTTCAACAGACTGCGCCTTCTGAAATGGCGATGATCCGGCGGCCGACTCCTTTTTTGAAAAGTCGACATGGACCTCTTTTGATTTCTCGGCGGGCGCCGCTGGTGATGTTTGATTTCCTTCTTCGGGCAAAGTGACGTCGGTCTTCATTTTTAATTTCTCCTTTTACCTGGCGAATTTCCGGCCGATGCACCGCGACCAATAACCACATCGCGCGGCGGAACAGTGCCATCCGTTGGGATTGGGATAAAAAACGCCGGATTGGATCACACGGGCAACCTGCTCAATCAAGCGGAGGAGGAACCGGCAATCGTCGTTGGTGCGTCTGGTGGAAATTTGAACCGCCTTGGGGTTTTTATTTTTGACAATGGTGTCGAGGCGGAGGCCTTTCTCAATTTGGTTCCGCGTGGCGCGAAAACCCAAACTGTAGATACCAAGCTGGATGTCCTTGTCCACGTCATCCTGATTAGGGGTCTTGCTGTAAGCTTTGTTATCGGCGATGAACCCGTCTTTATCGACCAAGTCCCACACACCGACCAAGTCGTATGGAAAATCGTCGCCTAGGTTGACCGTGAATCTCTCCTCCACCAGCAGGGGCCGAACCCGAGGCGCAATCAATTTATGGTGAACGGTTGTGATCGCGATGCCTTCATCTTTTAAATCGCCAGGGTTCTCATCCGACTCAAACGCGATCTCCTCTGCTTTGAGCGCAGTCTCATACTCTGCCGCGTAAAATTCCTGCATGTGATTGAGTGGGAGGTCCTGCTCAGATTTGATTTTCTGCCGGTAGTTCTCCTCCACCGTTTTGTGCCACACTTTGCTCTGCATCATGGCGCCGGTGGGCGGGACTTTCTTCCCCTCGATGTACCGGAAGCGAAATTGTTCCGGACAACGGAGGAACATGCTGATTTGGGTGGCGCTCAGATGTTTCTTTTCCGGTTTGGCCGGCTCTGTGATCGGGGTTTTAGTGTCCAATGGAGAACCCCTCAACAATCATGGCGGCAAATGTGGTGATGAACAAAAGAATGCAGACGGCCATACACGCAGACAGGATCTCGATCTTGACTTCCTCCCAATTCCGCCAGTACCACCGCCTGGACAGGAATTGAAGCGAGGCGACCCATCGTCTTAACCGTTCGCCGATTCCTTTCCCTTGGTTTCGCCATCGGCGAAGTGCTTCTTCTTTCGTAAACGGGCGACCTTGAAAGCCGCCTCGCCGAAAGCGCGGCTGATGCAATCGGTGAATATTTGCGCTATGCACTGTCCAACCTCGGTTGTTTTGTCGATCACGCATACCCGTTTCTCCTTATCGAAATTAAAGGAGCCGTCCAGACGTACCCGGGGTTTCCCGTAAATGCTTTCGGCATTTAGAACCGCCCAGCAAAGCGTCTCTTCAATCTCTTTGGCTGGGACTTCTTCTTTGAATTCGAACCGGTAAACTGCGTCCATAGCGTCTCCACTACCTAAGAGACGGGAAACGCGGCCGGATTGTCAGAACTATTTTTTGGTTAGATATATCCGCCAAGGCCCTCCTCGTCGAAAACCGCCCGGATCCGATTAATTTCCAGATAGAGGGTCGGCCTCTTCATGCGAACCGCTGTTGCGACCTTATCGACTGTCCGGTATGTCATAAGCAACCGGCACACGCGCCTCTGGAACGACGTCAGTTTTCCGAGCGCGGATCCCAGCGCGAGCCGTATTTCCTCCTCCTCGGCCAACCGCCGTTTCCCGCTCCGCCCAAACGAATCGTCCTCGCTGAGGATGTCTTCGTAAGTAACGGACTCTCCTTCTTCTCCTTGGCCGAGCTCTCGATGCAGGGAATCGGATTTGAGTTGCCCTTCCCTTTTTTTGCTTTTGGCTTTTTCGATGAGATCACGGATCCGGTTGTCGAGAATCCGCCCCATCACCGATTTTCCTTTTGATTGGAGCTGGGCCGCGGCAGAACCTCCTTTTTTTCGCAGGAAAATATGGAGCAACAGCTCTTGTTCCAAATCCCCAGCGTCCTCCTGCGTAAACCCGAACTTCCCGATCAACCTTCTCGCCTTCTTCTTCGCCAACTTCACTTCCCACTTCTCGAACGACGTGTAACCGAACTTCCTTTGGTTGGACATGATGTCCTCCTCCGGATCTCGTCCGGAGGCAGGACTGGCAGGAAGAACTCACGTCCCCGCGCAAAAAAAAGCCCAGTCGCACCCAAGGACGTGATCCTTGTTTGCGCGACTGGGCTCCAGCAGGCGCTGGCACTAGGCTCTGGCCCGCTTTTGGCTCTGTTAGAGTCGCTGTCTATTGATGGTGATACTCAGGAGAGAAAATACTCCTGTTCGAGCGGCGCGACTTGGCACGAGCAATGTCGTCCGTTAGAACGGCGGTTTGCTTTTGGCTCTCTTAGAGACGCGACGTTAAAATTCCTGTCGATTAAATTGGTGTGTTACTGCGTCCGGCATCCGCCGATTCAAAAACGTGGCTTCATGTCAGCTATATGAGGGATAATTTGGAGGGAGATACTTCTTCGCGAGAGGTTTTAATTAACCGGCGGCAGCGTTTACACCATGTCACGACCGTCCCGTACAGAAGATGGGTATGAAACTTTTTCTTACAAAAATGGCACATGATCCGGATTGCTCCGGGGATCGATCCCGGCAAATTGTCTTCTTCCTGTTCTTTCTTCATAATCTCCATCTTGTAGTCCTCCCTCCTAATTTCTGTCACCGTAAATAACAGAAGCCTTCTCCGCCGGCCACGAGACCGGGAAGCAGGCTTATCGCCTTGTATAGAGGGGATCGTGAATTGACCGCGGTGACTTCAGGCGGACTCCGGATCCAGTGGATCCTGCAGTCTCAGTCCCAAATCGGTCTATTCATTACATACAGTGCAAAGTATACGGACGAGACATTTGATATCAAGAGGATAAAAAGATTTCTTGCCCGGTATCCCCGCTAACCCGTCCTTCCCTATTTATATTTCACACTCATCGCTTGCCCTTCCACTACCCCAAAGAGAAAATGCGGACGATGATATTTCACGCTTCCGACTTTCATGTGTACTTCCAGCCGGCCAGCTGCGACCTGCGGGTTTACCTTCGGCACAAAGGCGAGCCGGAAGCCAAGCCGAGTCCCTACGTGGAGGTGTTGAAAAAACTCGGTGATCGCCATGAAGCAAGCCATCTTCAAACATTCCCTGAATTCATCGACATGAAAGCCGGCATGGACCGCGAGAGGCGCACCATTGAGGCGATCAAAAACAGGGCGCCGGTCATCTATCAGGCGCGATTCAAGGCCACACTGCCGGTGAATGGAATCACGTGCGAAGTCATTGGTGAACCGGACTTTCTCATAGCCACACCGAACGGCTACATCATTCGCGATTCAAAAATGGCTCGCCGGGTGACCAAGGATGATCACCCGGAAATTCTTCACCAACTCCGAATCTATGGCTGGCTCTTTGAAAAAAACTTAGAGGAACCGCCACATCGATTGGAGGCGCACAGCGGAACCGGCGAAATTATTGAGATTCCTTACAATAATGGCGATGGAACAATCGAAACGCTGGAACGGATCATCTCGATCCGTCTGGCTGAAAGTGAGCCCTACAGCCCCGTGGGGTGGTCGAAGTGCGGTGGGTGCGGTTACAACGAGCGCTGCTGGAACCAAGCAAAAGAAAACAAGGACGTGGCGCTGCTTGTCGCCGTGGATCAGAATCTCGCATTCGCCTTGCGCGCAAATGGCGTTTCCACCATAGATGAACTCCTGAAAAGCTACACCGACCAGAGTTTGGCGGAGTTAAAGAAGCCTTGGGGCAACAAGACGCAAAAAGTCGGCAAGCGCGCGGGCTCGATCCTGAGAAATGCGCGGGCCTACAAATCGGGCCAGGAGATTCTTCTTAAACCGCCCGACCTACCGGCCCACGACAACTACGTGATGTTTGACTTGGAAGGCATGCCGCCTCAATTTAATGAGTTGGACAAAATTTACCTCTGGGGAATTCAGGTTTATGGAAAGGTCCCCGGAGAATTCCATCCGGCAGTAGCCGGCTTCGGTCCGGAGGGCGACCGGGAGGGATGGGAGATGTTCTTAGCGGAGGCCCGGAATGTCTTTAAGAAATACGGAGACACTATTCCCTTCGTCCACTGGGCCCCTTATGAAAAAACATTTTTGAACCGATATATCGACCGTTATGGGGATCCAGACGGCACCGGCCAAAAGGTCATCGACAATTTATTGGATTTGTTGGTGGTAACGAAGGACTCGCTCGCCCTTCCCTTGCCCAGTTACAGTCTCAAGGTCATCGAGCCCTATGTTGGTTTCAAGCGCACCCAGGACGAATACGGCGGTCAATGGTCGATGGCCAAATACATTGAGGCCACCGAAATGGAAGATCCCCAGGAGCGCGACGCTGTCATGAACGAGATTTTGGTTTACAACAAAGAAGATCTGGCGTCGATGTGGGCGATTTTCGAGTGGTTAATGTCCAAAAAGGCGTAAAACTGGCTTGTTCTAATTTGGATGGAACCTTGAAACACCGCGAAAAACCGTCAATCATGAATACATGCCCTTTTCTTTTAATGACAAGTTGGTCATCGCGGTTTCATCCAGAGCCCTCTTCGATCTTGAGGCAGAGAACAAGGTATTCAACCAAAAGGGACTAAAAACATACCGGCAACTCCAACGTCGGAATGAACGTAAAATTCTTCGCAAGGGTACGGCGTTCTCACTCGTCCAAAAGCTTCTAAAGTTAAATCAACTTCTCTCCACCGAATTGACTGAAGTTGTTTTAGTCTCGAACAACGATGCTGACACGGCCGTTCGTATTTTCAACTCCATCGAAAAGTATTCCCTACCTATTCTTCGCGCTGCGTTCACAAATGGTGCACCAAAATTCAAGTATCTTAAGGCGTTTAATTCCAAGCTATATTTATCCTGTAGCACTCATGACGTCAGAGAAGCCCTCGAGAAAGGGTTTGCCGCGGCGCACGTTGTTCATAAGAAATCAACCACCCTTCTAAATGGAACCCACGATGATGAATTACGCATTGGATTTGACTTTGATGGCGTCCTGGCGGATGACAGCGCGGAATCGGTATATCAGCGGAAAGACTTGAAGGCATTTGTCTCGTATGAAAAACGGTTTGCGAAAAAATCTCATCGCCCTGGACCAATCTATGAATTCCTAAAAGCGATTGGTCAGCTAAGGCAGGTAGCGGAAGATAAGGCAGGGAAAAATCACCCAAAAATTCGAACTGCAATCGTCACTGCAAGGGACGCCCGGGTACATAAGCGGTTAGTAACGACTTGCCGCAACAAAGGCCTCATCATTGATGAAACCTTCTTTTTAGGTGGCGCCGAGAAAGCACCATTCATTAATTCTTTCGCTCCGGATATTTACTTTGATGATCAACTCAAACATCTCGAACCTGCCAAGAATGTGGCCACAGCTTTTGTCCCATACGGCATAGTCAATCGCTGAAAATCATCCATCCATAAGCAAGTTAAATAACGATCAATAAGTTTATTCTTGTCGTAATTTGACGATGTGGCTTCGACGACTTGCTTCTTCATCGCACCTTTCATAAGAAAATACAGTTGAGCCAGCTTTGCTGAATGCTTTTTTCATGTTAACGGGAAGGACAAAAAACTCTGTTTGGCGCATATTCCCTTCAACAAAAAATCCGATAACGAGAAAAATCGAAATCTTCGTCATCCCCTTTTTCTTGAATTCGGTTCGTAGCTTTTTTAATTTGTCATCCAAATTCGATAAATGCAGTGGAGAGTTTTTCTGCTGTGTCGCCAAATAGAAAAACTGAGGCGCTTCGCTTCCCTTGAAAACCACTCCTTGGCTGTCGGCTGCCAGGCCGTCAAGAAACGCATGCTCAAGAGGCTGTGGCGCAACTCCATTGTTCTGAAGGACTGAAAAAAACAGTTCCTTCAAAGTTCGATGCCGATCAGAATTCTTCGGAGAACGTCCATCCCTTTCAATCACAGGTTTGGGTGGGTAGTTAGGGTCAATTTTTGAGAAGTTGAGGTTGCCACCCCAATCGACGGGCTTATACTTCATTTTATTTTTTCCTGCTTTTGATCAAGATAAGAACCGCAGGCTCTTTTCCGACCCATTGGAAAATCCGTTTGGGACAGGCCAACAGACATGGATGGTTCGATCATTTAAAAGGTAGTCGACAACCCAATGAAATCCATCCGGCGGTGCCGTCTGCAACACCAAGCACAACCCTACGTTATGGGCCGATCGACGATACTTGTATCGGTATTCATAAAGCTGAGCGATACCATGTCTGACCTGGGATAAGAAATTTCCATCGTGGGTACTCTTCACTTCGAAGATCCAATTGGCATCTCCGATCTTGGCAAACAGATCGACTTGCGAATTGACCGTTGTCTCATAACCTTTCGCGCGTAATGTCTCTGCCAGTTTATTCAATAGCGCTTTGTGCGCGTTGTTTGATTTCTCCAATCTGGCGGCCCGTTCTGCAGGATCTGTTACCGTTGAGGACGGAGTGATACGAGAGGCGTCTTGGGAGTTATAGGGCTTTTCGTCTACATCAGGTCGCGTGTTGATACGTCCATTGTCGCCATGATTTGATTGGTTGAATTCTTCCTGGCGATGCCTGAGCCCTTCTTCCAATAACTCAAACTGTGATTGGCTTAATTGAAATCCATGTTGCGGCAGGCCCTCGATATTCAAAAGTGTTTTCACCTCAGACAGGGGAATCCCTTTGCGGGGAGGAACTGGCACGTCAGTCTTGACCTTTCGTTTAAAAATCCAGCGTTTTCCACCGCGTAATTGTTCAGGCTCTGGGATATATTCACGGTCGTCCACGACTGTCCCACTCGCAAAGAGGGCCTTTGCGCCTTCAACCTTGACCTCTGGATGCCGACCGACCTCATAAAAAACCACTCTGTCGCCTTGCTTAACCTCAGTGTCCTTTTTGATGTTTTTCTCATGGAACCACATGAAAAGATTATCGAGATCGCGACCTTCCTGTGGCCAATACTCCTCAAACCAATAATTTCGAGCGACTTCCACATTCCGGCCGGTTTCATTCCAATGAGTAAAAACGCGATGAAGCTCTTCAGCAAAAAAAGATTTGTCGTCCTGTCCTTTTTGGCGTCCCAATTCTTTCGCTAATCGAAAGAATCCAGCGCCGGGCATTTTGTCCTTCGGGTTAACCACTACGGCGCTCAACATTGGTCGCCCCTGGGCAACTTCGTGTTTGGAAATTTCTCCAAGATAGATGAAAAGCTGGCGCATTCCTGCGCCGTCTCGGATTCCAATTGACCTTCCTACCGGCTTGTAAAAATCGGTTTTGCCCTGACGGGCAACATCTTTTAGAAGATCGTATAGCTTCTCATGCATAGATATTCTCAGCTTGTTGTGAGCACTTTAATGAAAACAACAATTTTTTCCTTCGACGGATTGCGTTCAAACCGCATCGCTTCTTGAAGAATGCTTGCAATTTAACTTCTTGATTCCTCTACAATCGCAATATCTTCTTTTGTTAGCCCGTAGAGCTTATACACTAACCCATCAATCTCCCGCTCCGAGGGGGTCGTATCCGTATCCGCGTTTCGCTGCTTCACCGTTAGGATGTGATTAACGAGACTGATGACTGATTTCTGATCAGCACCCGTGGCAATTTTTATCGGGAGGCGTTTCAGATTAACAATCTTGACTTCAGCGAAGGCCCGATTTTCCTCATTTGTTAATTTGCGATGTATCCAATTCATAAGATTTGAGTTGAGCAATCCCAATAGATATTGAATGTCTATTTTTGTATCGAATATAAGATGAGTAGTATCCATGCTAAAGCGTCCGACTTCATCAAGAGCGGCGATCAAACTGTCTCCAGTTTGGCGAATGATTATCTTTGGCTTTCTGCCGAGTTTTGTTTCGTCCGAATTACTCCAAAGCAATTGCTTATCAAATAAAACAAATTTGTTATTAAAAACGATTTGATATCGATCAACATCTCTACCCCGAATTATCTCGCGGTATTTGCTGTTAATCTTACGATCTGACAAATATTTTTTATTATCGCCTGTTTTTATTCCATTATAAAAACCTGCCAACTCACCTAGCGAAGTACTGTTATCTCGTATCTTTTTAATTATATTTGCGCCAATTGCATCAGTATAAAATCTACAGCCCTCGTTGCTCGCAAATTGGAGCTGGGGAATGAGCGATGGCTTCAGTGTGGCAAATTTCTCCAGATCGGCAACTTCATGAATTTGAACTTTATTTTCCTCTTCAGCTGATCTTTTAAAGATGCAAATTAAATTACCGCCAATTTCAGCACTTTCAAATACTCGGCCATGAATATTTACCAAAGTCACTAAAGAGGTTTTCGATAAAAGGAATTTGCGCATTTTTTCACAGGTGTCATTTAGCAATAATGTATTTGGAATTATAAACGTACACACTTTTTTATTAGCAACGATTTCATAGGCGCGCCTTAAAAATAGAATAAATGTATTCCCTTTATATTCAATCACATCGCTATACAAAGGAGTAAGTAGCTCTATGTCCTTCTTAGTGAGATGGTTTTGTTTTTTACCCAGTGCCAGTGTAATGTATGGTGGATTCGCAATTATCACATCAAATCCATTTTTCCTGTGAAACACTTCGGAGAAATAAATTTCAAAGTCAAAGATTTCCTTGCCATTAGTTAGTTCGAGGATGAGATCGTCAATTTCATGTTTGAATTTTTCTTTCTGCTTCCGGTCTGTGGCATCAAAGTAGCGAGGTTTGAGTTCCTCCAACTTATTAAAAAGTTCTACGTTGAACAGATTTTTCTCCACGCAGAGTAGCGAATTCCCGGCGACAATCTTGTAATCAAGGTTGGGCAGCGGTTTGATTTGCTTCACGTCATCCTCGTCCACCACCAGCGATAACCAGAGACGTAGCTTGGCGATTTCAACGGCCCCAGGATCGATATCCACTCCGTAAAGGCAGTTCTGGATAGCGTGGCGTTTGAAGTGATAGGAGGTACGTTCATGAACATCATTAAAGTAGGGGGTGAGAGTTGATCGTGCCCTGACGATTTCTTGCATCATGCCCACAGGAAATGCGCCGGATCCGATGGCGGGGTCGCACACAGTAATGTCGGCGAGCTTATCATCGAGTAGGCGAGAATGAGTCTCAATGGTCTTGGGAAGTTTGCGAGCGTATCCCGTGCCCTCCACGCGAGCGGCTTCGTAGTGGCTGGCCTGGTCACCGGAGCGTATGAAGGTTTCGATATCGGTGCGTGGAATAATTTGCTCGGTGTTGACAGCGGTGTCGATGTAATTGATAAGACTTTCCTGGCACATGTAGTGGACGATTTCACGTGGCGTGTAAAACGAGCCTTTGGATTTTCGCTCCTTCACCCCGAGCAGATTCTCGAACACCTTGCCAAGCATCTCTGGATCAATGGCCACTTCCTTTTCTAGTGGTTCGGCTTCGTTGACGGTGAAGTTGTAGCGGTCGAATACGTCGAGGATACCCGTGCCGATGTCACCGGCCTTGGTGGTCTTGGTGTTCGCGAACAGCGAATTGGGGATGGCGATGTCGGTCTTCTGCCAGTCGTAACCAGCGAGTGGTTCAAAGAGTCCACCGTTTAAGAACGGTATGCGGCAGTTTAAGGTTTTGCACCATGCGTCGTGGCCGCGATCCGTAGCGAGCGTGTCGTAAAAGAGTGGTTCGAGAATGTCGTTGAAAAAGTTCTTGTGCGGGCCGAATTTACCGTCGAGAAGATGGCGGAGAAAATTGTGCGGACCGTCACCCCAATCGCAACCTTTGGACACGCCCAACCAACCTTTCTTTTGTAAGAAGTAGAGGAAAACAATTTGCCCCATAAGTTTCTTGGCAAAGTCGGCAGTGCTGACGTTCTTGGAGGCAAATTCGTCGCGGATGGTTTTGTCCCGTTTCATCAAAACTTCGATTTCATCTGCGAGATCGAGGAACAGCGCTTTGTATTGCTCGAAAAATTCCTTGGTAACAGCCTCAACGCTGAAAGCGTCTTCGATCTGCGCAAGCATAGGATGATTCTCGGTGTCCTGGAGCAAGTCGAGAAAACGGGTCTGCGCTGTGTGACAACTCTCGCCTTCCCCAACGATATAGGAACTGCGGCGGGCGGGGGTGAGTTTGGTTTTTACGCCAACCTTGCCATCGTCCTGCGCGACGGCTGCGTATTCCATTTTGACGTAGGAAAAGCGCCATTGCTTTTCCGTTGGCGAAACGAAGGCAACGAGCGCGGCTTCCTTGCTATCACGAGTTTTGAGATGGTCGGCGACGAAGTTGCGGATAGCGGTGCGGGCGCGTCCCAATTTGGATTCTGCCGTCAGGTGGACGATAAGAACGTCGAGCTTCTCATCGTCGGGCGAGGTGTAAGTGCCAAGGCGTTCGTAGCCTTTGACGTGGTCTTTGAAGGCGTCCTTGACGTATGTGGTGTTCCATGCCTGAGCCTTTGACTCGTCAATGTGGTTGAGCAGATTGACGGCGAATTGCCGGAAACGGCCTTTGTCGAAAGGCTGAGGGAAAGTATCGGTGACAAGCGCGCGGGCTTGCTGTGAATTCATGGACGCTGGCTAAGAAAGGACGACAATATCACCTCTCGAAACGCCAATGCCTGGCTGGCATTTGCAATGGGGCTGGCCTGAAAAAACTCTTGTTTGATATCGCGCCGAAGAATAGCCAGCACCTTGAGCGGCTCGATTTCCTTCTTGAGGCGCGCTGCCATCTTTTTAGTGAGGGTCTTTGGAAGCGAGCCATCTTCCAGGAGCCGTATCACCTTGCTGACAAAATCCTCATCATCCTCAGTAAACTGTGGACACCGGCGAAGCGCCCGCTCTTTAAGGCGCTTTAGAAGGTAGGCGTCATAAGGGCTCCCACGAAACGATGATTCGTCCTGCTGAGGTTCGGCTGTCGTTGCGGTAACGAAGGCAGTTTTATTCCTGTCGAGCAGGCCATAGAACTCCTTTGGGATGGATTGCCGCGGCTCATTCGTATCAGCGGGCCTAAGGATCGTTGCTGCCGACATAAAGTCTAATTCTGTGGCCAGCTGACTGCCTGCCCCGGACAGGAAGAACTTGTCAAGTTTGCCCTGTCGAAAATAGGAGATCAGTGCCGGAAATTGAACCGCTTCCGGGGCCGATGAAAGCATCCGGGTGGAGCGCGCCTTTTTTGGTAAACGTTTAATCCGCTCAAATAAAGTGGGGTTTTTATCGCGAACCTCACGGATTTCAGAAAGAAATTTCAATTCTGTTTCCTCGTTCTCGTCTTCACCGGTGATGGTCACCTTGGAGTTCCACTTGGCAAAGAGATCATGTGAGACAACTTCTTCACCCTCAGTGAGCAGTCGGGCGTCGGAACCAAGCATTTGGATAAAAGCATGAATCTTGGCTTCGGCGGCCTCCCGTAACTTGATGAGATCGTTGCCTTCGTCCGTTGGGAAAAAGTTGTAGGTGTGAATGGTATCGAACTTGGTGTCCACCCTATTTACCCGACCAACCCGCTGGATCAAACGGGTTGGGTTCCAAGGGATGTCGTAATTAATAACCACATTGGAACGATGAAGATTGACACCTTCGGAAAGCACCTCAGTGGCAACGAGGATGCGGTATTCATCCTTCGGTTTATAGGCTTTGGCATCAAAATTAGCGGTAACGTCTTCACGAACGCTTTTAAGTGACTCACCGGTAAAAAGCAAAACTTTTGACCCGACTTCCTTTGTAATTTGGGCGGCAAGGTAATTGGCGGTTTCCTTGGACTCCGTAAAGATGATCAGCTTGCCGCTTTTAAGCAACTTGGACGTCTTCAGAATCTCTCGAAACGATTCCCATTTGGGGTCCCGGACGACTTTTTTCCATTGGGAACGAATGGCCTTCAGTGCCTTCAAGTCATCCTCCAGAAGGGAAATGTATTCCTTCTTGAAGTCGCCTGCGGACAATTTTTCTGCTTTGTCCTCTTCTATCAACCGTTCAATACCTTCCTGGTCGTCGGTTTCAAGTAGTTCAAATATTTTTCCAGCGTATTTTTTGCTAATGAAAACATGGCCTTTATGGAACTCCGCGATCACGCGCTCATAAGTTTGGATGAAACGGCCAAGCGTGGAGAGAAATGCCGTGAAACTGCTTTCCAACCGCTTCACGGTCAGAATCTTCATGAATTTGGCGAGGTTCCGTTGACTTTGAATGTCCTGCTCGTCCTGCTTCCCCGTATAGTAGGCCAGCGGGGTGTAGCGAACATATTTAAAGTCATCTCTCAGCAATCGAATCGTTTCATCGAACACTTCGCTTTCGGTCTTGTTGAACTTGTAATACAGCGGCTCTGGGTCAGCAACTTCGGGAAACTTCAGACCCTGACGTTTCAAATCTTCCCCATAGTACTTTTCGATTTCCGTGCGAGTGCGGCGGATCATGAGATACTTGAGGATCTTTTCACGAGTTTTTAGGGCATTTTCCTGAACTGTCGCGAAGTACTCGTTTCGGTTGGCTTGACGATCTAGCCCTTTTAGCTTGCGCTTTAATGCTCCGAAGAACGCTTCAAGGTTGCGGACGTTTGGAATGGTGCTGTTCTTTCCAGGTTGAAATAGCTTGATCTGACTCAGGATGTCCTGTGGGGTATTATTTAGTGGTGTGGCAGAGACAAGAATGACTTTCTTCCCGCGACAGATTTGAGCAAGAAGTTCATAGCTTTGCGTGTCCTCGGTTCGGAATCGATGCGATTCATCAATGAAAACATTGGTGAACTTCGAGAGATCGCGCTCCACAAGCGATTCCAGTTTCCCAAGAGATTCGCACAGAAACCCGCGTACGCCGAACTCGCGAAACACGTTCGGCCACGAACCGGAATTATTTTCGTCGAGAAGATGCGGAGGGGCGATGACGAGGCACGGCTCATTGAGTCGATGCGCAAGAAGAGCAGACATATACGTTTTACCGAGGCCGACGACGTCTGACAAAAAAGCCCCACCGTATTCATCGAGGACTTTTTGCGCGTTTAGCACGGCCTCTTCTTGATATTTTAGTTTCTTGAATCCTTTTGGCAAATAGACATCATCGATCTCGTCCGGCAGGTTGAGCCATCCACGGAAATACTCGTAGAGAAATTTCAAATATAACTCATAAGGGGTGAACTGCGCGTATGGCGATTTGAGTTCTATGGTAGCTACATAGTCCTGGGTAACATCAACCGATTTCTCCCATAGTTCATTAAATTTCCGGATCGCGAAATCATAGTCAGATGGATTCTTTAGCTCGACATTGAATTCCAGGTTGTCCTGTAGTCCAGCGGCCGTGAAATTGCTCGAGCCGGTAATGACGCGCCCCTTGTCGCGGTCATCCTCATGGAACGTCATGATGTAGAGCTTTGCATGGACGCGGGCCGACGGATACGCTCGGACTTCGAGCTTGCCCGTTTTAATCCACTCGATGAACATTCTTATCCCATCCTCGATCTCCGAGGTGTCTGCAGAACCTTGAAGCTCGTCAATGACCATATCCGGAAGCCGCTCTCTAACTTGGGCGTGTGATTCCAGAATAAATTCCTGCTGCTCGTTTGCGTTTTGAATCAAATCGAACGTAGCCCGATCAGTCTTAATACCGATGAGAATCCGTATCTTCTCGGTTTTGGTGAGGGAAGGATAAAGCTTGTGAAAACCGCTGATAAAGAAATAACCGACCAGGCAATCGAAGTGGCGGGTATCGTCGGCCAGCAACGCGGTGAACCTATCGGATAGACTCTGGCCGCGCTCGTTGGTGATAAAGGTCAGATCGGTCGATGGCCGCGGCTCGCTCCGGGGCGTTTCTCTTTTTTGACGTGGAGACATTCCCTTTATTTCCTCCCGCGCCGTTTGCCGCTGATCCGGTCGTACTTGGACCCACGCAACCGTTTAACTTCCCTCTTTTCGAATAACCAAGTGGTGCCGGTGATCCGTGTCCACGGCTTGAGGCGCCCGCTTTTCATCCACGAGTACAGAGTCTGCCGAGTAATGCCGAGGAGCTTGCAAGCCTGGGACGTTGCAAGGAGGGACGATGGGTTGAGGGGTTTGTTCGGCATCGATTCGAATCAAATCAATTTTATACGAGGGTGTCAAAAATAATAACCGAATTCTCCTTGCGACGGTAATGGCTGAAAACACGCTGACGTAAGTTAAAACCCACCCCCATCTCCAACTAATTCCTGACATTTCGCGGCCGAATCCCGTCTCTTTATAGATAAGGCCATCCTTCCCTCATTCGGCGGGACGGCTTGACTCTTTTATTTAACGAAGGTAGGTCCGTGTGAAGGAAACAGCTGAATCCGGTGGATTATTAACGGTCAAAGAGGCGGCCCGAGTTCTGAAAATCTCGCCGTACACGCTCCGCAAATGGATACGAGCGATGGAAATTCACCCTGTCCGATTCGGCCGGAAAATTATCCGCATCGAGCGGGAGACGCTCGCAAGATGGATTCAAAAGAATAGATCCTAAGAGGAGGAGACGATTATGGCAGTGGCACTTCGGCAACGGGGCAAATCCTATTCCGCCTACTGGCGGGAGGATGGCAAGGTGATCGAAAAATCTTTGGGCACGGACCTAAGGATGGCCAAAATTAGAATGGCCAATATTGAAAACCAATTGGTCGACAAAAAGAAAGGGATCAATAAGCAGGTTCTTTGGGAGGAATATAAAGAAAAATACCTGAAATTTATTTCTTCCGATCACGCAAAAGACACAGTGGTCCGCAACAAAACGATCTTTAACAACTTCGACCGCGCCATTACAATTCAGTACTTATCGGATATAACGCCGGAGGTGCTTGAAGAATACAAACTCCTCAGAAAAAATCTTGGAATGATGGGATCGACTATAAACCGGGAATTGGTGGGAATAAAGACCGCCATGAAAAAAGCGGCGGAATGGGGATATGCCTCTACCAATATCTGGGGGGTTCGAAAACTGCCTGAGGTCAAACGGCACCCGTTCTTCTTCTCAGAAGAAGCTTTGCAACAATTGCTTTCCGTTGCGGATCCATACTGGCGGGTGATAATCCACATCGGATTTTACGCCGGCCTCAGGCTTGGAGAAATCGTGAATCTCAAATGGGCGGACATCGATTTTAAACAGCGTTTTCTAAAGGTTTCCCCCAACGACGAGTGGCATCCGAAAGACCGGGAGGCCCGGCAGGTTCCCATGCATCGCGAGCTGGAGGAGTGTTTAAGGGGATGGCAGAAAGCTTCGGCGGGGCAAGAGAATGTGGTCCCATGGAACATGAAATATTGCATCCTCTCCATGAATTTCACTCGCCTACGAAAGCGCTCCGGCCTCGACAAAGGCACCTTGCACTCCTTGCGCCATTCATTCGCCTCTCATCTGGCCATTAAGGGGATCGATTTGAACCGCATAAGAGTAATGATGGGGCACAGTTCAATCGTCACCACCCAAATCTACGCCCACCTGTTGCCGTCCAACCTCATCAACGCAATTGACGAGCTCCCAACGCTAAAATCTGAAACGACGCCCAAAAAAGCGCCGATGAACAATCCTGACGCCGTTTGTTGCCACAAGAACGGAGCGGATCATGGAGCACCCCACGTCACCAAAGCGCCAATAGCGGCGATTCCAGCCTAGCTGATTACGCCTCCCCCCTTAAATCTCTTAGATCGCCTCTCTTACCTTGGATTGATTGGTTCCCTGTTCTCCAAATCCCAGTTGGCTCAAACTGTTGAATTCTCAATCGAACCTTATTCCAAAAAGACCACCATGTTCTGATTCGTCAGTGAGTGTAGCTGGCATAACGTATTGATCGATGAAACCCGTTGGCAGGATCGTCTTCACCGTTTCAAAAATATCGGAATTCATCGTTACGATATACTGGAATTTTAAAGACTCTGCTGTTTGTGCGCCAACTGAGAGCGCAGTGGCAATCTGGCGGTCATCCACACCATCAAAAAGATGACTATCATGGACGAGAAACCCTGGCCCCATCTTTCGCTCACGGCAAAGCTTCATGAGCATCATGTCAAAACAGAAGAGCTGCATATTTGTTATGCCCTTGCTTCTGGCACCTGGGATCGTGATGCCGAATTCCGGCCCATTTAACGTTTCACTCAAAGTAAAGCTGCCCGCCTGTTCATACAGCTGCGTCGAAATTTCTTCGAATCCCACAATCGCACGGCGCAAGACGTGTTCCTGCTCTCGGAATTCCTGTTGTAGTTGAGCAAGGAGCTTCCCGCGCTCAATACTCAACTCCCCTTTCTGCCCCTCGATATTTTCGGCTACGGAGAATTGTTGTCGAAGTGTTTCCAATTCGGTGTTTGCCTTCACCAACTGGGTTTGAAGTTGAGTGAATTGCTCCAAGGCTCCGTGTGCAGTCAAGATCGACATGATTTCTGCTCTCCGCTTGTCCAAAACCTCCATGGTTTTTTGCCGCTCGCCAATTCGTGCTTCAAGCGAACGGGTTTCCTCACTCAAGTAAGCTTTTCTATTAGAGACCACTGAATCATGGAACAACTTTACCTCGTCAAATCGACGAGTTACCTTCTCTGGGAACGTGATGCCGAGTTCTTTGTAAACGCGTTCTACCTCTGAGGAATTAGGAGACCGTTCAACCGAAATCGATAGATTAAGTTCCTTGAGTAGATGGCGATCAACGGTATCTTGATCAGCCAGGGATCCCAATTTCGATGTAACCTCAGAAGCTTCCTTTTCCAAAGCATGGTACTCTGGAAGAACCCGAAACGTCTGCATAGAAGCAGTCAAACTTTTTGATCGTTCCTCCGCGACGGCCAAGCGCGTCCGTAGCTCAGCGGTGGTGCCAATGACCTTTCCAAGCGTTCCGCCGGCTGCAGCTTTTTTTATTTCCCGTAGTGTTCGTTCGCGCTCGCGGACTTTCTGCCATTCGTAAGCAATAGTCCAGTCGAGACCCAATAGGTAGAAAATATCTACTTGTTGATCCCCGAGCTGTTGAGGATCGGTATGCTTAAAAGGCGAATTAAACCCGCCGCTCGATTGTCGACGAACAAAGTAAGGGAAAAGAGAACGAAATGTCGGGCCGCTTATCGTGGCTTCTTCTTCATCATCCGATTGGCCTAAAGAAAACCAGATATTTCCCAAGACAAGACGCCAATTCGAATTTGAAATAACATTTGTTCCGGTCTTCTTATCGAGCACTGGCTGGACGGTCCAATCGGATGTGTCGGCGGAATTAACGATGATTTTGCTGGGCTGACTTCCCGAACGTTCGATTGATGCAACTTTATCCTGAAGATCAAAATCACATCCGAATGAAAAGGTTTTAAGGGCGTCCGACCTGAAGATCGAATCTGGTTCACTTTTTGAGCCCATCAGAAAATGAATAAGTTCGATCAAACTTGTCTTACCAGCGCGGTTTCGTGTTTGCTTAACCGTCGAGTCAGGCGTTTTCTTAGCCAGGAGGATGTTAAGCCCAGGTTTGAACTGAAGACTTTTAAACGACTGCAGATTGCTGAAAATTCGGTGGATCATTTCGTTCGCATTACCCGACCCTCGACAAGGCTCACTAAGCTAAGGGCGAAAAGAATATCGAGCCCTAATACAAACCAGTCGAAAGTAATTGTGTTCGATTTACCTTTGTTCAACGTCTTTTCCTTTACGAGACTCCATAATCGAGAGACGGTTTTCGGCTGATCGATACAAGATAATATGTCGGCGCCTACAGCAATCAAAGAGCGGTCAGACGGTAGTCTTTTTGTCGGAAGTATCATCGCGTTCCATCTCCTGAGACGCCCAATGCTTCAAAAATATCGCATTCCTCGAAAAGGTGCGCCAACACTGCGAGAACCGCGGCTTCATTTTCAGGTGTTCCGCGATTCCCGCCTCCAGCGAATGATTGCAGCTGGTAAAAGATCAGGTCAGGCGCCAACTCCGCTTTTTTCAAATCTTCGTATCGAGTAAAAAAAGAAGCCGCAACCTCATCGCCAAGTTTTGGATCCGGCCATTTGCTAAAAAAATCAGCTACGAGATCCGATTTCGCCATCCCAGCTCTTAGAAGAATTTCAACACTATGGGAGAGCCCATTATGGTACAGCTTCTCTTTGGGGACAGGCCTTATTTGAGGATCGGAGACAGGTTCCTTACGTGCAATTGCGAGAATAACGGGCTCAAGTTTATCGAAACGTAATTCACTGAACGTTTTCCTAGAGGGAGCCGGACCTAAAAGATGCGCGATATCTATTAATGAAAGTTTGAATACTTCAAGTCGAAGCTCAGGAAAGCCGCAAGACCCAACCACAAATTGCTGGTTTTCTTGTCCAAGATCCAGAAGCCTTTTCAAAATATCCGGACCGAGGCCATCCCTAGAGTTGTGCGTGAATATCCAGCGATCAAAATGATCTTTCCAAAACGGTAATGCTTCAGAGAAGTCTTCATTGATCTTAGCGATTGCGGCCGCCGCTGACATTTCGTTCGGCGCGTATACTTGATGAAGTGTGCGTAAAGAGCGGATATACCCATCGTTTTTTTCATCGCCTTGTCTGCCCCACGGCCTAGTACGCTGAAAGTCGCCAGGATATCGTTTCTCCATGATCTCCGAGAAGAAATTCTGAAATTCTTCCCCCTTCTTCCGGAGAAAGTCTCTTTCGAAAACTGCTTCGTAAAATGCTTGCGTGAACTCGTCCAGGGGAAAATACCTCGCAATCAAAAATAAAATAATGGAGAGGAAGGGACAAACCCACCTCTCCAAAACTCTCTACAGACTTTTTGCTGTTTTGCTCTCTTTGGCTTTCGTCGCTTTCGATCAACCTTTCAACCATTTGATTTTATCAGACCAATGACAATCATCAAAAAGCTTCCTGGCTTTTGAGGTTCACCCTTCAACTCGGGAAGGAATCAGGAGGCTGCCTTCCTCGCTCCAAAACGATATGCAACCGCTGCACCCCTATGATGGCAAATCGCCCTTCGATATCATTCATTGTCAGAGAATTTCGCGAGGCAATTTTTGCCATCACTTTTGCCATACAAATTGATCCCGGAAGGGCAATTTTGATGGCAACTTCCGAATCGTTGCCGTACGTTCTGCCATACACGGGCGCAACATATCGCCACACATCGCAACAAATCGACACATTCGAGGGGAACGGAATATCGTTCGGCCCATGCCCAATTTTTACCGAAATTTCGGTACGGATTGCCTCTTGTGAACGGACAAACCGGTTGCGTTTTATCGACGACGGCTGCGGTTTCCGTCGAGCGAATTGTGATTTTTGGATCAGGAGGCGGAGGGCAGTAGTTCGGCGAGAATTTCGAGGCGAGGCTTTTCTAGGCCTGCGGCCGGGGCACCATTGTTATCGCATCCCACGGACTATAATCAAAATAAGAGTGTTTGATTTTCATACGGTTTCAAGCGATTCTAGAATCATTGCCATACGTTCTGCCATACAATTCGGCTCTCCGATTCGGCATGTGTCACTACCTTTACCCCATAATTCGATGGTGCAGTTACATAAGGGTAATTTGAAACGCCACTTCGTTGGGAGATTCTACTGCAAAACCTTAAATGAAACAGCAACGGCGCCGAATTCGTCGCTACCGTCAGCGGTGGTGAATTCGCGCGAGCGAAAGACATGAGTGTAGCCAAGGCGAATATCGGGCCAGTCAACGACGAATCCAAACTGAAAGTCGCCGACAAATGGTTCCTTGTCCACGGTTCGACTGTCACGGAAGGTGTTTCCATCGAGAAAGATGTTCTGCGCCACTGCCCGGCCATCGACTCCTCCAAAAATATACCAGCCGAAATCAGAAACAGGCGCAAAGTCCCCCGCACCTGGCAATCCGGGCAAAACGCGCGGCGGCCCGTAATCTTTGGGCAACCGTACGCCAAGGCGCATAGTCAAACCGGTATTTGCGTACGTGAACACATTGCCGAGGGCCGCCCCGAGATGAGGGGTCAAATCCAACTGAACTCCAGACAAGTTTGCCTTCGCAAAATCACGCCAACTTCGCTGAGAGGTAACAACGATACCCACCTCATTGTGGAGCTGGGTGTCCCATCCATGCGGTTGGGGTGCCCCGATCACCTTGTGAACGAATTTTTGGCTTTGTTCCGCCAGGGACGCCGGTCCCACAACACCGAGAGATACTCCGAATTGGTCGAGTCTCCCGTCGGCCTCTACACCCAGTCCGACAGTTGCGAAGAGCCACCCCGCATAAGGGCGATCCCACAAGGGCGGATCCGGGAGAGTGATATCCTTCGGCGTGAACATACTTTGCCCAAACGCATAGCCGGGGCGAACGACTCCCTGGTCCGGAAACCACGGAACAAACCGGGCCCATTTGAGAGCCCATCTGGGCGGCGGCCTATCCGGACCCGGCACCCATGTGAATCGGAGGCCATTCGTATAGTTTTGGTCCCTCCCATAAAAAAGATCGTTCTCTAAAACAAAACTCAGTGTCCCAGTCTTTGGTTTTTCTGCCGAGAAAATTCGAGCCGGGCAGACACCGACGATCAAAAACAGAAACGCAAGTGCGTGGCATCGGGTTGAGGTCATTAAAACATCCCTCCAATCGCGAAGGAAACCTGACCATCGTCGTCCGTGAGGCTCTGCGTGTAGCTGATGCCAAGAGGCAAAGGAAACCGCCAGAAGCGATAATAAAAACTCGCTCCGACACCATCTTGGTGGAACCTGGGGCCGTCTTTTTGCCATACCGTTCCGCGTTCGACGAAGGCTTCGGCAGCCAGAATTCCTCGGGCACTTCGGCGGAGCAGGCGCGTGTATCCAATCGATGTGCCGGCTCCGGTGTCTCCGCGAAACTCGCGAGCATAATTGCCTTTTAAACCTAAATCCCGCCCGGTCGCGATCTTTCGGGAAAATGGAAGGTCGATGCCTTGACTCAGAGACAATCGCCCATTAAGCCGATGCCGACTCGGAAATTCGGCTGAGCCGGACAAGGCGGCTGAGAGTTGCGAAAAGGTGAAGTCCGAGCCCACCGCTTTGGCGCCGTGGGCGGCGGAAATATCTCCACCCCAAATCCAGCGCGTTCTGGAAAGAGGCGCTGCGTCCCTTACGCCCGCGAGGCCGAGTCCAAATAGAACTCCGAAGGTTTCGGCAAAATTTGCCCGATTTGAATCCCCGGGGCCAAATGAAACACCGACTTGAACCGCATTTTGGTTGCCGGCGTCACCCGGCGAAGCCGCCGGCGAACTGGCATACGAAACCTCATTGGCCTCAAAGGATAGAGATGTTTTGAGGGGCGAGACCGGGCGGAGACTTACGCTAAATGTTCCACCTTCAAACTCCTTATCGTGCGCCTCATTAATCGATCCAAAGCGTTCCGGATCATCCTCATCCCGCGTGGTCCGCCAGCCACTGGTGGCGTTAAAACCGCCGTCTGCGTATTGTCTTTCAAGGAAGTCACGTTGGTGAATCGAGCCCGAGACGGAAAAATGAGGCAGCCCCGCGCCAATGATAATTCGCTCACTCTCCTTATTAAACATGCCGACGCCGAACAATGACTCGGCCCGCCGGAAATAGTTCCGCTCCAGAAGCAACAGGGAGAACCGGCCCCCGCCACCTCCACCTGTAAATAAAGGAAACGGCAGGAAAAACCATCCATCCTCCGCGTCGATGAACACGTCCACTCCAATACCGGACGCGTCCAGCCGGCTTTCGATTCCGACGTTCTTGAAGAGACGCATTTCGTGGAGGCGGCGCTTTGTCTCGTCCACGTCGGCCTGGCGGAACGGTTGTCCCTCGCGAAGAGAGATTCTGGACTTGAGAATATCCGGTGCGGTCCGGTTCCCACGGATGGTGATCTGGGAAACGGGTTTGCCTTCCAGTGAATCGTCGGATCGGACAGTAGTAGGAATAAAAAGAAGAAGAAAAGAGAGGAAATAAAAGAGGCGGCGCGGCCGATGAGCGTCCCCCGGCGAGCGCATGAATCTAGCCATGGATAATCTGTCTAATGGCAGAGAGGCGAATAAGATCAACTATTCGGGCTTGGAATTTGAACTTGCTTCAGGCTTAATTGTTTCCTGGATTTTCGACCACCACTTGCCGCGACTTTGATTCTCTCCAGTCATTGTCCGCGTCCTTGAAACGGGCGAGGAGTCTGGCGTCGCCCGGCTCCGCCCACCAGTCGAACCAATAGAACCCGGCGTCGGCGCGGCAGCATTGCCACGGCCCACCGTTGATGGATACTTCGACGTCGGTTTCAGGAGTTCCGGAAATGCGGACCGCGTAATGCCCAGGCATTATGGTTTCGCCCTTTTGCGGATAATCAATCACCGCTTCGAAACCTCGTACGGACTTATTGGCTTCCAATGTCTCGCCTTTCTTATTTTTGGAATGTCGTGTTGTCATAATCACTACCTCCATTCATTTCGTGAATCTATAAATCGATCATCTGTCCAATGATGAGTGCTTCCGCCGATTAACCCACGTTATGGCGACAAAAGAAGCGATCAATGCGGTGTAGTTGAGCGCGAGGAACCAGGGAGCGCTCCAACGAAAGCCATCCACAAACGGCGTCGGGAAGGGCCACAAAAACGGAGTTGGAAAAAACTCTTTCGTATGAGTGGGAATATCGCAGAGGATGTGAAGCAGCCAGGCGCCGAAAACCCAAGGAGGACGGCCGAGCGTTCGCGTCAAAACGAAAAACACAAGGCCCCAGATCACGGCGCTGTGGGTTATGTTATAGAGGTGTCCGACATAGGCGGGGATCATCGACGGATCCGGCGGTTCGCCCGGCAACCTCGACATCGGCGGAAATCCCCGGACCGCCCAGGTCAAAAAGAAAAAACCGAACGACAATAGGTCCGGAGACATCCCAAGAATAAACGACGCGATGAAACGACCTCGGTTCTTGCGGCCAAATGCCACGCCGCCCCACAAACCATGCGCCAACGTATCCATTTACGAAATGCTTTTCGCCTGCCGGTCCGTGTTTTTTAGCGCCGATAGAGCGTCCAGGGTTTCCGGCCAATGACGGCCCACAGCGAAATCGTGACGAAGAACCCGGCGAATAACGCCCGCTTTATCAATAACGTAAGTGACCCGTGCCGTGAGCAAACCGAGCAACCCTTTGGCTTCGTACAGCTCAATCAATTTTTTGCCGGGATCGGCGATGAGGGGAAACGGAAGCCGGTATTTATCACGAAATTTCCGGTGAGACTCGTCGGTATTGTTGCTGATGCCGATGAGGACCGCGTCATATTGCCCCAACTCACTGTAGTTGTCCCGGAACAGGCACGCTTGGCGGGTGCATCCCGGCGTGAAGTCCCGTGGATAGAAATAGAGGACAATGTTCTTCTCGCCTTTGTACGCCGACAACTTGAAACGTTGTCCGTTATCAAGGATCGCCGAGAAATCCGGCGCAATAACACCTTCTTTAAGCATACATCCCTCCTCAACGGAAAAAGGGCCTGGATTTTCGGTGTCCAGACCCTTGTGACGAGCCCGTCCGGGCTTTAACTCTTGATGGTTTCTAAAGGAAACCCTGCTTCGGGCCAGTCTTTCAGGCCGCCTTCATAGGCGAACACCTTGCTGAAGCCGAGATCAGCCAAGGTGGCTGGCGGCGTATCCAATGCTTTCCTTGGAAAAATGCCCAAGGTTAGCCATGATGAAAATGGCCGAAAAACACACACGTCCAATCAAGACCGTATAATTCATAAGCCCTCCCTCCTTACACCAACTGGGTACATGGAATTGAATAAACCCGAAGCGGAACATGCTCGCCTTCTTTTTCACGCTTATTGGTGAAATCGGTAAGGGCCGCAACAACCCGGGCCACATCTTCCTTCGATAACGCCGACAGAACAAGCGAGTTATGCCCAGGCCACGCGTGGCTCTCGAAAACCGGTTCGTCTGTTCCGCGGCCGAACACAGTCGGCGCCTCCGTGTAGCCGGGGAGTTTGAGCGCGTCCAAAATTTCCAGAATCTCTTTCGAAAAACCGGAACGGAAAACCAGAAGCAGAAGTTGGAACGATTGATCTTTCATGTGGATGATGCCTCCTTTTTATCTGGAGCGGGTTTGGCGAAGCGGGCGTTAAACCACTGGGTGAGATCGTCGAAGATCGCGTAGGCAACCGGAGTGATGAGAAGCGTGATTAAAAGGCACAACGTCTGCCCTCCGACGATCACGACCGCCATCGTCGCGCGGTTTGCCGATCCCGGCCCTTTTCCGATGGCGACAGGAATCATGGCGGCAACCAGAACCACGGTGGTCATGAGGATGGGCCGCAGTCGCGTTTTATTGGCCTCAAGAATCGCCTCGTCTCTCGGCATCCCCCGCTCCCGCAGCGTGTTCGTGTAGTCCACTTGGAGGATGGCGTTTTTCTTCACGATTCCGAACAACATGAAAATTCCCATGATGGAGAAAATAGTCAGACTTTGCCCCATGACCAGAAGAGAAAGTAAAGCAAATGGAATCGACAACGGAAGAGACAGCATGATGGTGATGGGATGGAGAAAACTCTCAAACTGAGAAGCCAGCACCATATACATGAAGATAAAGGAAAGAATGAAGGCCACAAGAAATCCCCGGATCATCCTTCCAAATTCCTTCGCTTTTCCTTGAAGGCCGCTGGTGTATTCAGGCGGGAGTTTCAAGCTCTTAACAATCTGATTGGTTTTCTCTATGGCCGTTCCGATGGGAACGCCCTGCAGGTTGGCGGAGATGGTCACCTGGCGCTGGCGGTTGATGCGGTCGATTTGCGAAGGTCCTTGCTGCTCAATCAACGTGGCCACGTTGTCGAGCCGGACAAGCCCGACTTTGGACGAGGGAACGAAAAGGCCCGCGACGACGGCGGCGTTGTTCCGGTAATTTTTATCCACCCGCAGACGCACCTGATAAAGATCGTCCCCTTCCTTATATTTGGTGATGTCTTCTTCTCCTCCCACCATGGTACGGAGCGAGTTGGCGATGTCCTCAATTTTCACCCCAAGATCTTGCGCCCGGTCCCGGTTGATGCGGACATTAATCTCCGGCTTGGCAAAGACCAGGCTCGTATCCACATCGACGATGCCCGGCACAGCTTTTAGTCCCTTCACAAGCTCCGAAGAATACTGCTGAAGCTTCTCCAGGTCGGGCCCGGCCAGCACATAATTGAAGTCCGTCGACTTGAACCCGCCGCCGGATATCGCACTGATCGGAGAAACTCCAATTCGAAGCCCCGAATATTTCGAGAGGGCTTTCCGCGCCTGCGCCATAATTTCAAACTGGTCTTCATGGCGTTCAGAGAGATCCTTGAGGCGAACATAAATTAATCCATCGTTCACCCCGGCTCCTTCTCCCTCGCCGATGGATGTGAGCAAGCTTTTGATGCCAGGCAACCGCTGGATTTCGCTTTCAATTTGCTGAAGGATCTCATCGGTTGATTTGAGGGATGTTCCTTCCGGCGTTTTGACTGTGACCTGGAATTCGCTGGCGTCGTCCGGCGGCAAAAAGTCCTTTCCGACAAACCGGATTAACACGCCCGTTGACAGAATCGTGATCGCGGCAGAAGTGACGATAATCCACCGGTGCGCCATCGACCATTGAACCATTCGCCCATAATGCTCTTTCAAAACGTCATTCCATCGGTCCACCGCTTTTTGAAGCCGGTTTTTCGGGCCATGCTGAATCTTGAGAAAACGCGAACACAGCATGGGTGTCAGGGTAAACGCGATGAAAAGGCTGACCATGATGGCAAAGGCCACGGTGAGTCCGTAACTTTTGAGAAAACGACCCACAATCCCAGGCATGTAGGCAAGAGGAAGAAAAATAATAACCAGAGAGAGCGTCGTGGCCATGACGGCCATGCCGATTTCTCGCGTTGCTTCAGACGCGGCCCTCATCGCCGGCGTTCCATCCTCTTCCATGTGCCTAAAAATGTTTTCCAAGACGACAATGGCGTCGTCAATCACGACGCCCACAGACAGGGCCAGCGCCAAAAGGGTCATGTTGTTCAACGTGAATCCTGCGTAATCCATTAATATAAACGTGGCGATGAGAGAGGTCGGAATAGCCACAGACGCGATCAGCGTGCTGCGGAAATTCCCCATGAAAAGCAGAACCGCCAAGCTGGCGAGGATAGCTCCCAGAACAAGATGCTCTTGAACGGTGTGAACGGATGAAAGAATGAATCCGGATTGATCCCGCACCACCCGGGCCTCGATCCCCGGCGGAAGCGTTTTCTGAAGATCGGCCAGATTTTCCGTCACCTTTTGAATAACTTCGACGGTGTTCGTTCCGGATTGTTTTTGAACAACCAAGGAGACGGTCGACCGGCCGTCCAACCGGGCCAGCGTGCGGGGTTCCTGCTCGGTGTCCTCAACCTTGCCGATGTCGCGGACACGGATGGGAACACCATTCACATTGGCGATTACAACTTTCCCGAAATCTTCCGGCCGCTCAATCCGCCCCATGGTCCGAAGCCCCAATTCTTTGCGGTCTTGATCCACGCGTCCGCCAGGGACTTCAATGTTTTGCTGCTCCAAAGATTCCTTCACTTGTTTTATCGACAAGTGGTAAGACGCCAGCTTCGACGGATCCACGATCACGTGAACCTCGCGCTCGCGCCCGCCCACCATGGTGATCTTTCCGACGCCCCGGATTGTTTCGAGCGGCTCCTTTATTTTTTTCTTCGCAATCTCGGTGATTTCCCTGAGAGGTTGGTTTCCGCTCACCGCAACCGACATGACGGGAGAAGCGCCGGGATCAAATTTTTGGATAACGGGGGGATCAGTCCCTTGCGGAAATTCGGCGAGAACCCGTCCGACCGCGTCCCGAACTTCTTGAGCGCCCACGTCGGCGTCCTTTTCCAGAACAAATGTGACGATCACCTGGCTTAACCCTTCGTAACTGGTGGATCTCAATTCATCGATGCCGGAAATGGTGTTAACCCCTTCCTCGACCACCTTTGTGATTGACGTTTCGATTTCTTCCGGACTGGCCCCGCGCAGCGTTGTGGTGACGGTGACGATGGAGAGGTCGATATTGGGAAAAAGATCCACACCCAGCCGGCCGTAAGAAAACAATCCGAGCACCGTGAGGGCGGCGACCATCATCGTCGCGAAAACAGGCCTCTTGATGCTGACGTCTGCGAGCATCATCGGGCGTTTTCCTCCGCGCCGTTATCCAACAGTTCGACCGCGCTGCCGTCCTTAAGTCCAAAAAGGCCGAACGTCACCACTTGATCTCCTTTGGATAGCCCAGATTTCACTTCGATGAATTTGTCGGTTTTAAGACCGGTCTCAATGTCGCGCTTATTGGCCTTGCCGTCACTCACGACAAATACGGAGGGGCTTGTCCCTTCCACCACCGTCTCCAACGGAACGGCAAGAATATCCTTCTTTGCCGACATCACGATGGTTAGGTTGGCAAACATTCCCGAACGAAGCAGACGAGAAGGATCCTCAATCGATACCTCGACGAAAGCGCTCCGTGTCATCGCGTCGACGACAGGGCTAACCCGCGAAACGCGTCCTTTAAATATTTTGCCCGAAAACGCTTCCACTTGAATCCGAACCTCTTGGCCGGACCGAATCTTGGGCGCGTATCGCTCCGGGACATCGGCCTGACCGATCATTTCCGATTGATCCGCAACCAGAGCGATCGGGGTATTGAGCAAGACGTCCGAGCCGGGATCAAGATAAACCCGTCCGACAACCCCACTCAATGTTGAAGGCACGGGCGCCGGTTCAAATTTGACGCCAACTTCGTCCCGTTCAACCAACGCGACCGCCTGCCCTTTCTGAATGGCGTCTCCTTCCTTAACCAAATTCCTCAATAGTTTTCCGGGAACCCGCGCATACAATGTGGCCTCGGCTTTGGCTTTAAGAGATCCCACCACGACGAGATTGTCCTCCAAAGACCGCAATTCCACAGATGAGACACGGACGGGGAACGAATCCAATCTCTTTTGATCGCTCTCTTTCTTTTTGCAGCCTCCAAAGAGAATGGCCAGCACTCCCAGTGAAATTAAAAATCCGTTTATTTTTTTCATTTTGTTCCATCCTCTTTGATCGGAGCTCCGACCGCTCTATCCAAACGCGCCAGGCTTAGCCAATAATCGTGCAACGCCAGCACGTAAACAAGGCGGGTTCGGTTCACAGAAAAAGTGGTGTCGTTCAGTTCCAATTGGCTCGATTGACCGGCCCGATACCGAACCTCGGTAACCTCCAGCGCCCGTTTGGATTGCTGGATGGCCGCTTCTTGAGCAGCCGCCCTATCCTCCGCCTCATGGAGAGCCAGCCAATTCTGCTTGACCTCGGTTCGCACGGATCTCTTTATTTTTTCTTCTTGTTGAACGGCTTTTTCATGTCCGATTTTGGCTTGCTGGTATTTCTGCCAATTCTCGCCGCCGGTAAAAATTGGATATTTCAATCGCAACCCGCCACTGGACGTGGTCGCTTGTTCATTACCATCAATAGTGAAATCGTTAGACTGAGCCAACCATCGGGAATTTGCAAAGAGCGTTAACTCCGGGAACATGTCGCCTCTGATGACATTTGAGAAACTCAGCGCCGCTTCCGTTCGCTTTCGAGCTGACAAGATCTCCGGCCGAGACTCAAACGCTTGTTGCACCATTTTCTCGTAGGTCAACACAGGCACGTTTTTCATATCAAGCGACCCAACAAGGGAGACAGGTTTGTCCACGTCCAGATAAAGTAAATCGAGGAAATTGACCAGGGAGATCTCGTAGAAGTTTTTCGCTTGGATGAGCGCAGTCTTGGCGTTTGCCACTTCCACGTTCTGCCGCATGACGATCAAGTCGCTGTCCAATCCTTGCTTATACCGCTGGTTGACTGTTTCCAAATGCTCCTGGGTGGACCGCAGATTGTCTTGTTGGATCGCAACTGTCTCACTCGCAAGGAGAACAGAGTAAAAAAGCTTTTTAACCGCGAGTTCCACTTCTTCCTTGGTCGCTCTTAGATCCATTTTTCCCGCTTCAAGACTGGCTTTCGTTGAGCGACGTCCCGCTATAAACCGTCCTCCAGAAAAAACAATTTGCTCAAGTTCGGCTGATGCCTCAAAAGCCTTCCATTGCCCCACCTCAACCTTGTTTCCAGAGAAAAATGCAACCGGACGATTGAAATTGTTCGTGTAACTTCCTGACAGCGTAATATCCGGAATTCCGGTGCCGAGAATTTCCTTGTAGCGGCTTTGCAAAGCCCGAACGCTGAGTTCCGCCAGTTCGATATCAAGATTATTCTCGTAAGCGATACGAACGGCATCCTCTAGCGTCAATTGCGTGGGAGGCTCAGTTTCGGCGCGAACAAAACCAGTCAAAACCGAAATGAAAATGGCCATCATGAAAAATCCACGCCTACGCATTCGACCCGCCTTTTTTTCCGACGCCGTTCAAAAAAAAGTTCATTAATTCGTCCACATAACCCGGGATCGGTTTCCGCGATTTTTCATGAATCTCATAGATGGCGAACATGCGAACCAGGGACACGAGATAAAGAGCCCCTTGCCGAGAATCGTGTCGGCGTAGACTTCCTTCCTTCATGCAGACTTCGAGATGGGAGCACAACAATTTTATGTGCTGGCCAAACCGGTCTTTCAAATCCCGGCCCGCCGCCGCCCCACAGAAATTCAATTTTGTAGCCGAGAGTTGAGCGATGAAATCTTTGTTTTCGACAAAATGAATGAGTTCCTGCTCAATGATGGCGCGCAACTGATCAAGCGCGGATCCACTCGGTTTAATGACAGCCAGGCAAGCTTCAAGTCGATCCACAATGTCATTCAGGACGGCTGCCATTAACTGTTCCTTATCTCGAAAATAAAGATACAGCGTGCCTTTGGCGATATTGGCGCGTTTGGCTACGTCATCCAACTTTACGTCGTGGTAGTTTTTCTCACCCAACACATGGCGGGTGGCATCGAGGATTTTTTGTTTCCTGCCCGCAGGTTTTATTCGGCTCATAGCGCTCCGTTTAATATTAACTGACTGAACTTTCAGTCATTCTAATGCCGATTCGAATGAAAGTCAACGGTTTGTAAATAAAACCGGGCTTGCCTGCTTAAGTTTTCGACTGCAGGAATGACTGGATTGTTCCGCGAAGTCCCTCCACGGTCCCAGTCCTGATGGGCGACACAACGCCGAATCACAGGAGGTGGGCAACAATATGGACAGGTACGGATCGATTCGCCGCGAATTCCGCAAGTGGTGGGCAAGGAACTATTACGAATTGCTGGACAGTGTGGTGATGTTCTATTTCGGGATGGTTTTATTGCTGGTTGGCATGGCCATTTTCGAATCACTCAAGGGATAAACCTTCCACAACGTCCGGATATCCTCCGGATCCACGCCTCGTGGACATCGGCCGCGAATGTGGGCCGACTTGAAAGCGAAAACCGCGCTTCCCCGTAGTGCCCCATTCAGAATCTTCTTTACGCTTTCGTGACACAGAATCGCTGATTCGCGGTCAATCTCCAAAAGGCGCGCCGCCAAATTTATCGCATATCCCAAATAGTCGGTTTGCGCTGTCCCTTGCCCCGGCCGGCTGGCAACCATTTTCCAAACGTGCCCGGCGGCGATCCGGATTCGAAATGATCCAGGAGCGGGGAACGTGTTCCTCGTAATATTCTGAATCGCCGATTCGAGATCTACCGCATGACTTAAAAATTCCAGTGTCCTCGCTTTGGCGTTTCCCTTATCGAGTTCGGTTATGCACATGAATCCATCACCCATCAACTTCACAAAGTATCCATTTCCATTCCGAAACCGAATGAACTCCTTGTAAAGATGAACCATGAAATCTTTGAACTCTTCTGGCGAATTACTCCCTCGGCGCGTCCATGCGCCAAAACCGGTGACATCGCCAAACGCAACCAAAACTTTGACACGCCCCGCCTTTATTTGTGGCCCTCTCTGTAGAAATTCCAGATCGAGCGGTTTTCGTACTCCCATTCGCTTCCTCCTGAAAACAAAAAAGGCGTCACCGCTCCCGAACGGGAACAGCAACGCCTTGGTTCGCCCAACAGCTTTGACATTCATTCTATCTGATTGGTGGATTTTTATCGTCGATGATTTCCGTTTGTAAATTATTCATCAAGCCAATGTAAAGCCAACGTAAAGTCGAATTTTCTGAGCTCAATCAATCGACTTGGCTTCCCTTTTTGAAGAAGGTAGTCCTTTCAACCGCCTCGATTCCGACGGTAATTCGTCGAATCGCCGAATCTGTAACCGCTTTGATTTTTATAGGCGAATTTGAAGCCGAAAGGCCTTGATTGATTCGCGAACTCGCTGTACTTCGGTCCGGACAGAGCGGCAAAAATAGCCCAAACGGGGCAACGGGTTGCACGAACGTCGCAACGTGGGAGAGATAAGGAGGCGATAGGGGTATGCAGAACACCATCAAATTCGAAATGGACGACTGGGTAGAAATAGTCGAAGCACTCGGGTCGAAGATCCGCCAGATCGAGTCCGGCCAGCTTGGGCCGGAAAATCAGCCCGGGCAAGATAAGAAATGGATCGCGCATCTTCTACGCATCATTCGAAAAATCGAAGGGAGGATTGTCGAGGAACCGACTTCGCCGTTTTCAAGAAACACGTCACAACAAAAAAGGAGATCGATAACATGAATGCCATCGACGCAAAAGTAGGTCAGAAGTACCTGTCAAAAAAGGGAACACCCGTCACGATGATTGCTCACAAGGGCGACAAGGTGACGCTGAAAATCAGCGGATCGGATAACGAAATCGACGTCGTCAAAAATTACGAGCTGAAGCCGTATCGCGACGCCGAGGTCAATAAGGAGGCGAAGTTTCTTATACGCGCCAACGGCGGCCGCGGCAAAGGCGGTCGAAAGCCGAGCAAAGAATCGCTCTCGACCACCATTGACCCGATGCTCTTAGCGGGCGGAAAGACCGTGAAGGATATTGCGGAACTCGCGATCAAAAACGCGCCTGATCTCGCCAAAGGCAAAGACGTGGAGGCCAATGTCCGGGCGCGAATGGTTTCTTTTTCTCGCAAGGGATGGAAAATTGAAAAGGACGACAAAAAACACATTCGCGTCATCAAACCAAAGGAGGTTGCCCATGCGAATTAATCAAGGCGACAAGTTTTGGGTGATGGTGGACGCCAAACCCACCAGCGAATTGGCCGATATCTTGTTTGAGACGACCATCGACGGACTCGAACGCCAATTCAAAGGCGGGCTGACCTCCGACGACAACGTCACGATCTTCACCGATAACAAAGAGGCGTCGATTGAGGCCCACCGTCGAATGACTGCGGTCAACGTCGCCGAGGCGATCAAGAACATGGCCTCGGCCGACAGCATGAAAAAAGCCAAAACCGTCGAATTCAAATCCGCCACCGGCGCGGTGGTGTTCTCGGTCAACCTATGACGGCAGGCGCCGGCCTTTTGGCGAGGTTCCTCGCCCACTTGCGCGTGGAGCGCGGGCTTTCACTCGCCACCCAAACGGCCTACCGCCGCCAGATTGAAGGCTACCTCCGTGACGTCGCCAAACAAGGCGCCTCCCTCGCCGAGTCCACGAAAGAAACCATCGTGGCGTATATTGGATCGCGTCAACGCGCTGGCCTTAAACCGAGTTCGGTTTTTCACCTCGCGCTGGCTATCCGCCAATTCCACCGGTTCCTGTTCGCGGAAAAATATCTCGGAATCGATCCTAGCGCGGGAATGAAACTTCCTAAATTTGAACACACTGTTCCTGAGCCTTTGTCTGTAGTCCAAATCGGTGTGCTTCTAACTCCATCGGTTTCTCGTAAATTTGCAGTCGTGAAAACGCAGACCATGATCACCGCCGCATACAGTTTGGGGTTGCGGGTTTCGGAGTTGGTGAATCTCAATGCTGGCGATGTTAATTTCGAAGAAGGGTATGTCCGTGTGCGTCGAGGCAAGGGCGGTCAGGATCGAATTATCCCATTCGGGCAAACCCTAAAAAATGCGCTCAAGTGTTACATTGAAATGAGGAGCGAACAATCAAATCTAACGTTGCCTCACCTTTTCTTGAGCACAAGAGGAAGGCCGATCAGCCGAGGAACGTTCTGGTGGCTACTGAAGCGGTGGGCGAATCGAGCCGGGATTAAGGGACGCGTCTCACCGCATCAGCTTCGGCATTCATTCGCGACTCATCTATTAGCTGGCGGGGCAAACATCAGAGGCATTCAAGCAGCCCTAGGACATAAGGATATCCGTCAAACTCAGAGATATTCCCATGTTGATATATCTTTCCTACGAAAAACCCTGACTCATCTTCCAATGTCTTGAGCAACGAACCGCACGGCCCGCCATTCGTAAAGAATTGAGAGCTGTTCTAGAGGGAGGTGATCATAATGGCCCACGAAACAATGACTCAAATGAGCAACGAAGTGCGGCAATGTATCCAAAATTGTCTCGACTGTTTTCGGATCTGTGAAGAAACAGCGGCTCACTGCTTGGCGATAGGTGGAAAGCACGCTGAGGCGTCTCATATTCAAGTGCTCCAAGACTGTGCGGACATCTGCAAAACAAGCGCTGGCTTCATGGCCCGTAATTCAGATCGGCATGGTCAAACTTGCGGCGTATGCGCCAAAGTCTGTCAAGAATGTGCCGAAAGCTGGGAACAAATGGCCGGGGGCGACAGCCTGATGAAGCAATGCGCAGATGCTTGCCGACGTTGTGCGCAATCTTGTCAGTCGATGGCTCGCATGTGATGAGAATCAAGTAGTCATCCCCTGACCGTCCCAATCCGAGGTCGGAAGAGCGGCCAGGGGAATGGCATTTTTTTTACAGGCTTAATTTTCGCAATCGAAGCGCGTTACCGATCACTGATACCGAGCTGAGCGTCATCGCCGCCGCCGCGATCATCGGACTCAACAACAATCCTGTGAAGGGATAGAGAATTCCTGCGGCAACTGGAACGCCGAGAACGTTGTAGATGAAGGCGAAGAACAGATTTTGGCGGATGTTCCGCATCGTGCCTTGGCTGAGTCGATAGGCGCGGGCAATGCCTCTGAGATCTCCCTTCACGAGCGTCATCCGGGCGCTTTCCATCGCCACATCGGTTCCGGTGCCCATCGCGATGCCCACGTTGGCCTGCGCCAAGGCTGGCGCGTCATTGATGCCATCCCCGGCCATCGCGACAATTTTTCCTTCAGCCTGAAACCGCTTTACTACCTCAATTTTCTGGTGAGGCAGTGTTTCCGCTTCAACTTTATCGATGCCTAACTTTTTGGCGACGGCCTCTGCGGTGGTGCGACTATCGCCTGTTAACATCACAACATGGATGCCTTGCTTTTGAAGAATTTGAATCGCCTCTTTGGATGATTCTTTAATGGGATCGGCCACACCCAAAATCCCCGCCAATTGATTGTCAACCACGATGAACATCGCAGTCTGGCCTTCCCGGCGCATTTCCTCCGCTTTGTCTTTTGACTCACTCGCCGCAACACCGAGTTGCTCTAACAATGGCGCGTTCCCTATGGCGATTTGTTTGCCATCGATCACGCCAATCACGCCTTTTCCGGTGACGGACTTGAAATCCTTCGTTTGAGACAAGGCCAATTTCTTTTCCTGTGCGGCGGCGACAATCGCCGACGCTAATGGATGTTCGCTTCCTCGTTCAAGGCTGGCAGCCAAACCCAATATTTCATCTTCGGAATGGCCATTTAATCCGACAAGAGAAACAACCCGAGGTTTTCCAACAGTTAGCGTGCCCGTTTTGTCGACGACCAGCGTGTCAACTTTTTCCATTAACTCAAGCGCTTCTGCGTTTTTAATTAGAACTCCAGCGGAAGCTCCGCGGCCGGTTCCAACCATAATCGACATCGGCGTCGCGAGTCCCAATGCGCAAGGGCAGGCGATGATTAAGACAGCCACGGCATTCACGAGCGCATATCCCCAGCTCGGCGCAGGACCCACGAGACCCCAGATAACAAACGAAATTACTGCAACGAGTATAACGATAGGTACAAAGTAAGACGCAATATAGTCTGCCAACCGCTGAATCGGTGCGCGACTTCTTTGCGCCTCTCCCACCATCTTCACAATCTGCGCGAGCAACGTTTCGCTACCGACACGTTCCGCTTTCATCACAAATCCGCCCGACCCATTGACCGTTCCGCCCGTTACCTTGTCGTCTTTGGTCTTGTGGACTGGGATAGGTTCACCGGTCACCATCGACTCATCAATCGAGCTTTCTCCTTCCAAAACAATGCCATCGACGGGGATCTTCTCTCCAGGCCGAACTCGCAAATGGTCACCCGGCTTCACATGTTCGAGCGGGATATCGCTTTCAGTTCCATCGCTACTTATGACTCGCGCGGTTTTGGGCGCGAGACCCAATAGGGCCTTGATGGCGCTGTTCGTCTGGCTTCGCGCACGAAGCTCCAGCACTTGGCCCAAGAGAACGAGTGTTGTGATGACGGCGCCGGCCTCAAAATAAACGGCTACCCCGCCGCCATGAGTTCGGTATGCTTCGGGAAATAAATTGGGAAAAAGAGTGGCGATCACGCTGTACACATAGGCCGCGCCAGTGCCGATGGCGATTAACGTGAACATATTGAGACTTTTGTTCTTAATTGACGCCCACCCCCGCACAAAAAAAGGCCAGCCACCCCATAAAATGACAGGAGTCGTCACGGCCATTTGTGCCCACATCGAGAACCGACCGGAAAACCAATGTTGAAGTGGTTGCCCAGGAATCATCTCGGACATCGCCATCAAAACGGCAGGCACCGTCAAGGCGGCGCTCACCCAGAAACGTCGCGACATGTCTTTTAGCTCGGGGTTTTCTTCCTCTTCGGCTGATGCCATTACCGGTTCCAGCGCCATGCCGCAAATGGGGCAAGATCCGGGCGCGTCCCTTACGATCTCTGGGTGCATGGGACAGGTGTAGGTTGTTTTCTTTTGCAGTTTCTCCGTTGAGGGCTGCTCAACCGATGGCGGGACTTTGGCTCCACAGCATCCGTGATTATGAGTTTCAGTAGAAACATACCTTTCGGGATTCTGCTCAAACTTCTTAAGGCAATTGGTGCTGCAGAAATAATAAGTTTCACCCTTATACACTTTCCGGCCGGCCACCTCTTTGGGGTCAATGGTCATTCCGCAAACCGGATCTTTAATCGCTTGTCCTATCGTGTTGTTCATAAAAAAACTCCTTCGTTGATGGTAGGCCAATTTGGCCTTCACCCGTGCTGACGTATGACCCTTTAAATTATTACACCTGTCGGCAATGACAGTTCAGGCAGGCATGTTTAGCGCAGGTTCCGCAGGTCTCCAAAAGGCGCTTCTTTAGGCTTTGGCGAGCACGGTGAAGACGAACCGTAGCATTGTTCTGGCTTAAACCTTTTTTCTTGGCGTAGCTCTGAATTTCCTGTTCTTTCAGCTCGACTTCCTTGAGGGCATCCGCATATTCGGGCTTCATATCGCGGATAAGACTTTCCATGCATTTGCAGATGGCCTTCTCAATGTGGGGATTCATTTCTATAGGAATGATTTCCACCGTTGGATCAGCCGGAGTGAGTACGCGTTTTTCGACATCCCGATGCCGGTAATGATCAATGATGGCGTTTCTCAGGATACGGTAGAACCAGGCCACAACTCGTTCATCGTTTCGAAGGGTTTGAGATTTCTTCAGGCCCTTTTGGTAGGCCGATTGAAGAATATCCTCAGCCACCTCGCCGCTCTCAACGCGGGAACGAACGAAGGCCAAAAATTTTTGATGATTATCGAAGATCACTGAATTGAGTTTTTCTTTACGCATTGCTCTCCATAAATTCTGGATTTGACGCCCTCACATCCACAGTTCCGTGTTTCATTTCATAACGCCACTTCCAAACAAAATAGATCGCCGGATACACCAAAAGCTCCAACACGAAGGATGTGAAGAGGCCTCCCACCATTGGTGCTGCGATGCGCTTCATGACATCGGAACCTGTCCCTACAGCCCACATGATCGGCATAAATCCCAAGAAGTTAGTGGCCACCATCATGACCTTCGGCCGGATTCGCCGGACGGCTCCATGGATAACAGCTTCTTTGAGATCATCAAATGTCCGCATCTTGCCTTCCTTCACGCGCTCGTCATAGGCGAGGTCCAGGTACAGGAGCATGAATACACCGGTTTCAGCATCCAGCCCCAAGAGAGCGATGATGCCCACCCAGACCGCGACGCTCATGTTGTAGTCGAGGATCCAAAGCAGCCAGACGGCTCCGATGGCGCTGAACGGAACGGCAGTAAGAACGATGGCCGTTTTCACCCATGACCGCGTGCTCATATAAAGCAGCACCAGAATAATGAAAAGAGTCAACGGAACGACAACCGCCATCCGTTCGCGCATGGCCACCAGATTCTCGTACTGGCCGCTCCAACTGAGGGTATACCCTGCGGGCATCTGGAGCTTTTCGCGAACCAATTGCTTCGCTTCTTCCACATAACTACCAATGTCTCGGCCGGCGATATCGACGTAAACATAACCGGCCAAGAGCCCGTTCTCGTTTCGAATCATGGACGGTCCTGACACAAGTTGAATGTCCGCAATTTGGGCGATAGGAATTTGAGCGCCGGTCATCGTGGGCACCAGCACTCGCTCCAATTTTTTAAGGTCCGTGCGAAGCTCGCGTGGATAGCGGACGATGACGCCATAGCGTTCCCGCCCTTCGATTGTCGTGGTGATCGTCTCACCGCCGATGGCGGACATGATGACCATTTCGGCATCTTTGATCGTTAGCCCATAACGCGCCAGTTGCTCCCGCTTTAAGGTGAAGTCCAGAAAATAGCCGCCGGCGGTGCGCTCGGCGTAGACGCTACGCGTGCCCGGAACTGAGCGGATTATGTTTTCGACGTCTCCGCCAATCTTTTCGATTTCCTTGAGATCCGCTCCGAATATCTTAATGCCGATGGGCGTGCGAATGCCCGTAGAGAGCATGTCAATCCGATTCTTGATTGGCATTGTCCAGGCGTTGGTGACGCCAGGGAAGCGCAAAGATTTATCCATGTCGTCCACCAAATCGTTAAACGAGATTCGATTCGGCCAAAGCCAACGGAAAGGAGCTTCCATGAAATCGGGAAGCCAAGAATACCACCGCTCTTTGGTCCGCCATTCAGAATGCGGTTTTAAAAGAACGGTCGTTTCCATCATGGAAAAAGGCGCGGGGTCCGTTGATGTCTCCGCACGTCCAGCTTTCCCGAACACCCGTTCCACTTCTGGAAAACCCATCAGAATTCGATCCTGCGTTTGCATCAGCTTTTGGGCTTCGGTTACGGAGATACCTGGAAGGGTCGTTGGCATATAGAGAATCGAGCCTTCCTCCAGCGGCGGCATAAATTCAGAGCCGATCCGAAAATAGATAGGGACGGTGAGCAAAACCAGCGCCAGCGATCCCAGAATGACTGTTTTGCGGCGCTCAATGACCCACCGAACCGCCGGTTCATAGAGGCGGAACATCGGACGGCTGATCGGGTGCTCTTCTTCCGTATAAAGCTTTCCCACAAACAACCAAGTCGCCACCTTTGCGAGCCAAGCCGGTCGGAAACGATAAGGATCAAGGCGCGTAAACAGCAATCGAACGGCGGGGGCCAAGGTAATCGCAAGGATCGCAGCCATCGCCAAAGCCAGGTTCTTCGTATACGCGAGGGGTTTGAAAAGTCGCCCTGCTTGGCCTTCCAGGGCAAAGATCGGCAGAAAGGCGACGGCCATGATCAACAAAGAATAAAAGGCCGAGGGGCCGACCTCCTGCATGGCGCGAATCAAAACCGCCCGAATATCTCCTTTGCGTCCCTTCTTGTCCCATTGCTCGATGTGCTTATGCGCGTTTTCCGACATGACGATCGAGGCGTCCACCATGTCGGCCACGGCGACCGCGATGCCGCCGAGCGACATGACGCTCGAGGTAATCCGCATGAAGTACATCGGGATGAAGCTTAAGATGGTGGCAATCGGAAGACTGGTGATGGGCAGTAATGCGCTGGGGAAATGAAGAAGGAAAACAATGATAACCAGGCTCACGATGACCATCTCAGCGGTGAGTGCCTCGGTAATTGTGCGAATCGCTTCCTTAATCAGTTCCGACCTGTCATAGGTCGTCACAAGCTCAACGCCCTTTGGAAGCGAAGGGCGAATCTCTTCGATCTTGGCTTTGACTCGCCGAATCACGTTTAATGCATTCTCACCGTCACGCATAATGACAATGCCACCGACGACATCCCCTTGGCCATCCAAATCCGATACGCCACGACGAATATCCGGTCCCATAACTACTTGGGCGACATTTTTAATCAGGACAGGAGTTCCTCTCGACGCCATCGGTAAAGATCCCGATTCTGATCCAGACATCCCTGGAGAGAGTGCTGCCGCATTTGTGGGCATTGCTCGACTCGGAAGGCCGATGACAATATTCTCAATATCTTTAATCGATTTGGCGTAACCCCGACCGCGAACCATGTACTCAGCGCCGGCAAATTCAACAACCCGTCCGCCCACATCGTTATTTCCATCACGAATCGCATCCACGACTTTCATCAGAGGAATGTTGTACGACGACAATGCGTTGGGATCAACGATCACTTGGTATTGTTTTTGGAAACCGCCAATCGAGGCGACTTCCGCTACACCGGGAACAGCTTGGAGCAAATAACGCAAATTCCAATCTTGGAAACTACGAAGATCCGCCAGATTATTTTTCCCTGTTTTATCAACGAGTGCGTATTGAAACACCCACCCAAGGCCCGTGGCATCCGGCCCCAGTTCCGTCCGAACCCCTTCCGGTAATCGGGGCGTTATTTTGGAGAGATACTCAAGTGTCCGGCTCCGCGCCCAATAGAGGTCGGTCCCGTCCTCAAAAATGACGTACACATACGAAAAACCGAAATCGGAAAAACCACGAATGGCTTTGACTTTCGGCGCACCCAAGAGAGCGCTGACGATCGGATAAGTGACCTGATCTTCGATAATGTCCGGGCTTCGGTCCCAGCGCGAATAAATAATAACCTGCTGGTCCGATAAATCGGGGATTGCGTCCAATGGCACACGCTTCATGGCGTAGAGGCCAGCCACAACGGCGGCGGCCGTGAAGATCAGAACGATAAATTTGTTCCGAGCGCAGAATTCAATAATTCGTTCGATCATAAGCAGGTCCTAATGTTGATGCGTCGTCGATGGTTTTTCTGACGACGTCTGACCAGATTTCTGCCCAGCGCTCTGAATCGCCGCCTTGATTTTCGATTCGGAATCGATCAAGAAATTGGCCGATGTCACAACTCTGTCTCCTTCCTTGAGACCCGCCAACACTTGGAAATAATCGTCGCCCTGTTTGCCCAATTGCACCTCGCGAGGTTCAAATTGACCGGGAGTTTTCTCGACAAAAGCCAACTGACGAGTACCCGTCGGCATAATGGCGCTCTTGGGGACAGCAAGGAAACGCCCCTGCTCGGTTTTAAGATGGGCGGTAACGTACATTTCGGGTTTTAAGATTCCACCAGCGTTCAGCACTTCAACGCGGGCTCGTAATGTACGTGTTTCTGGATTCAGAACCGTATCAACCGACTTAACGGTCCCTTTTAAGACGCGACCTTCAAGCGAAGGTCCCGTTAATTCCACGGCCTGACCAATCTTTACAGAAGACGCTTCGTACTCATACACGTCGGCATAAACCCAAACCGACTCTCCGGCCTTGGTAACCAATAAATTTGATGGGTCATAGTCCGGCTGACTCACTTTTTCGATTTGGGCTTCTGAAAGGCCCATCTGGCGCAAGCGAAGTTTTGCGGCTCGCACTGTCCTCTCGCTTTCCGTTTGATAGGGAGACGTTCCGTTAGCTGTCGAGGATGGAAGATTCGCGAGCGTCTGCTGATATTCAACGATGGCGCTATAAAGATTGGGGTCATAAGCCACACGCGCAGAAGCTTGGATGGTCGCGATGATCGGCTTTTTCTCGAGCACCGAGATTTCCACTCCGATCAACTGTTGTTGAGACATAGCAATCTTCACATTCGCTTGCCCGGGAATCGTTACATCGCCCTGTTCTTCACCCTCATAAACAGGAACGTAATCCATGCCCATATCATCTTTCGCTGGCACAGGGGACGTTACTTCTGGATTCATTGGATGCCGATAAAAGAGAATCTTTTTTTCTTTGGATTCCATTGGGATCTCAGCTTCTTTCTCCGTCGGAACAAGCCGCATATTGCAGATGGGACAATCGCCGGGCTTATCAGAAACAATCTGCGGGTGCATTGGGCAGTAATATTGCTGGCGAGTACCATCGGCTGCGGCATGATCTTTCTCGGCTTTGCGGCATCCAACTGTCCAGCCAATCACCCCTAAGAGCAAAAGGGCAAAAAACAAATAAGTCCCGATTTTTTTAATGTTCATTGGGCGCCTCCAATTCTTTTTTATGAAGCGCTTCTTTTGCTCGTAACAGGTCAATTCCAACCCATCGCTCAAGTTCGCTCCAGTGTTCTCCATAATGGAAAAGCTGATTTTCATATTCGATATTTGCGGTTATCCACGCGCGGAAAGCTTCCAAGAAACGAATGAAATCACCACGCCCACTCACGTAATGTTCACGCGTCACGTCCAACGTCCCGCGCGCTGCGGGCAAAAGACCCTGGACATAACTCCGAGTCAAGCGCAAATAGGTATTGGTTTCGGTGAACTCCATATGAACCATTTTGCGAACCATGTTTCGCATTCCTTGAGATGCAGATTCAGCTTCCAAGGAATGTGCTGTGGCGGCGCGAATTTCGCCACGCGGGCGTGAGAACCACAAAGGGAAAGTTACAGATACGCCCACCTCTCGGCCCGCGGGGCCTTCAGCCATTGTTTGCCGCTCATACATCACCCCAAAGTCGGGAGCGTATCCCAAGCGGCTGCGTTTTTTCATGGCGTGGCTGTGATCAACTTCATGCATTGCCACAGCAACCATAGGGCTTGATGTTTCAGACAGCGCTTGTAGGTCTACGAGTGAAACAGGAATATCAACCACCTCCGGAGCTTTTGTTTTACCCCACGCAGTCTCTGTAGGTTGATTCAAAAGTGTATTTAGCTCGATTTGGATTAAGGTCTTTTGCTGTTCCTGCTCAAATAACATGTTTTCCATCTTTCGCAGTTCTGTTTGAGCCATAAACACATCGGCCGAAGTGGACTGGCCTGAACTCAGTCGCGCTTGAGCTGTTCGTAAGATATTTTTCATGAGTTCAACGCTTTGACGCGCCAGTTCAATGGAACGGTCGGTGAGGTAAAGCTGGTAATACCGCGCTCGCACATCACGATAAACCTCAAGAATTTTGTCGCGATATTTTGACTCCGCTATACGGGCTTCGTGATATTTCATTTTTGAGTCGGTGGAGAGCTTCCCAGGAAATGGGATCATTTGCTCGACTCGATATTGTTTCATGGTTTCCGGCTCAACACCTTCCATACCGCTCGGTATTTTTTCGTCAACATAGGAAAAGGTTGGGTCTGGCCAGGTTTTTGCAGGGCTAATTCCAGCTTTCATAGCTTCCCACCCCTGCATACTGGATGTGATGTCCGGATTTCTCTCTCGCGCCATCAATAGGACATCTTCTAGCGAGATCGGCTCATTTGATTTCGGCTCTTGGGAATAACCGATAGAAATGAACGAAATTAATAGAAAGAATAAATAACACAAATAATTTTTTTTCATAACACACCTGTGGCCATACAGAAAACGGCCTTTATTGATTTTCTTATTGGGGACGAAAATGCTGCTTAATTAAGCAGCGACAGGTGTTGCGGGAGGAGCGCGAAACTGCGGGATGGAACGCCTAAGAAGGTCTGTACGCACAGACTGAATCGAAGGATCAACGTCACTAAAAATTAGATAAGGCTTTACGTCGTCAACAACAAGCGTACCGACAGACACCAAATCAAAATGAGCCGCGAATTTGAATGGAACGTCGGCAATTGCGGGATGTGCGGCTTGAGACAACATCGGACAATCTGTCTTTTCCGTCGGAATCGGACAGCAGTCTTCTAAACCTTTTTCGGTCGGGCAGCAACAAGAGGGGTTAGGGGCAGACATCATCTTCAAACACTGCGCTTGGCTCCACGCTGATCCAGTGGTTCCCAGGGTCACAATGCTCAATATAAAAATGAAAAGCCCTTTCTTAGCCATTAGAAGCTAAGTATACCTCCAAAAACCATCGCCAACAACGACAATTAAGAAACGGGCTTTGTTTTCTTCATGGATTCTAAAATTGCACGTGCCAAATGAATAAGGTTCTTATCGATGTCACGTGCGCTCGAGGCGACTCCGCCCGATCCAAGGCCAATCGCGAGTGACGTGACCCAATCGCTTCCTTGAGAATGGGCATATACACCCGCCGAAACAACGCCGATCAAAATCGGCAACAAGGCGTTCCACCCGCGCTTACGCTCTCCCCATGTGTCCGTCTTGAGTATTCTCTTCGCGGCCGCCGTGACGAACGGTATGGCGGCGGTGATAATTGCGATCATGCTTGCTGGTTCCATTTGATGTGTCCTCCTCTATAATTCGGCTCGGAAAATCTGGAGATTCCATGAATTTCCAGGGCACGACTTTTGTCTTGGAATTTTTAATCGGTCAAAAACTTCTCGGTGGCCGATCACTTGCTCTTTGGGGATGTTGAACGCCTTCATAAAAGCGCGGGTCACTTCCAAATTGAAATTCCACAGGGCGGGATCTGGCGATATGGCGTCGTAGTTTCCAATGCAACAGATCCCGATAAAATCCTCGTTGAATTTATTTGAAACGCCGGCCACGCCCGCGTGAGCGCCGGTCATGGATAGAGAGCGGCCCCACGAGAACACCGGCTTGCCGTCGACGAGTTCCGTCCCCGCGTGGTAACCAACCGCGTTCCAAGGCTTCTGGAACACTTTGCCTTGATGCAAAGCCAACCGGCGTTCGAACTCCTCTTTGTTGACGATGTTGAAATCGATCCGGTAGCTGGTGTGGTACTTCACGATGGATGCCCACTCCCGCGTTACCTTGTCGGGTGATGCCGAGTGATGCCAGCAGATGCCCTTCCATTTTCGGGCGTTCTTGACTGGAATTTTGAGGTCGAGCGCCATCGCCTTATCCGCCGATCAATCGGACTTTGATGATCTGATACGCCAGCACGAGAAGCCCGCCCATCACGCCGGTGAAGCTCACCCAGAAAATTCCCGCCATGATCCGGCCCAACACTTTTTCGAGATGCACAACCGTGGATTTCTCGGCGGTCAGCGCGTGTTGAAGGTCGTTTAACTTCACCGCCATCTCCATGATCTTGGCGGAGTTCTCACGTCCTGTCTGTGCGACGCCGAGGTTCAATCTCTCATCCAAATGATCGATGCGCTCTTTGTTGGCGTGATCCTTCTGAAATAGCTCGCTCACTTGATCTTTTAACTTGTCGAGTTTTTGATCGGCGGCGAGGTAAAGCGAATAATCGTGGAGTTCGGTTTCTTTTTCCATGCTATTTCTCCTGATAGTTGACGAGAAAAAACACTTTCTGCCCCGCCGATATACCGACCACCACCGCGTTTACCAGCTCATTCACATTGCCTTCGAGATTCAGTTCGACGTATCCGCCGGTTTGATCACCCCGATAAACCTTGTGGATTAACTTGTTCGTCGTGGCGAAGCGAATGTCAACTTCAGCGCCGGTGGCGGACTCAAGCGTGATCATTGCGCCGCGCACCGCCACTTTCTTGCCTGCGGCGGGAGTAATCAGCGTGACCGTTCCGGGGCCTACTTTTTCCAGCGTGGCGGTGGTGAGCCCAAAATTCGTTCCTACCACAGCAACTGGTAGCGGATTCACCTCCGACACGCGCCGAATCTCATTGGTTTGCTCGAAGAGAAGCGTCGGCGTTCTGTTTCCGTCTCTCAAAGCGTCTTGGTTTGCCATTGTTGATTCCTCCTTGGGACGACCGTCCCTATACCTCTGACATCTCCGCTTCTATGGTGTGACCGGCGGTTTTGAATAAATCGGTGTACGGAAACGGAATCTCTTCCAGGTTCCAAGCGACATCGAAGATGTCACGCGTTCGAAATTTCGGCTCTGGCCAAAATGTGACCAAGGCGTTCTCTTTGAATGTTTCTTCCAGAATGTCCTTTAGACCCTTTGAAACCAGCTCCACCGTCCAGCGGCTCATGTATTTGTCGCGCCCTCGGAACGCCACGATCTTGCCGCCCAAGGTTCGGATCGTTCCGGACTCCACCAGTTCGCGCTTCGGCTCATAACGAGTGAAGTTCGGCAACGCGACAAAGAGCCTTCCCGCGTAAATCTCTCCAAGCGTTTTCACCTCGTTTGGAGATTGGCTCGTCTCAATCGCGATAATGATCTGGGCGGTTAATTTCGGCGGGAATGTGATGATGACGTCGGTCGTCAACAACTCTCCAGAGAACACGGTTTCCGGATTATTCGAGTTCAACTCCGTGAGCGTGATGGTTACTTTCTTAAAATTGGTGTTTCGGAAAATAATGGTATCGATGATCTCCTCAAAGAAAACGGTGCCCTTTTTGAATCCCAAAGTGAGCGACCACGAAATTCCGAAGCCCTCCAAGCCCGTTGTTGAAACCCATTGCGTATTGGGATCGCCGTCTTTGACATTCGGAACAGTGGATTGGTTCTCCGGTTGCGCCGCGCCAACGGAAGAGGACACCGCCACCGCGTCCGGCGTGATGGCATCCAACGACAAGATCAGCGGCGTGTCGTCGATGAGAGGCTCAATCTCCCACGACAGGAATTGGATTTCCGGTCCCGGCGATTGAGAAAAAAGACTCAGCTCAACCTCAACGAAAGCGCCGGGCGGGACATCCAAATTAAGTTCGTTCCCGAAAACGCTGGGAACAAATTGACCGGAATCTTTGAACGAGGCATTGATGAGATCATCCACCGAATCGGCAGACCGCGCTTTAATGCTGATGGGCGCGGGATCGGATTGAATGAGCGTGGATGGGACGACCTTGACCGCTCCCAGACGCGCTCTCGCTCCCAACGAATCACGGAACCGAATGAACCCGCTGGACGCTCCGCTTGTTGGGATATCCGTCTCAACGGAATCGAACAGTTGCGTAGTGCCGGAGGGCATGTCGGACAAATCGCTATCGCCCATCACCATCCACCTTTGGTTGTCATTGATCTTGATATTCAGTGGCTGGATGCTGGTATCAAACCGAACGACCGACTGATCATCCTTCGCCTTGATGGTTAACACGCCGCCAACAACGGAGACCTCAAACGTCCACAAAGTCGCTTCCTTACCAGCGGGAATTACTTGATCGCCGGCTCCCGGCACCCACGTTTGAGTGGTCTGGTTCCACCCCACGAAAACACCGTCGGATCGACAGGCGACGATTCCAAATCGATGGGATCCATCCCCGCCTTTGACTCTCCGGATGATGATGGTGTGATGCGTGGTTGACGTGCCAAGTCCACCGACACGGATGTCGTTGGGAGTCGGCAACATGGGGCCGTTAAAAACCGAGAAAATGTTGAAGGTCGTCCCGTTCTGCATGGCGGACAAATCTTCCAGCTTCCACCGCACCGTGGCGTTGAAGGCGGCGGGAATGGGAGCGGTTTTGACCAAAATCGCGTCAGCGTCGCCGCCCAAGATGTTCATCCGCAAGAATCCCAATGACGAAAACACGTTGGCGTTTCGCTGATAGACCGTCCAATCGGATCCAATAACAAACGCATCGAACAGGTCTTGGAACACCGGAGAGAGCGTCGCCATGCCGTTCACGATGGCGATGGATGATGATTTCTCAACGGCGCGGCCCCAGTCTGTATTGGAATCAATGACCCGCCGATAAGTGAGAATGGGTTTCGTCTCTTCCGGCGCTGGTGCGGGCGTTGACTCCGGCGTAAATTCCAGCGCGTACAATTCCAAGATGGGCGACGGCGACGCTTTGGTGAGCGAGACTTTCGTCTCGAAAAACTTGGCCATCGGAATGCTGAGGATGGCCTTCTCGTAAAGGTTTTGTGTATTGCCAGGGTCGAACGACCCCGGCTGGGTCGGCACAATGGAATCAAACGCGGCCGCCTCCAATTCCGCGATGGTGTTGCCGGAACGGAATTGCAGTTCCACCTTGTCGCCAACCACAGGAATCTGCCGCCGGAATTCAAAGTTTTCCAGTTTGGTGTTCACACCGAAGCTGTGCCGCAACCGGAGAAATCCTGTCGGGAGTTCCACTGGCGGCGAGTTGAGGTTCAAGTAATCAAGATCGAAGGCCACGCCGAATGAAGAGTTGAACAGGGATGTCGAACCGATATCAAAGAATATGTCACCGCCAAGATTTCTGACGTTAGGCGAAACGCTTGTCTCCAGCAAAATGTTCGACGGGTTGTCGGAGTGGTAAAGCAGATATTTAAGTCCGCCACCTACACGCGTCACTTTGAGATTGAAAATATGAGTGTCGTTGGCGAGAAACCCGTTTTGAACATTAATGTTCGGCCATGATCCTGAACCGGAAGCGTGAATCGTTCCGCTTCCATCCACCATGCGGGCGTCGTAACTCACATTGAAATTGTTCTGCGTATTGAACCGGAACTCGTGCAGAAGTTTTGCTGTGCGCGAAGCGCCATCAAGGACATTTCGTGTCCCTTGCAAAATTCCGATCACAAACTGGCCAGAGTTAAATATGGGCGCCAGCCTTCGCAATCGGAATCGCGTTTCCATTTCCCAATCGCCCTGCGCCACGTCTCGGATCATGTGGATATGCTCGCCGGATCCGCTGGTATTCTGATATTCGAAACTTAAGAATCCTCCGCCTTCCGTCGGCTTTGGATTCAGGTCTATGGCCCGACTGATTCGGAAATAAAAATCATGCGTCGGCACAAATTGAGTGTTCCATTGCCCCGTGCTTCCGTTGAGGAACATCAGGTTCTGGCCGGCCAGATCCTGCGACAGGTCGTAGAGCCAATTGATGTGTTCGCCGGAGGATCCGATGGGATTGGTGGTGAAGACAATCCACAGCTTTTGGCCGGACGGGAGCGACGGGAGGTCAGGAAAATCAAACACCGTCCACCCGTTGATCGGCGTCAAGCTTGCGTAGGGAATCGTGCGGGAGGCCAAGACATTTCCGGAGGGCTTACCGCTATCGTCGTCCCGGATCTCGACAATTAAATCCGGTGAAATCGTTGTTATGACGAATTCTTCGAGTTTGAGCTGAATTTCGCTTAGCTGAATAGGTATCGGCAGGGTGAACGACTGCGCGAGCTTGGTTCGCAGATTGGTCACTCCGAGCGGCTCATCGGACGGTCCCGGCGGATCAAACGCGGCAATCAGGGAATTGGTGATGTGCCCTTTCCAAAGCGGATCCCGCGATCCATCGTTGAAATCGTCCGCCAAAACCAATGGCGTCGCGCCGGACGAAAGAACACATCCCGTGTCGTCGGTATCGATGCCGACGTTTTCTACCGCCTGATCCCATTCCGCTTTGGTGTCAAAGGTTAATTTCGGCATCAGACTTCCACCAAATCGAATTCTGTTCTCATGTCCATGAGCGAATGAGCGATTCCCACGATGCGGGCGTCAAAAACCTCGCCGATGGGCCGCGGCGCGGAGATACTCAGAGTTACGCGGTCACCCAACTCCATCTCCGGCATGAACCGCGCGGTGAGCGTTGTTCGTCGCTTGGGCAGGTGGTAACGCTCGAAATAACGCTTCGCCATGACCGTGGCCAAATCCGCGTCGGTTTGAAGCACAAGGTTTCCGCCGCCGACAGAAAGCGATCTCAAACCGAATCGCTCAATGCTTGTTGGAGAGGGTTCGGCCTCGGTTGTTGAATCCACTTCCTTGACGAAGGAGCCGAAGGCGCCACGAATCTTGTTGTAGACCCTGTCCCACCCCGGGGTGGCGTTCGCCACCTTCTCCACGTTGGTGTCGTCCAGAACGAGAACGGGCGTCGCGGGGACAGTCTTGTTTCGAAAAAAGAACGCGCCGTTGCCTTCCAAGCCGATTTCATAATCGGCGATCTTGGCGAGTTCTTTGATCACTTCCAGAACCGATTGCGTCCCGAAATTCGCCATCGACACAAGGACGCTTCGCGTCTTGAAATTAATGAGACTCTCTCTCTGGATAGGAGCGTTCGCTCCCGCCGTGTTGAACAACGTGATGAAGATGAGCTTTTCGGTGCGGACGGCGAAATTTGTGAAAGCATATTCGTCGGTCTGGATGGAGTCTCCGGGGCCGAGCGACTGGTAATAACTGAATCCCGACGGCGAGGCGGCGACCGCCGCCGTGAACCGTTGAATCTGTCCATCATTGGAGACGAACGTGCCCTTCCATGTGTCCCAGGAGACCATGCCGGATCCGGCGTCGATCACGTTTGAAGCGGCCAAAGCCGGAAGGAACAACCTCTTCACCGCGACCAAATCGGCATCTTCCGTAGCGGTGATTAAGATTTTGAATTTGATGTAGCGCGGAAAAGTTACGTTGGTGAAGGTGCCAATGTCACCACCATTACTGATCGATTGCTCAGACGTGTAACCGATACCGTCAGCGCTCCACGAAAAGAAATACTGGAAGGCGGAAACCACGCCTTGAATCTCAGAGAAGAACGCGCCCAGCGTAGTTATCAGCGAGAAGCTCGTGAGCCCGGCGAGATGGACACCGTAATCGATGACCTTTTCCCAAGTGCCGATGGGCAACGCCGCCGTTGAGCCGTTGTACCGGAGATAATCCAATTGAAAATTGGTTTGGGTGAAGGCGAGAGCATGGAGATACACGCCAACCGAAGCCCCGGCGGGCGCGGTTCCCAATGCGCCTGATGCCGTCGATACGCCATCGACAAACAATTGCCATGTGTTCGTCGACATATTCATTTGCAGACGGAGGTATCGGAAATTCGTGAAATCGGCGGCATACGGTCCAAACGTAGTTCCGCCGGATTGCACCCTGACTTGGTTGGCGCTTTGGATGAGGATCTGCGCCCCTTTGGAGTTCGATAGCGCATACGAACCGATCTCAATTTGGCCGTTGATCTGAGTCACCTTGATCCGAACAGAGACGCACCGTGAAAGTCCGCTGCCATCTTCCTTGAGATTCTCGATGCGGTAAAAGCTCGTCGGTGCGATTACTGAGAGAATGCCGTTGGCCACAGAGCGCGTCACGCCCGCTCCGTCGTTCAAATCTTCCAGCCAAGGATCGGTGAGTATGCCCTCCGCCTTTTCCTTCTCTTCCTCTGGAAGAAAAAGTCCCTCGTATTGCGACGTCCATTTCGGCGTGATGGCGTTTGATACGCGGTCGAAATTTAAATTGGCGGCGGATGCCGCTTGCCATTTGGATTTGGTGTCGAAGGCGTCGATGCTGAGGAGTCCGTCATTCTGAGGCGGGGCCTCCTCCGACGCCACTTTTGCTTGCCGCAAGTCGTAGAGGTTGAAGTCACCTTGAAGTGTGTGAAGGATTTCGCGCTCAACCGGAGGGTCGAACACCACAGGCTCGACGACGCTGACCGGCACTTGGGGAACGGTGGCGAGGAGATCGTTCACCACCTGGTGAATTTCCTGATCTTTTTTCCAGACAACATAATCGGCCCTCACCTCTTGCCCGGGCCCCGGTTGAGTCGAGATGAATGTCACCTTGCCCCGCTGGAGCGGATCATTGAGGTTGGAAAGAGAGTAGCGAAGCCCCGGCCGGAGCGCCTCGCCGCCCACTCGAATCTCCTTGATGGCTCCGACGGGGAATTGGGCGGTTAAAAATTCCGACACGACGCCATCGCCGATGCCCAGCAATTCATTCGTGACCAAGATGCCCGCCGCCTCACCGGACTGCGTCCGGAGCAAAGCGTCCAAACTTTCGACATCGAGCTGAACCGTCGGGGACGAGGAGTCCTCGCTTACATCTTCGATAACCCCTGTAAACGCGGTAAAGGATTCTTCGAGATCGTTTACGGTCATGCCCAACGTGATGCGGATTCGCGAGCGATACAGAATAAATCCAGAAAATCGGGACGACATCCCGTCCCATTGGCGGTCGGAGTTGTCGACTTCAATCCGAATGTTCGACGCTTTAAATTCGTTCAGCGCGTCGGTGTCCAGCTTCCAAGAAAGCCGGTCCAACCGCACCACTTCCGTGGTGATGTCGATGGGAACCACTTCCCACCCAAACCCCGTCGCAAGCCGCCGGAATAGTTCGACCCTTCGAACGGGATGGATGAGGCTCGATTGTTGAATGGCTTTGTATTCGTCGGATACGGACTTCATACCGCCTCGCGCGCAAACCGGTCTTGTTTGGAGAGGATGGATTTGACCAGCTCCGCGCCCTCGGCGGCGCCGGACCGCGTGGCCTCGGAGATACGACGCATGAGCGTTCTCACTTGCTCATCGCTCGCGCCTTGGATGTTGATCGTGTTGTTCTGCGTAACCGTGACGTTTACGCTCCCGCCAAAATTGCCGAGCCGGTCTAAAGGGATCACCGCCTCTGGTCCCGCCTCTCCCACTTGGGCGAATGTCGGCCTGCGGACAATGCCGCCTTCCGCGAGCTTGATACCCTTAAATGCGCCCCCGCCAATCGCGCCCACGGCGAAGATGCCGCCAAGCACGCCAAGGCCACCGGTGGATCCGCGCAAGATGGCTGCCTCGATAGCAATGCGCGTGAAGGTTTCAATAGCGGTTCGAAGGACGGATTTAAAAACGGAGTGGAACACCGCCTGCATGTTCTTGCCTTCGAGAATCACGTCTGCCATCGCGTCGCCTACAGAATTGGCGAAGGTGCTGGCCACGGACTTTGCGCCCTCTTCAAGTGCCTTCATATCCTCGTCCAAAGATTCGCGAGCTTCTTTGGATTTGAGTTTCGCGATCTCGACTGCGTTGATCCGCGCTTGAGTGAGCGCCTCTTCCGTCAAAATCCCTTTGGCCGCGATTTCATCCAACTGACGGAGCCGCTGTTCCTTCTCCAACTCGATCATTTCGAGTTTGGACTCAAGTTTTTCGCCTTCGAGTTCAAGTCGTTCCGAATCCAAACGGGTGAGCGTGTCATGAGCATCTTGCGCGGCTTTCTTCTTTTCTTCGGCCTCTTTGCGGGACTCTTCGACAGACTTCTGTGTGATGCTGGTTTTGATTCGTTGCTCGTCTTGCGCGATCAACTGGCGTTCTTTCGAATATCGTTTGTCGATCTCGGCGGCTTGCTCGGCGGAGGTTTCTTCAATGGCGGCGAACTCGGCAGCAAACCGTTTGTGCCGCTCTTGCGCTCCATCAAAATTAAGCGTGAACACTTCCTTGATGAATTCGGCGAAATCTTTGACGTTGAGCCTCGCGTGAGCCGCCCAATTGGCGATTACAACTCCCAGAATTTCAAAGAACTGGGTGACTTTGGTGAGAGCGCCAAGCAGAAAATTAAACGCCGGAAGAACCCCAGCCCCGACTGTGTCTTTAAAGTCCCCAAGCACGTTCCGCGAAATAGCCAATTGCTTCGCGTAACCTTCTTGCGCTTCCGCAGCTCCCAGAAACCGGCGCGACAACACATCCACAACGTCTTGCGCGGTGTTGGCGCTTCCAATGAAAGCGCCGAACTCGTTTTTCAATGCGCGCAACCGCGAGGCGTCTCCCTGAAGGATCGGACTCAAGAGATCAAGCACGGAACCGAGGTCCTTGCCGGAAGCGGAGGCGAGCCCAAATGCGAGCCGCGTCGCCTGCATCGCCTGCCCAACATCACCCGTGATCCGAACCAGCCGGCCCATGGCCTCTAGCGTTTGCGAGTCGGAGAATTGCGTGAACGATTGCTGTTGATTGACGAAGTCGAGGATGGCCTCTTTGGATTGTTTGAAGGAGCCGCCGGTGGCGTCGACAGCGAAAGCGAGCCTTCTTAACGCCTCCTCTTCTTCAAGCGCCCCTTCGGCGGAGGATTTAAAGAACGCGGTCAGGCCCGCGACGGAGGCAATGCTAACCAGGCTTGCGGCCAACTGGCTGGTCGCACTCTTCACCGATTCGAGGGACTGCTTGGTTTCTTTCCCGCCGGCGGATATCTTCTTGAGTCCCGTGTCGATCCGGTTGGAGGAGTCGAAGATTTCCTTGGCGAAGCGGTCGGAGTTTTTCGCCGCATCCACCATCATCTGGGAAAGTTTTTGGATGGTTGGCGAGGCTTCGTCGATGGCCTCGAACTGAATTTGAAGGCCGGGCATGAGACTAGCCCTCCTTCGCTACATCCGACGGCTCGAATGAAAAGTTGAGTATTTCGATGAAGAGGCCGGCGGCCAACTCATGATGCGCGAGTAGATAATCGACGCACACGGTATTCTCGTCATCTTGATGCGCCAGCTTCGGGGAAACGACGCCAGCGAGAAGAACCCGTTTCATGCGTGGCAATGTGGGGTTCGCGATCAAATCTTTGATGCGCCCGGACAAGGCTTCTTTATCCCGCCGGGCCAAAGCCCACAGATCTTCGTTCTCATCGGCCAAAAGAAGAAGCGGAGACCGGCGTATTCGGAAATTCAGATCGCAAACGCGAACCGTCCTTTCTTTTTTCAACCTGTTTTTCAGTTCTTCGACGGAAATCGGATCCATGTCGCTCCTATTAATAGGAAGGAACCGCGTTCGTCAGCATGGCCTGAAGGCTGTAGCCGGCCGCGATGTTGTATTGGGCTTCAAAGGTAACCGCGGCTCCCAGCAGGTCGTCCAAGTTGCCAAACGGAAAGGCGGTGTAGCGGGCCTCTGGGATCACGAATTCGAGTTGGTTTTTGAAGGCGTCCTCGATAATGTCGCCGGTCAAGATGATGTTCAGCGCGGCCAAACTCGCGTCCAAGAATTTCTGCCTCTGCGTTTCTGACTCAAAATAAATCTCGAACCCGCCGTCGATGATAAACCGACCGGGCGAAACAATATCTTTGACGTCCCGCGATTGATTGAGCGTCCGCTGCGCGACCGAGGCGTTGTCGATGTTGAGCGTCCAGCTTTTCACGTTCACGTCCGACACGCCGTCAATCTTGAAGTCGGTCTGAAAAAACATCAGGGGTTTCGGAGGGCCGTAGTCCGGGGTGAATGGAGAGGACGTCTCCTCAGTTTTGAACAGGAGGTCGGCGTTGACCAACGCTTTTCCATCGACCGCTCCGGACAACGCCAATTTCTTGATGACCGTCAGCGGATACCGCTTCTTCGACAAACCACGATCCACAAAGAACGTGAAGGAAGGCATTTGAATTCCATTCAGCCGAGAGAACGTGTGGCGGTACACCGTCGGGGAATTGGGCGCGTCGGGTTGAGCCGTCGCTACCGATCCCAAACATCCGAACAAGAGGTCGCCCATCGTGGAGGCTTCGGCATCTATGGTGGCGAGGGTTCCCGTTCCTTCCTTGATCCCCGGCGCGGATGGGAACCGGTCTTTGAATCCTCGGATCCGATCATCGGGTATGAGAACCGTTGAATAATTCAGCTCGCTGTCCGCTCCCACGGCCAGAAATTTCGCGGGCGAGGCTTCCGCGACGCCTCGGCTCGCTTCTTTCTTAAATCCAAAACTCTTTCTCTCTGTTGCAAATGGCATGGTTTAGATCCTCCTCAAATTTATTTGCGACTGCTTGTCTCGACGGTGAACACCAAAGCCGCCGCCGTCATATCGGCGTTCACGGACGCCACCAAGTTATCTTCCGGCGGCTCCCACTCAATCGACTTCAAACTGCTGAATAAAACCTGACCATTCGGCAGTGAAAGAGCGCCCAAGTCCACGTTGTCGATCAACAGCTCCGCGATCATTTGGGTCCGGACCGTCTTCTCACGAATGATCTCTTCGTTCGGGGCGAATATGCTCACGAACACGATCCGGAAGTTGTAGATGATCCGGTACGTCTGTCCCGTCGTGATCCGCTCCAAATTCGTCGAAGGCGACGGCTTCACAAACACCGCCGGGACGTTGTCACTCAACTGTTCCAATGCCGGAAAGAACTCCAATGCCCCAAGCGTGATGACTTTCAAATTTAAATCGGCAGAAAGGCTGTTGATGAGATCGATGATCCGGTCGGCGATGATCGTCTCGTGAAGTCTCGGAGCCGACATCAGCCGCCCGCCTCGGCAATCGCTTCAAGAATCCGTCCTGTGAAAATAAGTTGCGCCCGTGGTCCCGCTTCTTCGAGTGCCGGAGTGAGATACGGTTGCGCTCTGAATCCACGTTTTCGGATTGACTCGCCAACACCGTATGCCGCGTGTTCATCGCCCAAGCGCCTACGCGCCCATACTTTGAGCGCGTCGAGATTAGGCCGCCATCCCTGCTCGCGACCGAACTCCATCACCTTGGCGTAGGGAAGGGCGGATCCCACGGTGCCGATGAAGCGGTCGCCTTCAACCGCCACAGACTGGACAATCGAGGCTCGAAGGAGTCCTCGCCAGACCGGCGCGTTCCGTTTCGCCAGACTCTGAATGATGATGGCGGTGTCCCTCATGCCTTTCAGAAACGCCAGTTTCATGCGGTTTGGAATCAGCTCCATGATTTTCAAAACTTCCTCGCTCCCTTTGACCGTAACCCGGATCATTATTTCGTCTCCGCAAGCGCCGCTTCCAAGTGATGACCGAAATAATTCTTGGATTCCGTCACCACATATCCTTCTCCGGTCGCTTCATTCACCACTTCGAAATTCTCCTTGAGTCCGTCCGGTGGCAGATCGTCAATGTTCACGAAGAGCCTTGCTCCTCGTTTGGGCGTCTGCCCCAACACATTTCGGTCGAGCGCCGTACTGGCGGGATTGAACCGCGCTCTCACATTTGTCGCGATCACTTGATGTTCAAATACCGGCTTCTTGGTTCCGGCGACGAAACTTTGAACCGGCCTTTTGATCGTGATCCGGTCTTTGAGCAGCCGATCCGGTAATTCTTGGCTCACGACGCGAAATCAATTCCAGCCCGGGTTCCCCAGGCTTCCCAGGCGCGATCCAACTCGTCGTTCAGTTTCTTAAAGCTCCGGTTCTGCGAGAAATCACCAATGCTTTCGGAATCAACCAATGCTCCGTTCTTCGCCGAGAGCGCGGTTTTGCCGACGATTAACGTGGCGATTTTTTCAATGAGAGGCGGGACTTTGTTGGTGCCCGATACGCCCTCGATCACCACGTTCTGATACCCTTCCGAGAACACGCCGTCCTTAAACGTGATGCTCCCTGTCCGTTTGTTGACGACGTAGCTCGATGGATTCAGGTCCGCTCCGTCAACTTCGACACGACTCACTTCCAGCAATGGGAAGCAACGCGTGAACACGCGGATTAGGGCGTTCCCGTCCACTCTGTCCTGAAAATTAACTGGTCTGAAACACATCGAGGTTCGACGGTCAATCTCCTCCATCGCCTCTTGAATCCATTCGGGTCTTACTTCGTGAGGCAATATCTCGCTGTCGGTGATAGCGCTGACCAAATCTGCGTTGGTGTAAGCAAAGGTGGCGGTTGCGGTAACGGGCGCGGATAAAACAGAAACGAGAATTGTCATTTGGAATCCGCCTCAATGCGCCCGTCGTAGGTTTTGAGTTTTTCTTGAAAGCGTACCTCTAACTCGAACATCGCCTCGTCCTTGGCCTTGCGAATCGCGACCAACCGTTCCTCGGACAATTCGCAGACGACGGCGAAGCGTTCAACGCAGGTGAGCGCCTCGATTAATTTCTGATGGTTGTTCTTGAGGTTCTGGACGAACCGGTGGCGCTTAACCGCCGCCGTTGTCAGCGGTGTATTTGCGGAATCCGTGAAAACGGACACCTTCGGCGTGTGATCGCGGATTGAATGATCCTTCCGGTGGTCGATAACCGCCAGCTCCCGTTCCACAAAGGCTCACCGCCCACCCGAGCCGTCTCCGACGCCCGTGGTTTTCGAGGCGGTGGTATCCGCCGTCGGGACGTTCGATGTGCCGTCCGACCACAACGTCACGGTATCCTCGGTTTCCAATTTGTAGGCGAAGGTTTGGCCGTTTTGAGGGAAGGGCACTTCGTTGTCCGGTCTTCGGTTCACGAGATTTCCCGCACTGTCATCAAACGAGATTCGTCCCGTTCCCTTGGGAATCAGCGCCGAGTTAACTTTGAGGGCCGATCCCGCGTTGAACACCGCTCCCACCGAGCGGAAGATGTTGTAGCCGTCGGTGTTTGGGTCGATTACGGCGTCCCAAGAAACCACGACCTTGTTGGACGAGACTTCCGTCGCAAGGTTCTGCGTGATCGACGAAATCAATTCCACGAACACCAGATGAAGGTTCTCGGTCATTACCTCGCTTGTAAGATTGGAGGCGTTCCCTTGAGAGTCGACGGCGAACAGGTAATAGGTGAAATCCTTTCCATTGTCGGTGTCGACAAGCGATTGATCTTGGAAGGATGTCGATGCAGACGGAATCACGTCGTTCACCGTCACAACACCAGACGCCGCCAAGACATTCGTCTTGGTTGGAACCGAAACTGTGGCATTTCCAGGAACCCGGTAAAGCTCATAATGATCCAGATCTTGAACGGTGGTTTCGTACTTGATCGCGATGCGGTTACCAGTCGTGAACCCGCCAGTGAGTTCGGTGATAACGCCCGTGGGCAGGTCAATATTGTAATCGGTCGCTTCAGTTTTCGAGACAAACGTGACCTCTTTCACCACGGATCCGGAAGCGTGAGTGAAGAAAAGGCCGTTTTTAAGAACAATCTCACCGGTGCCGGTGTTTACGGATTTAACTTCGGCGTATTCTTCCTTGCCGGTGACGCCGTCTTCGATCACGATTACCGCGTCCGCCACAATATCGACGGGAACCGGCGTCACCACATTGATGACGCGCTGAGCATGAACTGTGCTGGCGGAGAGAGTGGTCTGAAGGCCGGACGTGGCCGTCCGTTCATAAACGGTGTACGACCCCGCCACAATCGGATCAAATTGGATTTCATGAACAGCGCCATTGGTGCCTTCGGCCAAATCGGGCGTGTTGTCGGGATTCTTAAGGAGCTCGCCACCGATGATTTCGTTGCGGGTGGGAGCCGTCCAGTTCAACGTGATCCGCGTTTTCCCTTTGGGCGTCGGGCCATCGACAAATTGAAGCGCCTGAATAAGTCCGAGAATGGGCGGCTTGGGCGCGAGAATGTCTGCCGCGAGGTTCCCTAGAACTTGCTGTGAAAGTAGTGATTCAAGAATTGCCATAAATTATTCCTCCGAAATTAAACCGCTGTCCGATTGTCGGCGATGGTATTCGACTGGCCGCTGCTGTCAGTTACGGACGAAAAATTGTTCTTAACGATGTTGTCCACTGCACCACTGTTCAAATTGATGTTCGAATGAACATAGTTGCCGTGAACGGTATTCTTGCTTCCCTGAATGTTGATGGTTGTCTGAAAAATGCCTGGATTGGTGGTGGACAGGCGGTTGTTTACCGCGATGGTCTGTCCCGTGATGAGAAGAGCGTTTTTCGAGAAATTGAAGATGTGTGTCGTAATCACAGAGTCTCTGATGATTCCGGAAGCCAAGGTGATGAGATGATTCGACGATGTGTCCAGGTCCGATATTCTGCAATTGATCAACTCGACGGAGTTAAGAGAGACGCTTCCCAAAGCCAGCCGGCAATTGTGAAACCGCTTGGTGCCGCCGCTGTTGTTAGCGAGTTGGATTGCGGTTATGTCACTGTCCGAAACATGAATATCTTGTCCCACCGTAACGAAGGCCTGGCCGCCCGTTCCGCAATTGATCCTGCAGGCCTCGAGAAAAATCGGACCGGAACCCATATCGATGCCTGATCCCACGTTTCCGCATTCAATTTCAACTTCAACCAACCGAACGGGGCTTCCCAATAGCCACATGGCCTGACGCATGAAAGCGGTGTCCGTGATCTGGGAGATGTCGAGTTTTAAGCGAGAAAGTTTTCCGCCGCTGGGAACGATCAAGACGTACCGTCCTGAAAATCCCGTCATGGGCGAGGTGCCTCGGAGAATGGTCGCCGGTCCCTCACCTTCGAGTTCAATATTGGCGGGTAAATCAATTTTGTCGTTGATCGCGAAGACGCCGGCCCTTAAGATGATTTTTCCACCGCCCGCCCCGGAAACATTGGATATTGTGGTCGTCAGATTGGATGTGTCGGTCGCCGCAACGCCGGTGGGACTTAACACGGCGGAGGCGACAGTTTGACCGCCTCCACCGCCGGCCGCGGCAATTGTGATCTTGTTGTTCGGCGCGTCCTGGGTAAGAGTGATGTTTGCGCCCGCCTCCATTTTTACGTCTCCCACAAGAGGGGCAACCTCTCCCAGTTTTCTCAAGCCCGTTACGCCAGAGTTGTCCAATTTGATCCGATTGTTCAATCCGTCTTGGGTGAGTTGCATTCCGACACCCTGCTCCAACTCCACGTCCCCCGCCAGTCCGCCGACTTCGCCCGTCTTTTTTATAGAGGCGACACCGCTCGTGCCGGACGCTTGGATCGTCACATCACCAGTTCCGTCTGGAGGAGTGACGGAGATTCCTGATCCGGCGATGATCTTCCGGACCGATGTGCGAGCCGTATTCTCGGCGGGAACGGAAATCAAATTATTGGTCGCCACATTGCCGGTGTCGGTGTAATTGACGGTCGACTCGCCGGTCACTTCAACCAAGAATTTTTCCTGACCCGTGAGCGTGGACTTATAAATCCTGTACCCCGTCGCGCCTTTCGCCGTTTCCCATTGGAGAATGACGGGAAGCGGCGTCACCGGTTGGCTTACCTGCGCTTCAAGAATCGAAGGGATTTTGTTCTCGGTGGTTTCGCCAGCCGCGTTGATCGCGGTGACCTTGTAGAAATAAATGGTGTTGCCGAGCAGTTCGGCTCCGACGCCGCCGGATCCAAGCGTGGCCAGAAGCGTTCTTGGAGGCCGAAGCGATCCCTGCTGCGCGTGCGCGTCGACCAGATCCAAATTGGCGTTGTGTCCCTGACCCCAATTAAGGTCGCCGGTGTCGCGTTTGGTTAACTTCAGTTTGTCTGTGAATGTCTCAGCCATAAATTTTCCTCAAAACCCGTAGGCTTCAATGTCGAAGGGCGCTTGTCCGTATCCTCGAAGCGGCGATCCGAATGGACGCTGACTAAAGGGCGGGAAACTAAACCCCGTCGTGTCGGGATTTCCATAAGGCGCGTCGCCAAACGGGCTTTCTCCAGACCCACCCTCTTCCACCGCCACGATGACGTAATAGCGATTAGGCCCAGCTTGCGGATCCGTATCGTCGAACTGGAACGCATTCGCGCCCAGCATTTCCTCATCGGCGATCAACTCTCCCAGCTCATCCTTGTTCTCAGAACGGTAAACCCGAAATCCCAATAACCGATGCCCGCCTTTCACGGTCACAGGATAATCCGCCCAATTCAGCCTCACGAATCCCGGTGATCCTTGCGTGACTCTGAAGTTCGGAACAGGCGGAAGAGGAAATACAGGCATACTGGCTCCATCATCTCCCGCGTTTCTTTTTTGGTTTGGGCTTCGGCGCTCGTGGAACCGGCTCCACATGGTTGGAACCGTTGAGACTTGGAGCCAACTCCGCCTCTTCGGTTTCCATTTCCTCGTAACCGTTTTTAAGGAGGTAATCCCGCGTGGTGTCTTGCTCCACATGGCAGAGGCCGTCCACAACCTTGACCTCTTCCGAGTAAGCGTGCTCCCACAAGGGAGAATCCTCGGTCCCGAACGGAGGGCGTTTCTTTCGAAGATGAAACACGCGGCCTCCGTTACAGGGTGACGCCGGCCAGACGAGAAACCTTGATGTCGTTGCCCAGCACCAACGTCAGGTCTTCGAACACCTCGAACTCACTGAACTGAGATGACTTCTGCGCGAGCCGAACCATTTTCAGTGGCGTGAGTTCGCCAACCCACACGGCGCTCGTGTCGAGGACGAAGATGTCACTGGCCGCATTGGACGTTCCTTGGGTCTGCGTATCCGAAACAAAAATGCTTCGGAAGATCGGAATCCCGTTGTAAACCTGAACGCGGAATCCGCCGGTGACTTCCATCGTGTCCACAAACCGTTGCTGGGCTTGAAGGAGCGCGTTTAATTTCCGGTTCGCCTTCTTCGACATGATCAACATGCTCGGATTGCCGCGATTCAAATCAATCGCCGAATCCAAGAGATCAAGCGTGAGCGGCGCGCCGTTGGCTCCCGCCACAAGCACCTGTCCAGCGGGCGTGAGTTTTCTCAACCCGTCGAACTGCTTAGGATTCACAGCGGAATCACCGTTGATGAGCGCGTTCTCTTCCGTGTCACGAACCACTTGAAGTGCGCTTTCAATTTCCTCCGCCTCGATGTCGAGTAGAGTTTTTCCGACCGCCTGCAACTTCCGCGTCGCTTTGCCACGCTGAATGATGGTCTTGTAGGTGAACTTTTTCTGCAGGTAGGTGGACTGTGTATCCGTCGGCTCTTCCGTGTCATCCACAAAGGCTCCAGTGCCTCTCGCCGTTCTCTGGTTCAAGATCCAATCGGATCCGGACCCGGGTTTTCTCGGCAGGTTTTGCCGAAGCGGATTGTTGACTTCGATTAATTCCTGAAGCACCCGGTCAACCAACGGCTGTTGAAGGGTGTTTCCGGCGTTCGCGATGTTCAGCGCTTTTTTCAACTGCTCCAAATCATTTGTCATGGCTATCTCTCCTCCTTAGGCTTGCTGAAGGGCGAGCGCCACTTTCAGCTTCTTCTGGGGCGGCAGACCTTCAAATGTTTTTTTGAGCTCGTCGCCTTGCGGCTCCTGATCAACCAATCCCTTTCGCATGGCCGGGATTTGTTTGAGCATTGGCTCAATCTGTTTCGTCACTTCGCTTGAAATCATTTCCGCCATCTCTTCTTTGCTGACGGTTTTCGGCATCGCGGATGCGGCGGGTGGTGTCCATTGTTCGCCGATGGCCTGCTTGAGCATGGCCTTGATCTGGATCGCGGTCGGTCCAATCTCACCGCCCATCGAAATAAGGCGCTCGAGCATCATGAACACCGGTTCAAGGGAAAGACCGTTGGTCTTTTTTGTTTCCTTGTCTTTTTTCGCCTTAGCGTCTTTGCTTGCAATCTTCTCCGGCGCTTGATCCTGCGGTGCCGGAGTATCTTGGGGTGGGGTTTCGGGTTTCGCGTCTGCCGGTTTGTCCTGCGGAGCTGGAGCGTCAGCCGGTTTTTCGTCGTCCGGTTTGATTTCCTCAATAATGGTTTCTTCTTGAGACATGGGGTCTCCTCCTGTGTTTTTGGAATCGATTTCATCAAGCGCTTTCTGGACGTACCAACCGATGGCGCGGGCTTCCGGGTTGGCGGGAACCGACACGAGCGACACTTCCACGAGCGCCATGCGCTTGATGACGTTCACCACCCGGTCCAAGTCAGGCATGTATTTCTTCTCACGCTCCAACACTTGGCCTCGAATGGAAAATTTGTTGAGGACGCCCTCTTTGATCTTCTGGATGATGTCGGGTTCGGTCTTTGAGATGAGGACGTCGATGAGGAGTCCGTTTTTGTCGAACTCGGCTTTCGTGACTTTCCCGATGGGAATTTTGATGTCGTGGTTTAAGAGGACGGTGGAGTTTTTGACGAGGTCAAGCTGGGAAGCGCGGAGCGCCTCTTCGGTGATGAGGTCGCCTTGGAGATCAAAATCAGTGGTGGCGGCGTAACCGACAATATGGAACTCGCCTTCGGTTTCCGCCTGCTTGGTGATCTCCAGCGGAAAATCGAATGAGATTTTTTCCAGTATTGCCGTTTCCTGTTCCATGACCCTCCGGGCATAAAAAAAGGCGCTGTCGCCTGAGAGTCCCGAAAGACCCACAGATAACAGCGCCTTGGTTTTCCCAACAGCGCGCTAAGCTACGCTTCGATAAATTCCTTCACGTTTGCTTCCAACAACGTTTCATGTTTCTTGAGGCGGACGATACGTCCGCTCTCGAAAACAACTTCAACCGTTCCGAAAAATCGTTCGCTAGCGAGCCGCGCCAAAAACGCGCTCATGGCTTCATCCGAAACGGTTGGCTTCATGTCCATGCCGATATTCTGGATCATGAACCTTTCATCCGTCCATCAACTTTCAATCTGTTTACGCCGCCGAAATTATGAACATCGAACTGGTTAAGATTCGCTTTACGAACTAGACTTAGATATTCAGAAACGATTCATTAAATCAGTCCGGTTTTTATGGAGCCACAAAGGTCAAAGAGAATGCAGGAACGCGACCCAAAACACTCATATCCGACATTGGAGAATTTAAGTTTTCTCCTCGAGATGATTCATAACCGGGACATGGCTCTTCCAGATTTCCAGAGAGACTTTGTTTGGGACCCCTACGCGACAGAAGAACTTATCGAATCAATCATCAGCAATTTCCCGGCCGGAACACTTCTTCGCATCAAAAATGGAAGCCAACTTCTTTTCCGGCCGCGAGCGTTCGCGGGGGCACCGGAAATTAACTCCCACAAACCAGCTTATTTGATCCTCGATGGACAACAACGACTCACTTCTCTTTATCAAGCGTTTTACGGACAAGGCGATCATCGGTATTACATTGATCTCGGAAAACTGGAGCAAAAAGGAGATTTAGAAGATTCCGTTTTCTTTCTAAAAATGAAGGACGGAGAAAGGAAATTTGGAACCACAGAACAGCAAGCGGCATCGCTGGTTTTTCCATTGGCCCGACTGTTTGGCGTCAAAGATGGGTTTAGCAGTTGGCAAAATCAGATCATGCGAATTTCAGCCAAAACCACGGATGCAATCCTCACGCTTCAGGAGCGGCTCGCTCAGCTCCATAAAACTTGGATCAAGCCATTGGAGGATTATGAATTCCCAATGGTAACGCTTAACGAAGACACGTCGGGTGAGGCGGTGTGCACGATTTTTGAAACATTGAATCGTACCGGTGTTAAGCTGAGCGTCTTTGACCTTTTAACCGCGCGTTTCTGGCCCGCTGATTTCAACCTTCGCGATAAATGGGAGCGCGCGCTGAATGAAAATCCCATTATCAAAGATTTTGAAATTGATCCTTACTACGTTCTGCAAACTATCGCTCTTCTGGAGCCGGGAGTTGATCGAGATGGAAAAGCGAGAGCACCCTCAATTAAGCGCGGCGTGATTTTGAATTTGACCGTTGCACAGGCGAAGGCCGGCTGGGATCAGGCAATTGGAGGTCTATCAGAAGCGCTCACCGTCATGAGAGACGACTGTGGCGTTTTGGATTCGAGTCTCTTGCCATACAACACGATTGTTATACCGATGGCTTCGGTTTTTGCGAATCAGAAATCCGTCAAAGGCGCTCAAATTGGCGGAAACCGGTTGAAGATAACGCGATGGTTCTGGTGTTCCGTTTTCGGCCAAAAATATGAAAACGCCCCCAACAGCCAGGCGGAAAAGGATTATGGCGAACTAACACGGTGGATGTCCGGGGGCCAAGCTCCCGAATCAGTCCGAGATTTCAAAGCTGATTGGAATCTACGTCAGACGACTCCTCGCCAGCGGGCGGTCTATCGCGGAGTAATGGCTCTTATCCTTCAAAATGGAGCCCTGGATTTCCATAAGCGCGGGAGAATCACTCCCCAACTGATCTCTGACAAAAGGAATCCAGTGGACGATCATCATATTTTCCCGCAGGCTTATCTGAACGAACGGAATATCTCATCAGCCTTACGCGATTCTATTTTGAACCGCACATACATTGACCGCACCACAAATCAACGACTCAGTAAAAGAGCACCGTCTGATTATTTCACTGAGATAGCAAAAGAACATGGCCAAGAAGAGACAGACGCTCTGCTCAAAACCCATCTTCTCCCTGCAAGCGTTGATTCACCGTTGCTTAAAGATGACTTCGAAGGATTTCTGACATTTAGGGAAAATGCGATTCAGAAGGTGATCAATCGTGTCACATCGAATGAAACCAGAGCCTTATAAATTCTCAACATATAATTTCCCCGGTTTTACCTCGTAATTCGCCACCAGCAACTCAAACTTATTCCTAGTCCCGAGCTGGTTCGCGCCTGTCCACAGGGTTTTCACCCGATACGTTTTGAATCCTTTGAAGAGGTTTAACTTCTCCAGCTCGTAACTTAACAGAAACCGGCCTTTAAGGCTTTTGAGAACCGGCAACATCTCTTCTTCCTTGAAGAATTTGGATCCGACCTTGCCGGTTTCCTTCGGCCAGTGAAGCGGATACGGCGGGTCGAGATAAAAGAAGGCGTCTTTGGAATCAAACTCCTTGATCACTTCTTTCCAATCTTTGTTGACCAGTTTCACGCCGCGAAGCCGCTCTTTGATTTGAGGAAGCCTCTTAACAAGTTGAATCTCGTATCCCTCGCCTTTGTCGCCATGACGCATGCCCTCGATGCGGTCAGTGCGCCCCCAGTAATTGGATTTATTGAGATATGCGATCCGGTAAAACCGCTCGCGAGGCGAGGCCGGTTCGTGGTTGAACACTTTTTTCACATGGGCGCGTGAGATCGTCCAAAACTGCTTCTCCAGCCATTTCTGATCATCCTCATCCATGCTCTTGATGAACCGGTAGGCGAAGATCAAATCGGGGTTCACGTCGTTCAAGATTTCCTCATCCGATCTCTTCTTGTGGAAGAACACCTGTGCCCCGCCGCAGAAACCTTCGATGAAGGTTTTGTGTTCTGGAATCATGGGCACCAGTTTCTTGCACAGCCGGAACTTGCCGCCGGGGCTTTTGAACGCACCTTGGATTTTTTCAACGTCGTCCGGCTCGTCGAATTGCGGGAAGAGAAGCGGAACGCTTTCTTCCATCCCTTCCGGCTTGGCATCCAATTCCTTGTCGATGTATAGATGTTTTTTCTCAAGCGGGCGCTTGGAGACCAACAACTCCGTGACCCACTCCTGATTGCCGCCGGGACCCCGCATTTGATTGCGCCGCTTTACGCGGTAAACATTCATCCCTCTAAACGCGGCTGGGCGATCTGTGTAGGAAACGATCCAGTCGGCTTTGAGCGTTTTCAATGTCTTAACGAACTTCTCTTCCTCAAAGCCAAAATCAAACAGGTTGAACGTGCCTGGGTACGGCGGGTCGATGTAGAAAAATGTGTCCTCGCCGTCGTATTTTTTCAGCACGTCGGAATAGTCTTTGTTGTGGACGACCACGTTTTTGATCCGCTGTTGGGCGCGTGTGATGTTGTTTTCGAAATCAATCGTGACGCCCGCGTTGGCCGGATTAAACGAACTGCCCCGCATTTTTCCGTAGGATGACCGGGTGAGGTAATACGACTTGTAGAAACGATCCGAATCGGTCGCCGGTTTCATCTTTTTCAGACGCTCATGCGTTTCCTTGTTGATGACCCAATTGCGTTTGGCGAGCGCCGCTCGATCCTCTGGCGTATGGTCGCGGATAAAGCGATACATGAACGCAATCTCGGAATCGCGGTCGTTAAGAATCTCCTGCGGCGATGGGTCTTTTGCGAATAGTACCGCCGCGCCGCCCGCGAATGGCTCAACGTAAGTCTTGTGATAGGGAATGTAAGCCGCGATCTTGTGCGCAAGCGCGCGCTTGCCGCCATAAGACCCGAACGCTTGGCGGACTCCCTTCTCAATATCCTGCTCTTGCTTCGCTTTTGAAATATCCATTAATTCCATGTTGTTACACCTCGCTTATGAATGTGCACCGGCAGTTGGGATGAACCGGCAGAAGGCTCCGCGCCTCATCCATGCCGAGCGTTTTGCCCATCTTGGCGCCAGGGATCGATTCCGATACCGCCCGGCATTCCGGACAGGCATCTGCGGATAAGAGAAAAACCACCTTCTCAATCCCCGCTTGCTCCAAAGCGTCCAGATTGCCCTCGTTGTAGGCGCGGTTGGCCTCCGTCCGGGCGATCACCTCTGCCGCTGATGAGCGCGACACGCTTCGGCTGTGGCCGGTTCGAATGACGTTTCCTTGCGCGTCAATCACGGGCCGCACGTTCACGGACGCGAAGGAATCAATTTGATCTTCAACGCGGGCCTGCAGTTGCTGGAGGGATTCATTGGCCGCGATCCCTTCAATAAGAGATTGACGGAGCGACGCCTTGATGGATTCCGCGACGTGGTTCGCCAGCGTCGTGGCGTTGTTGCGTAGAACTTCATCCAGCTCGCCGCTGATATCATCGATGTCCCGGAGCTTGTTTCTTTGGGCCGCGAGTTTGAGCGCCCGGACGGCGGCTTCCAGCGTGTGTTTTTCAAGAACGCGGGCGATCCCGTCTTGGTCGATCAACTCCAAGATGATTTCCAGATCGTCCAGCCTCTTCATGGCGTCTGGAAATTTGTATTGCCGCAACGCAACGTCGTGATACCGAACCGTCAACGGCTCTCCCGCAAGGTCGGTCTTTTCGATTTTCGGCGCGATCCGTTCGCGGACAATCGTCCGGACCCGCCGCGAAACCGCGTCTTTGATCCGGCGAAATTGATCCTCTAGCGCCCGCACAAACCGGTTCTCCAGATCCAACACCGAACGCGGCGTTGCGGTGATCGCCTGTGATGGTTTCAACTTTCCCTTAACGATCTCATCATCGCCTTGCAGGATTTTCTCCAGCTCCGGCATCCGTGGAGCGACGATGCGGCGAACTTCTTCCGGCGTGAACACGCCGCCTTGCAGATAGATGTTGAAGATTTCCGCCTGATCCTTCTCATCGATGGAACGCTTATTGAACTGGAACGACCAATCCTGAATTCCAAAGCCCTGCCGAATGATGCGCTTAGTGATTTTCTCGGCCAGTCGCATCTGAAACGGAAGGATGGTCTCGTCGTAAAAGGTCTGCGTCTGATGTTCGCCGGTGCCGGATCCGATGTTGCCGGTTTCGATGATGGAGACCTTGCTCGGCGGGACGCCGTAGACGGCGAGGATTTCGTTCCGCGTGAACTCGCGAAGATCGAGGAACTCCATGTCCTTTTGGTTCACGCCGATTTGCCGGTACTCCGTGTCGCCCTCCAGCACCAAGTCCGCATGCGCGAGGTCGGGGTTCCGCGCCCGGGCGTTCAAGAACTCGCGGTTCCGCTCCACCTGCTCGGCGGTCGAGTTCTTCATGATGAACGCGCCTTTGATCTTTCCGCCGTTGATAAAGAATGCCCGGTTATAGATCTGCGCGAACTTGTCCACTGTAACCGGCAGGATGAGCGAGGCGAGCGGCGAGAGGCCGTAAAGGGTCGCGCCTTTGGTTCCGAGCTTAAAATGGATTATCTCTTGCGGTTCGAAATCCACCCGTCCGCCCTTTGCGGCGAGCGAATATTTCGGCATCTGGACATAACCTTGGATCAATCCATGCTCGTTCGCCTTGACTCTCACCGTGGTGGCGTCCAGATTCCATAGCTCCTTTGGCTTCCCGTCCGCGCCGCGCACGACCTCCATGAAGGCGTTCCCAAATACGTGAGTATCGCGGGTGATGTCGTCTAAGATCTCAAGAAAGGTGTCGTTGGGATTGCAGTTCGAAAAGAATTCGGAAAGCGTCTCGGCGTTTCGCTGATCGGGGTTGGGCTTTGAGGGAACCAGCGTGTATCCGCGCGCCGTCACCGCTTTGCAGATCACGCCGACCACCGCTCTCACCCAAGAAGTCTGCTCGTACATCTGGTTGTAGATCTCCAGATCGACCTCCGGCAAGATTCCCTCGGACGCGCTCAACCCCAAAACATGCGACACCACCTGCCGCGAGGATTTCTCGACCTCGCCTTTAATCACATCAGGAAACAAAAACTTCGCCAGCCGCTCTTTGATGCTCATGCCAAATCCTCCACGAAACTGATCCGGCCTTTCGACCGGTATCCGCTCACCGCTTCAATCGCCATGTAAAGCGCGTCCAAAAGATCGTCCTCGCCTTTTGGGAAATGGAGCAGATCCTCTTCCAAGTCCGGCAGATTATCGGGAAGCCGGATGGCTCCGTTTTCAAACCGGACCGCAAGGCTTCGGAGCCGCCGCTGTTTGTCGCCTTGCGCGGAGACGCCTTCAATCGGCATGGATTTTGCCTCCGGGTCATCCCTCAATGCTTGGACAAGCGCGTGCTGATAGGCCGTGACCTCGATATTCACGAGACACGGCTTATAAACGCGGCAAATGCGTTTGATTGTTTTGACCTGCGCGGGAAACTCCATGTGTTCCTTGTGTGCGTCCAGAACGAAAATATCCTTGTCGCCCTCCGGCACCCCGACCACGACATACGCGAATTTCGACTCCGACTCTTTGGCGGCCGCGGCGAGATCGACGCCGATGTAAATATTCATGCTGTCGGGCCGCTGGGTGTATCGGCAGGATCTCAGCCATTCGATTTTGAAGTCGGAGCCTTCTTGTCCCGACACGTCGTTCAACATCTGGCAGTAATAGCTGGCGGTGCCCATCGCGCCTTTGAGTTCGTCCAGTTTCTCCGGCGAAAATCGTTCGGGGAACAGAATCTGGCGCTGGCCGCCTTGGTCTTTCCATTCCGCCGACTGAACGATCTTCGTCCAATGTTTGAATCCCGCGTCGGCCAGAATTTGTCCGTACATGTCTTGCGCGTGCCACCTTGTGCCCACCAACACCAATTGTCCGTTCGGCTCGAGCGCGGGCAGAATCACGTTCTTAAACCAGTTCAGGAGTTTCAGCCGCTGGTGCGGGGTGTAACTGTTGTTGTTGCTCACGGGATCGTCCAACACAATCAAATCGTTGTGGAGCGAGACCAAATTTCCAAGAACGCCGCCCACGGAGAAGCTGGCCTCTTTGGAAATGCGCGTCCTCGGAATAACAATCGAATCCTCCGTCCACTTAGACGCCGTGGTTTCCCACGATCCGTAGCGGGCGAGGAATCGTTCGTTGGAGGTGATGTGTTCTTTGATCTCGCGCAGAAAATTGCGGGCGTTGGAGAGCGTCTCGTTCACGATCAAGATCCGCATGTTGCGGTCTTGGACGAGCCGCCACAACGTGTAGGCCGTTGTGATGGCGGAGGATTTCATATGGCCTCGCGGGGCCATCAGCATCAAGAACTGGCTTCGCAACAGCTCTTCGAACCAGCCCATGTGGAGTTTGGTGAACTGGTCGAATCCGAGCGTCCGCCGAGCGAAGATGAACAGGTCCCACAGCTTCTGCTCGGCCTCGGTCATCTCTAGGGCGGACTCGGGTTTTTCGCTCATGCCAAACCTCGGACGAGGGTCCACCCCAAAAAAAGTGTCGAATAAAAAATTTGAAGGCAAAGAGGCCAAAAGTGTCGACAAAAAAGCAAGGGGGGTGCATCCCCCGTTTGGCGTCCGAAATTTACGCTATTTGAAAATCGTTTCTCCACCGCTTCTCCGACGGTGGGAGTCACTTGACATAATGACGCATTAAGTCCAGTTGGAACCCGCTTCAATTGCACCGTTTAACCCTCCTTCCCTTCGCTTTCCGCATCTACCATCACCGACTTCTCAACCGCCGCTGCGATGTCGACCCCCGCCTCGCTCAGGTTCTCTTTAGCGACATTTGTCGCCTCGGCTCTTTTTCCTTTTCGCTCGATGATGAACTCTCTAAACCTCACTGTATCCTCCATGGTGGCGCTCTCTAAGAGCGGCTTCGAAAGCCTCGCGCCTCCGAGAGACGGAACCGTTGAGTCGTTCACGTATTTCCACATGAGCGCCGACATCTTTTCATCCGCTTTGCGAGATTTGACGAACATATTCTTGATGAGGCGTAGCCGCGTCTTCCAAACCAAGAGTTCGATCTGCTGATAAATCCGCGCGATGATCGGGTTCCCGCCTCCGGGGAAATCCCCGTCCGGCATCTTCTCCAAGTGGTACAGAAGCGTCGTTCTTGCGATCCCCGCCTTCTTTGCCGCGCGGAACGGGTTCTCGCCCCGGCGGATCATGTCCAGCGCTTCGTTTATTTTTTCAACGGAATGCTTCTGGCCATGCCGTTTGGTGAGAGCCATTCCGCGCGATCCGCCGCTCGGAGCCGCTGTCTCATCTGCTTCTGATATTTTCGCTGGTAATTTTTTCGCCACTCGCTCCAACACTCCGCGTGATAAACCTGATTGCAAAACCACGGCCACAAAACTTTTCCGCACAACCGGCATTTTCGTTTCGGCGGTTCGACCAATTTTTGAGGCGAACGCCTCTTGCTCAATATTCTGGCGTTTGCAGTCATTGTCCGTCCATCAACTTTCAATCTGTCTACGCGAGGAGACATTCGTCTCCACTTTTCCTGAAAGACTTTTCAGCGGAATTTTTGCGATGACTTCCGATTTCGAATCGTGCCACACGCCCATGATGCGCGGCAGGATGAATTTGTCGTTCGTGAACAAACCGCCGTACTGCATCGCGTCAAAGAGAATCTTGCCGTAGTTGTGCGCGTCACAGTTCGTTCGCGGCAACACAAACCACAGGTCAACGTACGAGTAGCGATCAACGGGCTGGAGTTTCTCGCGCAACATCAAATCCCGAACGTCGTCGCCAACCGTTCGGATGTACTCGCGGGCTTCTGTGGTGAGAATCGCCCGACAGTTCTTGCCCATGCGAACCGGTTGCATCCGCGCGTTGGTGGAAGGGCACAGGGGAAAGAACATCAGAATTCCATCGGCCAGCGGTTGGAAGGAGAGGGTCATGACCGGTCCGGCTCACAGGCCGAGTGACACCTGTGACATCTCTCATCGTTATCCCTGTTACACGCGCACGCGCGCACGCGCGTAACGGTGCAAATGTAGCGGGATGACACAGGTGTCACTCCGGGCCTCGCCCCACCCACCCTATTCATGGGCTTCACCCTGATTATCATCGGTTTTGACCGTTATGCCGAGAAACCCACGGCACCGGTTGCTTCGCCACCGCTCGAACCCCTTCTTGACCATGTCATCGGCAAATTTTTGAAGAGTGCCGGGATACTCGCCCCAGTTTTCGGCCCACAGCTTCCATGAGCTGAATAAATCTTCGGTGGTAGACCTGACCGATGGATGCACAAAACAGTGATCTTCCATCCACCGGCGCATGGCGTCTTGGGACTCAAAATATTCTTCCGTGGCCGACAACACGACTGCGGGCGCTTTGAGTCCAACCCTCTGCCATTCCAAACATCCCTCCAACGCCCACTTGAGAATCCCGTCCGATTCTTGAAGCAAGCGCTCCGACAAACTCTTGTCGCGTTTTTCAGGCGGGATGGTGACGGTGAAAGGAATCAGATGAAGGCGACGCCTCATGGCCTCGTCCACATCACGGATAGAGGGCTTGTGGTTGCCCGCGATCAACAGTTTGAACTGCGGCTTGTATTCAAAAAAATCTTGCCGCATGAACCGCGCTGAAATCTTGTCTCCGCCGGTGAGCGATTTAATTCTGGACTCCGCCCAGCGCCGGCCTTTCTCAACCTCAATCGCCGTCACAAGCCGCGCTCCCATCAGGTTCGCCAAATCCGTCGGGTGCCGGTCGGATCGGGATTCCATGAAGGTGTCCATCGCCGCGTTGGTCGCGTAATCACCGAGGATCGCCGCCAAGGTGTTCACGAACACCGATTTACCGTTCGCCCCTGTCCCGTAGAGAAAAAAAAGGGCGTGTTCCGTGGTGACGCCGGTGAGCGCGTATCCGGCGACCCGCGCCAAATACCGTTGCAGATCCTCGTCGCCGCCTGTGACGTCGTTCAGAAAACTTTTCCAAGACGGGCAATCTCCGCGCGGGATCGCGTTTGACATTTTGGTCATGTAATCTTCTCGTGAATGAAGTTTGGTTTCGCCTGTTTTCAAATCCAAAACCCCACCGCGCGTATTCACCTTCCACAAATCAGCGTTCCACTGTTCTGTCGTGGCCGCATGTTTGCGGTCGGCCCGCGCCATACGCTCCACAGCGGCCACCGTCGTCGCACCGGAGACTTTGGCCGCAACCTTTGGCTTCTTGCATCGCGCCGCCGCTGCGCGGCAGATGAGGCGCGCCAAATCATAAGCCTTGAGCGTGTTTTCATTCCGCCAACAAGCGCCGTCCCACATAAGCCAACGGCCCCACGCCGCTACGTACCGCCAATCGTCGAAGTGTTTCTCCGTGAACTCGAGCGCCAGCGCATCGTCCGTGAACCCAGGTGGCCGGATGACTTCTTCCTCATCTGAATTCTCGTGGTTTGTGCCGTTTTGAAATACCGGCGCGTCCTCCGGCGGATAACGGGCAATGCTGGCCGAGATGTTTTCGATTTCTTTTTCATCCAACGGCGGCGAGCATCGTTTGATGTTCACGGTTTTGAGAGCGGCGGCGATCTCGTCCGTCTCCAAACCGCGCCTCCGCATGGATCCGGCGAGACTGGCCAACGTCGCGTTTCGTTCGCCTTCGGGGATCGCGCCGTTCGTATGACCATTCGTTCCGTTCAGGATTGGCGCGGCGTGATGCTCGCGGTTTTCTTCCAACTCGCGAACAACATTGGGGAGCGCAGTCAAATGAGCCTCAGCGTCGAACCATTCATACGGAATGTCCTCAATCTTGGATCCGGGTGCCACCACATAACCGCCATCGGATTTGAGATCAACGCCGGGCAGGAGCCCATTCCGGCTTTTAAGCGGCTCTTCCAGCAAATAATAGAGATGCCATCCGCCGCTCGGTGTCTTTACCATCAAAGTCGGCGTCAAACCTTTTATTTTTTCGACGGACTCCCGGCCTTTCGCGCCATTTTTAACATCAATGTCCACTACCGCCAATTTGGAAACCATGCCAGTGGCAATCCCAATGTTGGCATCCGGATATTTTTCCCACCACCGTTTGGCCGCGAACACAGATTTGGTGGCGTCCTTGAATCCGTTGGGGGTCAAAGGACGTTTGGCATTGGGAGCGACGGGAAACACCGCCCAGCCGAGTTCGATGTAAGCGAGCGCTTGTTCCAAACTCATGATGAAACCCCTGCGGGGACGGCGACATCGGTAGAGCGATTCCGCATTTGAAACGTGTTCAACGCCCGCATGATTTTCTGATGGTTGAACCGCAGGTTGAGAAGGCATGACGCCTTGTACCGCGTGATGGGACCCTTCAAAATTTCATGCGGCAAATACTGCAGCTGTTTCGGCGTGGGTGGACTTTGAAGCCATCGGCGGGATTTGTGCGCCGCCTCTTCGGTTTCGTTGGAGTTCATCCAATCATCAGCGGAGGCGAGGCAGGCCACGCGGTCGCCCACATATAGAACCTGTGGCCACTGGCCTTCCACTCCACCTACCGCATGCCACAATCCGTTAATGTCCAGAACAACGCTCCACGCGACGAATCCCGTTGCCGCAAGGATAGATCCGTCACCATTTACATCGCACCATTGGAAAGACGACCGCGCCAACAGATCGATCTCGGTCATCTCAAATTCTTCCAGCGTCTTTTCTTTAGCGACGGGGAATACATGGCCGCAAAACGGACATTCTCGAAGCCGAATCGGCACCTCGGCCTCGCATTCGGGGCAGATTTTTAAGGGTGGCACTCCGGAGCGTTCCTTGTCGGCCTTCTCCGGTTGATCCAAATCAATGTCTTGCTCAAGCGAACCGTGCGTTAATGCCGACGTTCCGAAATCCAAAACAACACAATCGGTTTTGAGGAGTCCGGGGTAACGATCCGGCTCGATCTTTCGTAGCCCGCGCCCGATCATTTGCACGAAGGTTGATTTGTGGGAGCAAGGGCGTAAAAGAACGACGCAGGAGACAGGTGGACAGTCCCAGCCTTCGGTGGCCACGGCAACGTTGACCAACACCTGCGTCTCGCCGGAGTCCAGGCGTTGAAAAACAGATTCACGTTCCGCGTCCGGCGTTTCGCCCGTGACTATTTCGGCTTTGACACCTGACGCAACGAACGCGGCCAAAACATGCTCCGCGTGAGCGATTGTGGAACAAAAAATCACTGTGCGTCTCTCGCCCGCCTTCTCCCGCCAATGCCGAACGATGGCGTCCGTTATCGGTTTACGGTCCATGATCATCGCCACCTCGTTCATGTCGAACTCAGAAGCCAACCGGCGCACGTTCCGTAATTCTTCCTGCACGCCCAAGTCGATCACGAACGTGCGGGGCCGCACGAGCTGACCGGAAGCGATCATTTCTCCCAAGCTAATTTGGTCGGCACAGTTGTTGAAAATGTTGCGGAGCGATTTGCCGTCACCGCGATTGGGCGTGGCGGTGACGCCGTAAATTTTCAGATGACCATTCTTTGATTTGGCGGCATCTATGATGCGCCGGTAGGTCGCCGCCTCGGCGTGATGCGCTTCGTCAACCACGAGAAGATCCAAATACGGCATCTGCGACAGATTGTTCTCGCGCGAAAGCGTTTGCACCATCGCAAAGACAGCGTCGCCATCCCATGATTTCGTTTTCGCGTCGATCACCGAGACATTCAAATGTGGATTCACTTTTCGGAACTTGTCCATGTTCTGCGCCGTGATCTCGTCGCGGTGCGCTAGGATCGCGGCCTTTCCGCCGTGACCGTTCAACATTTGGCCGATCACGGCGGAGAGCATGATTGTCTTGCCCGATCCGGTGGGCGCCACGCCGAGCGTGTTTCCGCGTTCAAGAAGAGCTTTGACGCTCTTCTCGACGAATTCCTTTTGTCGAACCCGAAGAATCATCGGGCGATTAGAATTTGAGATCCGATTGAGCGGGTGCGGCGACTACCGCTGGTCTTTCAGTCGCGGCTTTCGGGGTCGACACTCTTCCTTTGTCGACCTCTTCACCTTCCACGAAGAACTTGGAAACCTTGTTTCGTTTCTTCCCTTCGTATTCGTCCACAATTACATGGGCGCGGCAGTATTTGCGGAGATACTCGTCGGTGTCGAAATCGAGAGATCCGTCATACGGCAATCCGAGCGCGTGATTAACTCTCAACCAGATTCCATGCCCCGGCTGTTTAGCGGGGATAAACGTCACCGTGTGGAAACACCGACCTACGGTTTTTCCTTCGAAGGTCATGATGTCGAAGGTGAGATCAACTTTCTGACGTTTGGTTTCGTTGGTCAGCCCGTCATCTTTATCGACCACCTCGACGATATAGTCGCCTTCGGGGGCCAGCGGGAAACCCGCGCTTTCTTCTGCGGCGTCGGCTTGAATTTGGACTCTCATGATTTTCCTCCTGCGGCCGGAGCCGCATCTTTTGGATTTGGATTGGTTGTCGTTGGTTTGAAAACAGCTTCAAAGGCGGAGTAAGGGTTTTCTCTGGAGAGCATGATTGTTTTGTCGTTCAGCTCATCCACGCGAGAGCCCCATGTGCCCAAAGGCCCGCCTTGAAACGTGATGTAGTAAGCGGTGCCGGACCCGAGCGGCTTCTTGAACACATATCCGATCATGTCCGCTTGCGCCGCGATGAAGGCCCCCGCTTTGCCCGGCATGTTGATCCCGGCCGGCGTGATCGGTGTTCCATTCGCATCCAGCTTCGGCTCTTTGCAATGCGCGATGAGGATCACGAGTTTATTGGATGCCTTGAGGAAGTGAGTCAGGCTCTCCACGCGGCGGCGATATTCGCCCCACAATTCAAAGCCGTCGACACCTTGCTTGCGCTCGGTGATGGTTTCAAGTCCACGCGAGCGAGCGATCTCGTCCTCGAGCCAATCGCTCAACACATCAATCGTGTCCACCACAACCGTCTTAATGGACGGCTCTTTCATCACCGCTTTCAACACGTCGCGGAAATTATTCAAGTCATTGATGTTGTGTATCCGTCCCGACACACGATCACCACCACTCGTCTCCAACTCCAAGACATAGGAATCAGGGAATGATCCCGCGAAAGTAGACTTGCCGGATTTCGGATGGCCGACCAAAATAAACAAACCCTCCGCCGGAAGTCCGGTTTTTGGTTTGGTGCGGTACGGAACCAACACGGGCCCCGGAGTTTTTGCTTCTTCTGATTTTTTCTCTGCTGTCATTTTTGTCGCCTCCTTAATTGATGTGTGAACTCAAAACATGAAATGGGGTTTATCGAGCGATTCCTTGAGGCTCTTCGCAGCCAGAAATGCTTGGAGCGAATGGTGGATGTCAAAGAGTTCCTTCGCCTCAAAATCGATGGGCGGTTTTTTCCCGAAGCGAACGATGATTGCCTCCTCAACTGGAAGGGCAAAGGTTTCACGGAACGCTTGGGCATAAGCCGCGACCTGAAGGGCATATTCCGTCCAAATGCCGGATGAGGTTTTCCAATCGAGGATGATGAGTTTGCCGTTCCGTCGGCCGAGCGCATCCAAACTTCCGCCGTATCCGTGTTCAATGCTCGCCACTTTGGTGTCACCAGCAACCAGCTCGATGCCAGATTTCATCCACCAGTCCCGGAAGGATTGGACAGGCCCCTCGATCGCTTCCGGGACTGAATCAGGTTCTTTGCCGTGGATGATGAGATCGATAAAAGCGTGAGCTTGAGTGCCGAGGTCGGCGGCTTGATTTTTGATTTGGTCGGGACGTTTCTTGGCTTCTTTGATGACAGTTTCAATCCACGGCTTATTGAGAATGATTTTGGTGATGTCTTTCCCGTCCAACCGTTTCAGAAGTGCCGACTCAACCGACGAGAGAGCTTCTTTCTTCGCCCATGGCACAAGAGCCGGCTTATTGATGACGGAGAGAAATCCGGTGACACCCGGATAACGTACAGTCACGTTCTCCGCCGTTACATCGTATAGATGTGCTTTGCCCTCAACGACCAAATCAACTCGGTACTTCGGCGTTAAAGGGATCATTTATCGCTCTCCGTTTTCACATCGAGCGAGGACTTCATCTCCGTTGCCAGAAGGCGTTCAACACGGAATGACTCTTCCCCGAATTCACGAGAAATAACCGAGGTGAAGATTTGAGCGAGGTGTTTACCAACGTCCGTTGATTTGTCGATGACAACGAATTTTCGAGGCCGGTCGAGATGAAATGACCCATCCAACCGAAACCGCGCCTTACCGAAAATACTCTCGGTATTGAATCCGGACCAAAAAAGACACTCCTCGATCTCTTTGATCGGAATGTTTTCTAGAAACGTGAATTTGTAAACGCCGTTGTCCATAAGGGTCTCCTACTCACCCTCTACCGGTTTTGTGGGAATTCTTTCCGGGACTTCGGACTTAGGCGGGAAATAATCGCTCAACCCATCTTCTTCCATGATGCGACCCATGCGGTGAAGTTCCGTGTGCAGAGTCGTTCGAGGTTTCTGGATAAGGCGGGATATTTCACTTGGGGTGTAGCCCTTAATAATTAAGGAACCAATTTCACGCTGTTCCTTGTTGAGCCGCCGGAACATCCGCTCAGCGTCATAAAAAAAGGTCATGTCGGAGAATGGACAAGGCGGCCGACCACCCAAGTGGTGCGCATCAGAAATGGTTTCGGAAATTGACTGGAACTCTCCGTCATCGGAGTCAATCTCCTGATCCATCGATACCGTTCGAAATCCTTTGCCTCGTTTCAGCGCATTCCGAGCCTCGATAAGATTAAGAATGGCCTTATCCAAGATAAAGCTCAGGAATTGCTCGAATGATGCGCCGGACTCATGATCGGGCCGGTATCGCTCGCGTCGTTGAATTATGATGATCAACAGTTCCTGTTCCATGTCTTGCCCGTCCTCCTTTGTCAGCCGAAATTTTCGTCTCGCGTCGTCACTCTTTTTTTTTCGCCATCCTCAGTTCCATCTCCGTTGGTTTTTTCACGGTTTGCGTCCTCCTGGGTTTTAATTTCGACCGTTGGGACAAAAAAATAGGGAGCTGCTGGCTCCTTGGGTTTCAAGGTGCCAACAGCCCCCGTTTTTCGGTCGGCTATCGGTCGTTAAAAATTGGTGCGGGATTCGCCCCGCTGTCTCATTGTAAGTCTGTCGTCCATCCTCCTTCGTCAATGCAAACGCGGACAGGTTCTCCCGCTTCAATCTTTATGGTTGGGATTGTCCGGACGGCATCTCGCTCACAAATGGCCATCACTATCTGCCATGTGTTGGGAATGGGTTTCGACTCGTTGAAAGCGGGCGTTGGGGATGCAGGTTTGGTGAAAACACTTTTTACAAACCGTTCCACCTTGATAATGCTTCCCTGTTGAACTTGGCAATCCGAGAGCTCGCCAAACCAGAGATCGTGACATCGGCGCATCAGTCGCTTCCATGACGCCGGAAGGCTGGCAATAGATGGAATTGATCTTTGGCTCATGGTTATCCTCTTCCCCTAATCATGAAGAGATCTTCAAACCGAAACAGCGGCAGCCCTCTCATGCTGTGGGATTCATTCAGCATCTTGAGCATGCGCTCCCGCAATTTCGGCGACGGATTCCGGTCGCCACACAACAGTTGAGACATGTAAGCGCTGCTCACGCTGATGCGCCGGGCAAAGGCGTTCTGCGATATGTTCCGCCTTGCCAAAAGTTTCTTCAGAGTTAGGGTTTTTAATTTCACGATCACATTTGATTCCTGCAAATAAAAGTTATCTACTGCTAGTGTCTGAATATAGCACAAGAAAATGATGCGAACAAATCATTAGATAAACAAAATACTTGCAAAAGATAGCACGAAGTCCTAGACTACCGTCGATGAATCAGCACTTAAAAAGGGAGGAGCTTGATGGAAGAAAAGAAGGATGACCGACCCGCGCCAGCCGACTTCGGAGAGGTCATTAAGAAAATCCGGACAGAGAAAGATCTGTCCCTTCGCGACGCCGCTAAATTAACGGGCATTGCGGAAGCTTACCTATGGCAACTGGAAAATGGAAAGCGGGAAAACCCACGGCCTGAAACAATCCGAAAATTGGCGGAGGGCTATCAGATCCCACCTCAGCATCTTCTTGCCTGCGCCGGCTATTTGCCCACAAAGGAAGAAATCAAAGAGGAAGTGGAGGAAATGAAAAAGACGCATGTCTTCCGCGATTACCAGAAACTTTCAGACGATGGGAAAAAAGAACTCGAGGGGTTCCTGCGTTATTTAAAAGATAAGGACACTAAGAAGTGAGTCCTCATTTCAACGACTTCTTGGGGTCGAGCCCTCTTGTCTACGTCAGACATTTGATGAAAAAGTTTGACTACAAGTCGGCGCCGATTCCGGTTGAGGAGATTTCCGAATCGTTGAAATTGGCCATTGAAGAAATTGACCCACCACAGGAATTGGCCACTCCGGCGTTGCATGAACAATTGATGCAAGCGTCCAGCTGGCTTGAACGGGATGCCATGCGGATCAGGGTTTATAAACACGCCCCTCGAAAACGGAAGCGTCTCAGCATCTGTCACGAGAATACGCATTTCATTATTCCCTACCACGTGGGCATCAATCCTTTCTGTCCGGACGCGGATGATCCAGCCAACAGAAAAAATACCGAGCGGGAAGCGTTTCATGGCGCGGCAGCACAGATTTTTTATCTGAAGATCTTCATACCGGATCTATTGAGCTTCGACTGTCCTAGCCTTACTGCCATTGAACAATTGTCCGATCGGTATGACGCATCTCAAGAAGCCACCGCCAATTGGTTTGCGAAGGTTCATCCCGGAAAATGCGCCGTGATTGTGGCGACAATACCGGACCCTCCAATTATCGGGAAGAACGGCTTAAATGAATCGGAAAACGGCTATCTACTCCCCGAAGTTAAAGCATCCTCAAAATCATCGCCAATTTGGATGCCGAAGAATGGAACACCCCACATCAACGGATTGCCTCATACCCTCCAAGTTAACTACAGCATTTCATCCCAGCGTTTCCCAAATTGGATTCCAGCGGGCCGCAAGATTCCGGATACCAGTCTCATCTTCAAATGTTGGGAATCCGGTGAAAATAAAACGGGAGAAATTTCCGCCTCTGATTTCGGATCCTCATCACCATTGAAATATTTTGCGGAATGTAAACCGTTCCAAGCCAATGGAAAACCCGCAATTCTGACTCTCCTCTGGCTTCAAGACAAACAACTGGACCTCGCCATTTCCTCGCCCTACGCTGGCTGGTAGTTCCTTCCCCCAAGAAAAATCTTCCGCGAAATCGGTAGAGCATAAGTAAGGACTCGTCCTAATTTATGCGTACTACTATCCAACATCCATCCCAGCTTGACTTGCCGTCGAACCGAAGGTAGGTCCTGTGGACGAAAAAGACGGCGCACATCGACTTATGACGGTATCCGAAGCGGCGGATTGGCTTCGTATTTCCCCGCATACTCTGCGGGAATGGACGCGGCGGCGCAAGATTCACGCGGTGAGATTTGGATCTCGCTTCATTCGCTTCGAATTAGAAGCCCTTCAGTATTGGGTACGGACGCATCAGTCTTTTAAAAGAGGAGGGCTATAAAATGGCAGTAACAATGAGGCAACGCGGGGGATCTTACTCCGCTTATTGGAGAGAAGACGGGAAGGTCAAAGAATTATCACTCGGATCAAATCTGCGTCTTGCGAAAATTGAACTGGCTGATATCGAAAAACGAATCCTGGCGAAAAAGAATGGCGCAGAAAAAGAAATGGCGTGGGATGATTTTGTGAACCAGTACTTGGGATGTTGTCAGGTGGACATGGCCAAAACCACGGTGATTCGAGTTCGCGTGGTTTTTTCCAATTTAAAAAAGACGATGCCGATCCAAACAATCAGGGATCTCACTCCCGAAGCGCTCGAGGAGTATAAACAGCGCCGAAAAAACTTTGGCACTCAAGCATCAACAATTAATCGGGAACTCACCACGCTTAAATCCGCGATGAAAAAAGCAGGAGAGTGGGGTTACGCCTCGCCTAACATTTGGGGTGTCCGAAAACTTCCCACCGTCAAAAAGCGACCGGTGTTCTATACAACCGAGGAATTGAACGCGATCTTGAAGTGGGCCGATCCTCTCTGGCAAACGGTGATTCATCTGGGAGTTTATCTGGGCCTACGACGCGGAGAAATTCTAAATCTGGAATGGAACCACATTGATTTTGAACATGACGTCGTGCGGATCAGAGCCAACGAGGACTGGCACCCGAAAAACAGAGAAGAGCGTGAGGTCCCGATGCGCTCAACTTTGAAAAAGCATCTCCTTAATTGGAAATCAGTCTCGCTAAACGGTGCGGCGAAAATAATACCGTGGAATTACAGCGTAATCTCTTTCTCTCAAGCCTTTACCCGCATCGTTAAAAAGGCCGGCGTAAATAAAGGGTCACTGCACACGCTCAGGCACACTTTTGCTTCCCACCTCGCATCTGCAGGCGTTGATCTTCTCCGGGTTGGCCGGATGATGGGACACTCGTCGGTGGTCACCACGCAAATCTATGCCCATCTAATGCCTTCCAGCTTAAAAGAAGCAGTCACCTATCTCCCTGAAATCGGCATTCCCCTTCCAGGCCCGACACCTATTTCAGAGAAGACTACTCCGCATTCCAACCCCTCCGTGTTGCAGTCTTTGACTTGTTAATGGAGAAGGAACTTGGGAAGTTCAGCCATCGCTGATTTGATCCAAACGAGGATCTCTAGGATCTATCACTTCTCCAGTAATCGACGCACGATTCGCAAAAATCACCTTCTTCAGGATCGTACTTTTCGGAGAAAATCGGCTCGTCACAATGGTCACAGGAATGCATCGGAATCGTTTCTCTACATAGATGACAAAAGCCGTTGCCATCACGGATCGTAACGGTTTCTCTCACCATGCAGTAAGGACAGTCATAAACCACGGGTGAACTCTTACTGTCTTCCTGGCCTTCGTCTGCTGCAGCTTCTACTGCTTCTTCAACGATGACGTCCCACTCCTGAAAATATTCCTTGAATCGATGATAAGTGTCCTCGCTCAGATGGTCCCTTAATTTTTCATCCAGTTCCTTTTCTGAAAATTCTGAGATGAACCCAAAACAAGCGGCGAGGAGGTTTTGAACCTTTTTAGGATCGGATTGATACCCCCTATGAGCAATTTCGTTCCTCAATTTGATTATTTCTTTGATTAATTCACGATCAGCTTTTAAATCCACTCCAAGGTTTAGTAATCGAGGCATTATCTTTTTCATGGACGCCGTAAATTTATCCCCGACCTTATCGATATCATCCATGACGAGAATCGGATTCTCCCTAGCCAACCTTTCTTTCAAGATCATCTCTATGGCCATAGCGGCATGAAGAGACGCAAACCGAAACTTCTTATCGTCGAAATTATGAAGCGATTCTTTTAGGAACTCTAAGCTTTCATTAAAAAATGATGCCTGACTCATCGAATAATTTACTCCTTTGCACTTGGTACCATCACACGATGGCAACAGCCTATTTAGAACGCTTCGCTTTCAATTCCTTTGGTGGGTCGCAAATTTCTGCCAGCGGGGTTGCCAGCACTTCCGAATTGCCATACAACTTTGATGGCAACCCGAAGGAATCTGCCATACAAACTGCCATACAGCGCGTCTCATCAAAACTACAAAGACCTACATTCCGCTACATTCGGCTGAGAATCGAGGAGCCCAACTGAGGGTAGGGTTGTCCGCCAAAAGTAAGCCAGAAAGCGGTCCATCGAACGGGTCCAACTTCTGCGTTTTTTCGACGATGAAGCGGGTTTCCGTCGAGCGAATTGGTGATTTTGGATCAGTAGACGGTGGGTAAGGATTCGGAAGGGATTCCGGGACAAAACTTTTTTAGGCCTGTGGCCGAGGCACCATGGTTATGGCATCCCACGGACAAATCTTCATGCAGAGGGTGCAGCCGGTGCAGATGTTGTTGTCGACTTTGACGCTGGAAGTGAGCGGGTGTTCGCTCATGCGGACCAAACAGGCGTCGTGTGGCGAAACGGCAATACAGGCTTCGCAACCGGTGCATTGGTCATAATTGACCAGGGCCACGCGGGGCGATTTTTTTTTGGGAACAGGAACAGTTGGCGTGTTGCTCATAATCGCGGCGAGTGTAACAGAGTGGCTGAAATCCGTCAACAATCGGAAAATCAATGTCGAAAATCAGGCTTTGGATAGAACAGCGCGCCTCCTGGGCGCCAGGAGTTCCATCCCATTCCTAGAAAATGATACGTCGTTTTGGCGGGAAACATCCTGCGGAAAAAATTGTTTTGTCGAATGGAACTCTGCCCGGTTTGTTGGCACGGGGGCCCGCCAGTGGCTTTTCCCGTTAATTTGGCCGTTCAGGCTGCCGATATTCAAAGATGAAACCCGGGGCAACTTTTCCCCAACATTTCCCCTAGATATTCCACCGTGCGTCGCTGACATGCCCGTGAAGAGTCCCAGAGAAATTAATGTGAAAATTGACATAAAAGAAGGGCCAGAGGGACGGCCACCATTTTTCCTAGCTACGCCAGATTCAACTATATTCTCCAATTCCAGAGGCGTCGCTAATTCTTTCATTGCTTGAATGGTTTCAAGAGAAAGCGAATTACGTTTTCCCTCATTAATTTCCTTGAACTGCCTTTGGAGAATTGTCCGCAGCCGCCTCTTGTTCAACTCAAATTCTGAAGGGCTCCAGCCGATGATGGCCGGCAGGTTCGGCTCATCTCCATAAAAATCCAGCTCGGTCTTATCGTAAAGACCCTGATTAACAATCTTCTCACCTTCCTCTTTCTCTTCTCGAATCCACCACAACGGCTCTCTGTTTAAATATTCCAGCAAATGAAAGAAATGAATTCGCTGTTCATCTCGCGGACGAATGTCATCGGACAACCCTTCAAAATCTTCACCAGTAAATCCCTCCGGCGTTTGTACCCAACAATTAATATTTTCTTCTTGATGCACAATCAAACTCATGAATTTCAGTTTATGAAAGAAGGCATTGGCATCCCCATGTCGAGTATCGACATACGAAACCAAATATGGATATTCAGCCGCCTTGTAAGTATCACGGATATTCTCAATTAGTTTTCTTCCTAGATTTTGTTTTTGAAAATCCGGACGCACGGCAATATTCGTGATAACCAGACGATCATCCTCTTTGTGATAAACCACATAGCCGATTGTGACTCCGTTTTTTTGGGCAATGAGGCCTATGCTTTCACAAGCCCCATTGGACTTGAGTCTAATTTTCTTGAGAAACCGTTGTCTGTCCCAATGAAGGTGATTCCATCCATCCTTCGCATCGGGTTCTATGCCCACCACCTGTTCCAAATCATTTTCTTTCATGGTTCGAAACAACAAACCTATCTTGTCATTATTGGCTGAGGAATCGGCAAGGCGAGCCCACGGACCGCTCCATAAACGAACAGCGTCACTGATCAGGTGGGGCACCAAAGCGAAACCCATGGCCGATGGGGAAGTGATCCAGAAGGGGTGTATGGTGGCGTACAACAAGGCCACTATGACATGGTAAATGAAAACGTCAGCGACCGCTTCTTTGTTAAACGGGCCATAATCCTCCAAATAGATATGAGCAAGAAGAAAAATAAAACAACAAAGAATAATCCATGCCGGGCCCCCGCCATCCATCTGGCTCAGAAAAAGGATTCCTTCTAAGGGAACGGATAAAAAACCCACCCATTTCAATATTGATAAGGTATGCCGGCCCAAACGGGGTGATAAAAACGTCAATCCGTGTTTAATACGGTTGTAAAGTGGTGGAAGCATGAGAAAAAGATAAAGGAGCGAACTCGGCGGTAATAAAAAGTCCCCGGAATGATCGGCTGAATTTCCCGCCTGTGGGGTTGGTATTTCTGGCACGATATTTTCTGCGGGATGACCCGGATTATTCTTGTCGATGTTGCCGCCGGTGGCGATCAAGATGGCGCGTTTAAAACCAGCCTCCTTCAAGGCCTTGCCATAAGTCAGAAGCGCCGCGGCGGGAAGCCCTGCGCTGTATTCAATGCTGGAATAATCCCCTACATCTGCGCGGGTCAACCGCGTTCCCTCATGATATTGTGGCTTGTCGACCGTTAAGAGCGTTTCCTTATTTCTTTTCAAAATCTTGAGCGGTAGGGGTTCCACCTCTTTAACTGAGATCCCATCCTCATCAGGGTTTTCGGGCAAGTTGTCACCCACCGGTTCTCCGGCCAACAGAGCCATGAGCATGGGTTTGACCTGTGTGGTTTCCACCGGAATCACACGGAATCTCAAGAACTCCCCCCGGAACCACGCGGACCAGGTCAATGACCGAAACGCCGACCAAATCGCTCCATAAAGTCCACCGGAACCCACCGGCACAAAAACCAGCGTGGGTTCCTCCGATTTTCCTTGGGATCGCAATTCACGAATGATCTCCAAAGCCGCCGTGGAATAGCCGGCCATAACCCACCAGCTTCCATGTTGAACATGCAGGACCGCCGTTCCCATCTTCTTCTTATAGGCCAACACCTCATCATGTGCGTCGCCGTAATCTTTAAGCGGCACTCGTTCTCCATCCATCCTGCGGTCTTGACGAAGCTCCATCCCATAAAAATTCATTTTTTTCTGTTTCTCTATTGGGACCCCAGCGGCGGCGTAGACCACTCCTTTTAATTGACTGGTGTCCTCTGGATAAAGTCGTTTAAGCTGCTGGATCGCCCAGCCGACCGCCATTCCTTGATTGCCGGTGGATTCCACCACGATTTCTTTGACCTCTCTTCTCTCTTCCGGCGTCATCATCGCGAACCAGCGGAAAACTTGTGCGGACACCCGCGCTTTGAATGAGCCCACGGGATGCGTGTTTTCCATTTTTACCTTCACATCCATTTGCGACAGGTTGGAGAGCTGCGCGGCATTTTTGAGCAAAGTCTCCGGCAATGGCGCTTGTTTCAACAACCGTTCGGCTTCAAGCATCATTCCCATATGCACGTCGGGAGCGGTCAAGAAAGGGACGGAAACCGAGAGGGTCGCCAAAATATTCTCAACGACATTGCCCATGTGAAAAACCCACGATGGGTTTTCTGGGGCCGCGACCAGACTGCGAACCCGCAGTTGAATCCACATCTTATTTTTTAGGCCGCGCAAGATGAGCTGCTGGAACACCCGAGGCCAACGCGCCATACGGTCAAAGTCAATGGCCATATCCCCATATTGGACCCCTGCAGGAAACCATTTCAAAACACCTGGGGTGGACTTCAACTGAATCGCGTTCTGAAATTCGAGAATTAATCCGTTGTTCGGCCGGAGCGCCTCAATACACGGCCCAACAAGGTGACGATTGAAATATTGCGCGTACTTCACCCACAGACGGTCGGAATAACGGGGTGTTGAATCTGGTCTATCAGCAAGCAGATTCTGACGTTGGACAAACCAAGGGTCAGGCGCAATGGGCGAACTCTCTAACTTTGATTCCCTCACGAGATAGCGCACCACCCAAGCATCAGGTTGTTCATCAGATGATGATCGAACCGCCTGCGCAATTTTTTCCATACACAAGTTATCGACCAGCCAGGAATATGAATTGTTTGCAATTCCAGCCCGAGCCGCCAAAAAGAGCATGTGAAGAAATGTCGCATTTGCATTTTTAAAGCCAAGTGGACGTTCTGGGTTGTTGTTGTAGAGATCGTGAAGAAGGCGTTCATCAGCCGAATCCCACCTCTCAATGTCTTGATGAATAACCTCTTTCAGCGTATCGACAACAGGCTGGACAGGAGCTTCAAGCATGAGAAAAATGGCATACAACCCGCCCAGCCTGGCCCTCCAAAGGTATTTGTCGGGATCAAAATCAGGTTCGATACGGGGATCAAAACCAACAGGAAGAAGCGGATTTTTTAAATTTTCAAGAACAGCCCTCACAACCTCGGATGTTTTTGTCCCACTGCAAATATTCGCGGCAGATAAAGCCACATGATGATCCGGATCAGTCATTGCCAAAAACAAGAGTCTGAGATCCTCTGGCTTGGCAGCATCCAACTCAGCGAAAATAAGAGCTTTTCGACGCTCCCAGTTTCGCCCCACAGGCCCAAGCCAAACATACCTGCGGTAGCCCGCCTTTTTGGCCGTACCGTACGAGATCTTCATGCAAGAACTTAAATGAGAGAATTTCTCTCCGAGTCGCGAGTCAATCTCAGTCTCAAGAAAAGCCCTAATTTCACTCTCACGATCAAAGAGCGCCATAGCGAGTTGCTCCGTGGTTGCATTTTCAAATATCCTCGTGAAAGTTTGATCCAATTCCTCCTCAAGGGTTGCAAGCGGCACGCCACGCAAGGATTTTTCTAGCGAGCGCTCGGCCACCCAAACCAGCCGTTGCTTGAATTCTTGAAGCATGGCTCGGTCTGAATTGCTTGCGAGCCGATTTTTTATGGTCCGTTCAAATAATTTTTGAACCTTTTCCTTCAGATCACGGGAATAATTCCGGGGGACATTCAAATCCATATCCCCCCATCGGCCAGGGGTCAGATTGATCAACACGTTGGCCATTCGCTGAGCGAAGAAGAGAGTCAATATCACCGCTCCCTCCGTCCTTTCTACGGCAAGCAACAACGCACGGTTCCCCCCGCGCCAATATCTCCACATCCAAATTCGCACGTACTCCAAAGAAAGGTTGACCGAAGCAGCAACACACAAGACCAGCCCTCGGTTGTGGACGGCATCTGAGAAACCGGGCTCGGCCAGGAAGAGTTTCTGGCCTTCAAAGAGTTTATCGAGCGGGGTTTTTTCTTGGGCGAAAGGGGTCAGATAAGCCGGGCCTGCTTCCCGGTCCACCTTGGTCACCTTCGGAACGAAATCAATGACGGTGTGGCCGGCGTGGACGAGACGTTGAGTGAGACCGGCAGAGTGGAAGCCACCGGCGACCAACAATGAAACCCCTCCTAACTCTCCTCGGCGAGTCGCCTTTGGCGACCTCCCCCCTGTGCGACGTGGGGAGGAATATATAACGGACAACGATTGAAGAATATTTCGCGCCATTTTCTCATCGCGGATTTCGGCTTCTTCATAAAAAACTTCAAATTTCGATTTTCCATTTTCTATTTTCGTCTTCTTGTACTCGTCCCACTCCTCTCTGGTCAACGCGAAATCCAGTAATTTTCTGGTGAGATATTGCCGTTTTCCCCTTTCCACCAGGTCCTGTTCATTCAATGTGGGTGAGAGGGCGGCATAGGTCTTATTTTCGACCTCACGCATCTCCCCAAAAAGTTTTTCCGCATCTATCCGTTCAGACAACGACACATAGCGCAGGTAATCCCGGAACGCCCGAAAAGGGGTGATGTCTATTCCATGCTTGCCGCAGAGGTCCCGCAAATAGCCATGAAAAGCGGTGTGATCCATCTGCCCCTTGCGGTACCACAGAGATTTCTCAAAAAACGATTGGGAGGCTTCTTTGGATAACTTCGGCAGGAGTTGAGAAAGAAGACGCGCTCGTTCAGCTTCAACTCGATTGAAATCGAGACTTGACTCAAGAGAGAAGGCTTCCCGAAAAATTTTCAACTGGGCCGAGTGGTTTTGGTCAAGGACAGCCCTTCGGGCTGCCACTTTTCCGGGGCCTGTATTCCCGGAAAAGTACTGCGAAGTGGAAACCCCGGACTTACGTCCGGGGCTTGTGCTGCAGTCAGGGAGAATTTTAATGTAATCACCCAATGACATTGCACCTGCCCGGTAAGCGGTGACCGCACGGTCAAACGCCAAGAGCGCTGGATTCATGGATTTTTCTTTTTCGACTTCCAAGCGGCGACCATCATCCGCCCATTTCTTTTTCAAATCTTCCTGATGCGGCGCGGCCGAGCGGTACGCCTCGACGTTGGCGGCGTGGTGGGCGGGGTCGTCGACACCAAGAAGGGGTGGGAAGGAAAACGTATTTTTTTTAGGCGGACTCGTCATCAACGCATGAACCGGTCCCGATATTTTCCCTTGAGCCAGAAGAGTGTCCGCTGTTTTTTGGACGGCGGCTTGATCCGGAAAAATTTGGAATGCCTTTAAATCAATGGGGCCCGACGATCCTTCAAGAGCGACCTGGTCCACCATTCCTTGATCGACCAGCGCCCGCACCGCCTTGCTGATGTTGGATTGGGCTTCGAAATTCTTATGGATATCTTGTATGAGAATAATGGCCGGGAATTTGGGATTTGGTGATTTTGGCTGAGTCACTTTTCTAATACTGCCGAATTGAAGAAGCCCCTTAAGCGAATCATTTTCAAAATAATTTCTCCCGCTCTTCTTTTCGGGGGCGGGAACATCCAACCCTGGTAAATTGAACATTCTTGGTTGGGGAGCGGGCAGAGCGGCCCATTGGCTGGAGTTGTTCTTATCGGAATTTGTCGCTTTCCTCCGCGCCTCCCACACATGGGTTTCGAATGAGTGCGCGAACGCGCAATTCGTCAAAAAATAGAGGAGGGCCAAGAGCACGATAAATGGTTGATTTCGGTATATTTTCATCAAGAAACATTTAATCAAGAAGAGATTAAAACTCGATTAAGAACCTGTAAAAGAGTTGTAAAAATTCTCCCCTTTTGTAACACTTCGGCCCATGGATACCGTCGTAAATAAAGCCTGGGTGACAAGTTTGCCCCTCCCAAAACCATGAAACTGGTCATTATCGGGGCCGGGCCGGCAGGCGAGGCGGCTGCCAAAACAGCCAGGGCCCTTGGCTCTTCCCACACAGAACCCCTCGACATCACTCTCATTGAAAAAGAAGAGGTGGGAGGCTTGTGTCTCAACAAAGGCTGCATTCCATCAAAAACACTTTTGGAAGAAGTGCGCAAACGCGTGCAAGGCGACCTTCCCATCACATGGCCGGAAATTCAATCCTTTAAAACAGAAGTTGTTTCAGGAATTCGAGGCCAATTAGAAAACGCGTTTAAAACACAACGTATAAAACTGATCAAGGGATCCGCCCGGTTTAATTGGCCCTCCTCTCTTGAGATTGTGTCATCGAATGGAACCCAAACCATCCATTTTGATAAAGCGATTATTGCCACAGGAACCGCGTCTTTCTTCCCTCCCCCACTCGATCAATTTCGAGATCTTCTTTGGGACAGCGACCGCATGCTCAATATTTCTCACACCCCCAAAAGTATCATCATCGTGGGAGGGGGCGCCGTGGGATGCGAATTTGCCTGTCTGCTGAATGCCGCGGGGGCAAAAGTGACGTTGATTGAACTCAAAGACAATCTGCTCCCCGGAGAGGACCCCCAGATCGCGGAGGCCCTGGCCAAAATCTTTGAAGCCCGCGGCATGGTTATCAAAACAGGAAACAAGGTGGTCGCCGCAGAAAGAAATGAGCAGGGATGGCAATTGGCCCTCTCCAAAGGAGACATTCTCCAATCTGAAGAGGTGTTGGTGTGCGTGGGCCGACTTCCCGTTTATAAAGACCTTAATTTGGACTCCGCCGGAATTCGAACTGAAAACAACCGATTGGTTTTAGATGACCGTCTCCACACCACGAACCCCAACGTGTTGGCAGCAGGAGACGCCGCCACGACGCGATTGGCTCACGCGGCCGCGGTCCAAGGTGAGGTGGCGGCTATAAACGCTCTGGGAGGAAATGAACGGTTTGATGATTCCCTGACTCCTCGCTGCCTCTACAGTTGGCCGGAAGTGGCCAGCGTTGGGAAATGGAAATATCAGCTGGAGGAAGCCAACAAACCGGTCAAAACCACCCGGGCATTTTTCAAAGGATCATCGAAAGCCTTGGCGTCCAAGGAGGCCGAAGGATTTGTGCAAATTGTTTTCGATCCCGACACAGGAAAAATTTTTGGCGCTCAAATAATCGGCCCTCACGCGACGGAACTCATCCACAACTTCTCCATCGCAATAAAAACACAAATGACTCTCAAAGATTTAAAACAAGTGATGTTCGCCCACCCCACCTTAAGTGAAGTGATTCGAGACGCCGCCCGAAGATAATGATGCCGACCCAAGATAAAATTATTGTACAGAACCGCCCCTTCCGTTTGAGACTGCCCAAATATTTCACCCAAACCATTCCTTCTGGCCCGGCGTTTGACGCCGTCCAAAATTCCATTAAAGAGTTTAAGTTGAACACGGTGTGCGAGGCGGCCAAATGCCCCAACCGCACCCATTGTTATGAACGGGGCACCTTGACCTTCCAAATTCTGGGCGATACCTGCACAAGGTCCTGCGGTTTCTGCGCCGAAAAATTTTGGTCTCCCAACAGCAATCCTTTGGGCCCTGTGGATCCCTCTGAACCCTTTCGTGTGGTTGAGGCCGCCAAAAAGTTAAAACTCCAACATGTGGTCATCACCTCACCAGCGAGAGATGATTTGAAGGATCAGGGATCAGGACAGTTCGTGGCTGTCATCAACCATTTCCGAAAGGAAATGCCCCACGTGACAGTGGAAGTTCTGATTCCAGATTTCCAAGGACAACAAGAATATCTCGATTCCGTTTTTGCCGCATCCCCTGACATTTTTAATCACAACATTGAAACGGTTCGCCGCTTGACGCCCAAAGTGCGGAGCAAAGCCACTTATGACCGGACTTTGTTTGTCTTAAGTACGGCATCGGCCTATAGACCAAGGACTATGGACCATAAACCATTCCGGACGAAGTCCGGAATTATGGTGGGCCATGGCGAAACGAGAGAAGAGCTGCTTCAAACTTTCCAGGATTTGATGGCTGTCGGTTGCCAAATGTTGACCCTGGGCCAATATCTCCCTCCTTCTCCTCATCATTTGCCGGTGGACCGATTTTATACGCCGGAAGAATTTGACCAACTGCGGCAAGAAGCCCTACAATGCGGCTTCGTTGACGTCGCCGCAGGACCGCTTGTCAGAAGCTCCTACCACGCAGACGAATCAGTGAGAAAGACAGTACTTGGTACTTAGTACTTCGTACCTTCGCAGAGGAATATGAAAACACCCTTTTACGACAAACACATCGCGCTCGGAGGCAAGGTCGTTGATTTTTTTGGATGGGAACTTCCCATCCAATACTCGACCATCACGCTCGAACACAATGCCGTTCGGAACAAAGCGGGACTCTTCGACATTTCCCACATGGGCCAAGTTTTTGTTTGGGGACGCGGCGCTTTCGATTTCCTCCAAAATCTCACCACCAACGACCTCAAAAAAGCCGATATCGGCAAAGGCATTTACTCGCATTTGCTCAATGACAAAGGCGGAGTCATTGACGACATTTTTATTTACCGCTTGGAAAGCGACAAATTCCTCGTGATCGTGAACGCCTCCCGCCGCGAGTTTGACCTGGCGTGGATGAATCAACATAGAACCAATTTTGAAGTAAAAGTCATGGAGGCTCCCTTTGCAGCGGCTTTCGCGCTCCAGGGACCGAACGCCGAAAGCATCGTTGCCAAACTGAACCCTGAAATCGCCCGGTTGCCTCGCTTCGGCATCAATGAATTTGAAATAGGAGATCTATCCGTGCATGCGGCCCGCACAGGGTACACCGGAGAAGATGGTTTTGAATTTTTTGCGCCCGCCGGCCATCTCTTGATTGTTTGGGACCAAGTCATTGCGGCCGGAAAAGAGTTTGGCCTTCTGCCCTGCGGTCTCGGCGCGCGTGATACGCTGAGGACCGAAGTGGCTTACCCTCTCTATGGACACGAACTGGATGAAAACCACACATCCCTCGAAGCGGACTTGGGGTGGGTGGTCAAATTGGACAAAGGAAATTTCATTGGCCGACAAGCTTTGCTAAAGCAAAAAGCTGGCGTGTTGCCCAGCCGGCTTTTGGGATTTAAGGTAGAGTCCGGCGGTGTGGCGAGGGGCGGCGGAAAAATTTTACTGGGCGGCAAAGAAGTGGGCTCGGTTGCGAGCGGCACTTTCGCGCCATCCCTTGGATACGCCATCGGCATGGCTTATTTTCCACCTGACACGGAACAAGATGGCGTCAAATTTATGATCAAGCAAGGAGAGAGAAATCTGGAAGCGGTAACGGTTAAGATGCCGTTCTACAAGCCGTCAGCTGTCAGCCCAGCGAAAGTGAAAATCTAAATCGCACAGTCTTTTTCGAGTTTCGAGTTTGTGACTTGTAATTTTGAGTTTAAAAACTCTAAGTTTCAGATTTCAAACTCTAAACTCGAAGCGACGTCTTAACAGGAGGACGAAGTGATCAACCCAGACCAATGTAGATTCGCTAAATCCCATGAGTGGTTAGCACCCGACGGCACCGTCGGCATATCGGACCATGCCCAAAAAGAAATCACCGATGTGGTGTTTGTGGAATTGCCCAAATTGGGAAAAGACGTAATAGCGGGAGAGGCGGTGGCCGTTGTGGAATCGGTCAAAGCGGCGTTTGATATTTACGCTCCCGTATCAGGAAAAATCGTGAAAGTGAACACGGAGGTCAGCAAAAATCCCGCCCTCGTAAACCAATCACCTTACGGCAAGGGCTGGCTTTTCACCATTGAAAAAATAAACGGAGAAGAGGAGAAAAAACTTATGGATCATCAATCCTATCTCTCCTTCCTTTCTTCTGACGAGCACTAATATGTTCCAACCGAATTCCGCTCTTGACGAAAAAAAATTACTGGCCGCGGTGGGCGTTTCCTCTTTTGAGGAATTGATTCAACGCCTGCCCAAAAAATACGTTAACCCCGGCCTCGGCCTGCCCAATGAAATGGCGGAAATGGATTTGACGCGTTTTCTCACCGATCTCTCCAACAAAAATGGGCAACCCCTCAGTTTCTTGGGGGCTGGTTCTTACGATCATTTTATTCCCACCGTCGTATCGGCTTTGAGCAACCGCGGTGAGTTTTCAACGGCCTACACACCCTACCAGCCCGAAGCGAGTCAAGGCACGCTGCAAGTGATTTTTGAATTCCAAAGCATGGTCGCTGAAATCTACGGCATGGACATCGCCAATGCCTCTCTTTATGACGCGGCCACCGCCTTGTCTGAAGCCGCCTTGGTGGCCTTTCGGCACACCGATCGACACATTCTTCTTATTCCCGATGCTCTCCATCCCCATTATCGCCGCACCCTTGAAACCTATTTTCTAGAAAACACCCCCTATCGCCTTGTGACGCTTGCTTGTCCTGAGGGAACCATCGATCCCAATGATTTGGATGCCAAACTCAAACAAAATGAAAATCAAGTGGCCGGCGTGGTCGTTCAAACCCCCAACTTTTTTGGCTGCCTGGAAAACGGAAGCGTCATCGCCGAAAAAGCCCATGCGGCAGGAGCTCTTTTGATCGCCTCTTCCAACCCGCTCGCTCTGGGAGTTGTTTCTCCCCCTGGAGAATTCGGGGCCGACATTGCCGTGGGAGATGGGCAACCGCTGGGACTCTCCTTGTCCTTTGGAGGCCCGTATGTGGGCCTGTTCGCGTGCAAAAAAGAATTGATGAGGAAAATGCCGGGCCGCATCTGCGGACGGACTGTAGATGTAAACGGCAAACCGGCCTTTGTTTTGACTCTCCAAGCGCGCGAACAACATATCAGGCGGGAGAAGGCCAACTCCAACATCTGCACCAACCAAAACCTCTGCGCCACAGCCATGACCATTCACACCGCCATGCTGGGGCCCGAAGGACTCAAAGAAACCGCGGAACTGAACCTCCAACTCGCCCACTATGCCGCTGAACAGTTGAGCCAACTTCCTGGTTTCAATTTAAAATTCACGGCTCCCTTCTTTAATGAGTTTGTTCTTGAATTACCGGAGGAGGCAGAGACATTGCAAAAGAAAGCTCTCGAACTCGGCGTTCTTGCAGGTCTCCCGCTCAAAACTTTTTATCCCAAACTCGACCGGCACTTGCTCATCAATGTGACTGAGAAAAAATCAAAAGAGGACATTGACCGACTGGTGAGCGTCCTAAGGAGTCTTAAATGAACCCGCCCGAGAAATTATTGGTGGATCAATCGGTCCCTGGCCGGCGCGCGGCAAGGATTCCGGCCTCACCGGTGTCTCAGCCGCTTGAAAAACTGGTCCCCGCCCATCTTCTCCGCAAGAAAAAACCGCGTCTGCCGGAGGTTACCGAATTCCAGGTGGTTCGCCATTTCACGCGCCTTTCTCATTTGAATTTTTCAATTGACGCCAATTTTTATCCGCTGGGCAGCTGCACGATGAAATACAACCCCAAAGTCAATGATGCCATCTCTGCCCTGCCGGGTTTTCGGCTCTCCCATCCTTTGGCGCCCGACGCCGTCAACCAAGGCATTCTTGAGTTGCTGTTTGATTTGGAACAGTGGCTCTGCAAAATGGCGGGCATGGACGCTTTCACCTTGCACCCCGCGGCTGGCGCGCATGGAGAATTTTGCGGCATTTTGATTGCATTGGCCTATCATCGATCAAAGGGTCACAAGAAAAATGTGGTGCTTGTTCCGGACTCAGCTCACGGCACCAACCCCGCCAGCGCGGCCATGGCGGGCCTGAGCGTCGTGCAAGTCAAATCCCAACCCAATGGTCATATTGATATGGCTGATTTCCGCTCCAAACTGAATGACGATGTGGCGTTGGTCATGATGACATTGCCGAATACCTTGGGTCTTTTTGAGGAAGAAACCGAAGCCCTCACGCGCGAGGCTCATGCCAAAGGCGCCTTGGTCTATTTGGACGGAGCCAATTTCAACGCCTTGGCCGGCCTGATCCGCCCTGGCGATTTGGGTTTTGACATCTGCCACATCAATCTGCACAAAACTTTCTCCACACCGCATGGCGGCGGTGGCCCCGGCGCCGGGCCCGTGGGTGTCAAAAAAGCTCTCGAACCCTTTCTTCCGGTTCCCCGCGTGATCAAAGAAAATGGCGTATTTCATTTACGGGATTCAAAACATCAATTCCCACAATCCATCGGACAACTTCGCAGTTTTGCTGGAAACACCGGAATTCTCATTCGAGCCTACACTTACATGTTGTCCTTGGGCGAGAACGGTGTCAAAGAAATGAGCCGCCGAGCCATCCTCAATGCCAACTACGTCCGTGTGCGACTCTCAAAACTTTTCAAGGCGGTGTTGAACGAACCTTGTATGCATGAGGCGGTTTTCTCAGGTGTGACCCTTCATGATTATGGACTCAAAACACTGGATTTGGCCAAACGGTTGCTCGATTATGGTTATTACGCGCCCACCATCTATTTCCCGCTGATCGTTCCCGAGGCTCTCATGATTGAACCCACGGAAACGGAAACGCCCGAAACGTTAGAAGAATTCTGCAACACCATTGAGAAAATTATGGAGGAAGCCAAAACCAACCCCACGCTTCTCCAAACGGCCCCTCACACGACACCTGTTCGACGCTTGGACGAGGTCAAAGCGGCTCGCGACCCCATTCTCAAATGGGACGGCTGGGACGAAACATTGGTATTCCATGCTGGCCACTCAGCCCACTTTCAAAATCGTTGATTCCGGCCCCCTTCCTGGGGAACGGAATATGGAGATCGACCGCGCCGCATTGGAAGACATCCAACTCAACGCCTTGAGTAATCCCATACTTCGTTTCTTTGAGTGGACCACACCTACGGTCACTTATGGATATCTGCTTGAATTTGAAGAGGTCAAAAAATGGGCGTCTCCCCATGGCGCGCTACCGCTCGTTAAGCGCCCGACCGGCGGAGGAGCCGTTTTGCATTCCCCCTCTGACTTGAGCCTTTCTCTCCTTTGGCCAAGAGGCATGGGTTATTTCTCTGAAACTCCCCGCGCGTGTTATGCGGAAATTCATTCCATTATTTTGAAAACGTTGATCTCGTCTGGTGAAATTGGAAAGGCCTTCTTATACAAAGCCGCCATCCCCACAAAGGCGGGGATACAGGCCTCCCACCCTTCGTTCAAATGCAAGTCGAAAGACTGGATTCCCGCCTCCGCGGGAATGACGAAGGTACCCGCCTGCTTTCAGGAACCGGTCTGCAATGATCTGATGCAAGATGGTAAAAAGATTTTGGGGGGAGCGCTTCGGATCACCAGAGATGCCATTTTGTATCAGGGAACTCTGCAGATAGCGGCCTCAATAGACTGGGGCCAACTCAAAAATCGATTGGCGGAGAACTTTAACCATGGCCGCTAATTTTCGTTGCCGCCCCATCGAACTTTTCATTCCGGAAATAAAACAACTTCTTGAAACGCGTTCCTTTGAACCCCTTCAAGATCTGCTTAACGAGATCAACCCCATCGATTTGGCCGATGGTTTTCCAGATTTCAACCCCGAGCAACAACTCCTCATGTTTATGCTGCTCCGACAAGTTCGAATGATGGAAGTCTTCGAGGAATTAGAGCTAAAGGAACAAGAGTACATCCTTCAACATTTGGACGATCAATCGCTCACACCCCTGGTTCAAGATATCCCCGCCGATGTTGTGGCCAAACTATTTAAAAAGTTACCAGAGAAGATGGTCAAGAAGATGTCAAAGCACATGCACAAAGAGAAAATTGAAGTGGTGCAGGATTTCATGGATTACCCTCCTCACACCGTGGGCGCCATTATGCGGTCAAATTTCATTCACGTGGGACCCGACACAACAGCCAAAGCCACCATGTCTCTTCTTCAGGCAAGGTCAAGAGTTCGCGTAGAAGAAGGACACGATGTTATTTTCGTTACCAATGGAAATCGGCGATTATTGGGAGGAGTGGCGCTTCGAACCCTGATCGCAGCGCCCAGCGACATCCCCATGAAAGAGATTATGTCGCCCATGTCGCCCATTCGTATTTTGGTGACAATGGACAGAGAAGAAGCGTCCGACATTTTTTCCCGATACAAAATTATGACGGCGCCGGTGGTGGACGAAAATGGACGTTTGGTGGGCGTCCTCGACGCAGACGATGTGATTCAAGTTATCGAGCAAGAAACCACCGAAGACATTCAAAAACTCGGCGCTATTGAGGCTTTGGAAGAACCGTATTTTAAAACCAACATTTTTGATGTGGTTAAAAAGCGCGCCACCTGGCTCTGCCTTCTTTTCTTTGGCCAAACATTAACAGCCACTGCCATGGGATTTTTTGAAGGTGAAATTGCGCGGGCCGCTGTGTTGGCCCTTTTTATCCCGCTCGTGATATCCAGTGGTGGAAATTCAGGCTCGCAAGCCGCCACGCTTATTGTTCGGGCCCTTTCACTCAAAGAAATTACCTTCCGGGATTGGTGGCGTGTTGTCGAACGGGAATTCGTTTCAGGGCTAACGCTGGGCCTCATTCTGGGCAGCTTAGGATTTTTGGGAATTGCTGGCTGGGGAACCTTCGCCCACCTTTATGGCCCTCACCATCTGCTGGTTGGCCTGGCTGTGGGTTTGGCCTTGGTGCTGATTGTTCTCTGGGGTTCGGTCATTGGATCACTGCTTCCCATATTCCTTAAGAAATTGGGACTCGACCCAGCCGTGGCCTCCGCTCCGTTTGTGGCCACCTTGGTTGACGTGACGGGATTGGTTATTTATTTTACAGTCTCACTTTTGGTCCTCAAAGGAACGTTGCTGTGAAAGCTTTTGACTCTCTGGTAAAAATCATGGCTCAACTGCGCTCCAAAAGCGGCTGCCCGTGGGACCGAGAGCAAACACACATTTCGTTGGTGAAATATCTCCGTGAAGAAACCAAAGAGTTGGAACAGGCAATCCGAAAGAAAGACATGGCCAACCTCGAAGAAGAGTTGGGGGACGTGTTGCTCCAAATCCTTTTTCATTCTCAAATCGCTTCAGAAAAAAACCTTTTTGACATAGAGGACGTTATCCAAACGCTCACCACAAAACTGACGCTTCGCCACCCCCATGTGTTTGGAGACAAAAAACATGAAAAGTGGACGGCTCAAGACGTGGTGGCCCGCTGGGATGAAATCAAACAACGCGAAAAAGAAATACGCCGAAAAATGAGGCGTAAACGCTAATATCCGTCAACAATGCCTACAATTTTGTCAAAAAATGGTTATCGATTATTTTTTTATTCGAATGAAGGATCTGAACCACCCCATGTCAATGTTGAATATCAAGGAGCTGTTGCAAAGTTTTGGCTTAACCCTGTTGTATTGGCAAGTAATCTCGGCATGAGTGCGCATAATGTTCGGAAAGCATCAGGAATTGTCCAACAACATGAAACCCACATAAGGGAGAAATGGAATGAATTCTTTAGCAAAAAGTCTTGAAACCTATTTCGTCGCTACGCATATCAGCTTCGACGAAGATTTCATTTGCATCAAACTGGTTGATGGCCGGGAAGTGAAAGTCCCCATTGAGTTCTATCCCAAAATCAAAAACGCCAAATCAAAACAACGCAAGAATTTTCGCCTGATTGGCATGGGAACCGGAATTCATTGGCCGGACCTTGATGAAGACCTCAGTGTTGAGGGACTGGTACTTGGACGTAAGGTACCTGAACGCTAAATGAAAACAAAACTGGGGTATACCGATCGTCACGCCGTGGCGGGAATCAAGGCGAGTTTGCCCGCCATTGAATGCTGGCCCAATCAATATCCGAATTATGACATCACGATCACAGTTCCGGAATACACCTCAATTTGCCCCAAAACCCAATTGCCTGATTTTGGAACGATAAAAATCATCTATCGCCCGAATAAACTCTGTATGGAATTAAAGTCTCTCAAGATGTACTTGCTCGCTTATCGCAATTTGGGGATCTTTTACGAGAACGCCGTGAACCGAATTCTCAAAGACGTGGTTAAATCTTGCAGTCCCAAATGGTGTGTGGTGCGAGGCGAGTTCTCCTCCCGCGGGGGAATTCACAGCACCATCGAAGCACGTTACCGATAACTCCCTCTGAAAGGAGTCAGAGTCGCCGCCCTGAGAAAACCCTATTCCCCTTCTTGTATCGCCTTCTCGGTTTTAGAAATCCCGTCATTCATTTTTTTTACTGACTGACGGGCGCGATCCACATCGGACTGCATCTCGCTTACATAGCGGGTGGCAGGATTGTTGACGGCAGCCTCCTCGCTCTGAACGGGCGCCTTTGTCTCTGTCGGCTTGCAACCCGACAGAACGACCAAAAACCCAAAGATAAATCTCCTCATCTTTTGACTTCCTCCTTCAGACCCCCATTGAATTACCAGGTCAGTTTGGAAATCCGTTGAATCGCCTCTTGCAGGCGAAACTCTTCCACCGTGAGAGCGAAGCGAACATAACCCTCCCCGGAAGGGCCAAAACCATGGCCCGGCGTGCAAAGCACGGCCGCTTTGTCCAAGATATGCGAGACAGTTTCCATGGAAGTTAATCCCAGGGGAGTGCGAGCCCAGACGTAAAATGTGGCATCGGGAGTGTTCAAGTCCCACCCCATTTTTTTGAGGGCCGGAACAAAAACATCGCGTCGCTTCTTGTACATCTTTCGCATTTCTTCCACACAATCCTGGGGTCCCGTGAGGGCGGCGATACCTGCCGACTGAACCACCTCGAACACACCGGAATCGAAATTGTCTTTAACCGTGGCCAATTGCTTGACCACGTCTTTGTTTCCGCAGACCCATCCAATACGCCAACCGGTCATGTTGTAGGTTTTAGACAAGGAATGAAATTCCACCCCCACTTCCTTCGCGCCCGGAGTGCTTAAGAAACTAATCGGAGGTTCTCCGTAATACATTTCCGAATAAGCATTGTCATGCGCAACCACAATTTGATGATCACGCGCAAATTTGATGACCTTCTCAAAGAATTCCCGCGTGGCTGAGGCGGAGGTGGGATTGTTGGGATATCCAATAAACATCAAACTCGCCCGGTCACGCACATCAATGGGAATGGCATCCAAGTCGGGCAGAAAATTGTTTTCTTTCAGGAGGGGCATGTAATAGGGTTTCGCTCCCGCCAAGATGGTGGCCCCTTGATACACCGGGTACCCGGGATCGGGAACCAACACCACGTCATCGACATCCACCACCCCCAAAGGCAAATGCCCGATGCCTTCTTTGGAACCAATCAATGAATATATTTCGGTGGTCGCATCCACCTCAACGCCAAAACGCCGTTTCATGAACGAACAGACGGCCTCTCTAAACGCACCGAGACCCGAACCAAAGGGGTACTTGTGATGGGAGGGGTTGTCCATCGCTCGCTTCGCCGCCTCAATGATATGCGAGGGAGTGGGCTTATCGGGATCTCCAACACCCAAAGAAATTAAATCTACGCCACTGGCCAAAACAGCTTTCTTGCGGCGGTCCAATTCGGCAAATAAATAGGGCGGAAGTTTTTGTAACCGTTGATTCAACGACGACCTAACTTTCATTTTGACTCCTTCCCACGTTCCTGGCATTGTGTTCCGTCATCCCGGCCGGAAAACGTGCCGGGGCGACAGCGTCTTGTGCAGTAGCTTTAAGTACGATTCAACTGAATTATTCAGGTTAAATATTCAAGACATCTTTCATAGCGTACAAACCTGGCTTTCGACCCACACCCCATGCGGCCGCTTCCAAAGCGCCTGAGGCGAAAGCGTCGCGAGAATGGGCGCGGTGAGTTAGTTCCAACCGTTCTCCAGGACCCGCCAAAAGAACGGTGTGGTCTCCCACAATATCGCCGGCTCGAACCGCCGAAATCCCGATCTCTTTTTTGGTCCGTTCCCCCACCAATCCCTGCCGTCCATAAACAAAATCGCGCACATTCCGATAGGAGGCTTGAGCGGCCACCTCCGCCAATTTCATGGCACTTCCCGAAGGAGCGTCTTTTTTTAAATGGTGGTGCGCCTCTACCACTTCAATGTCATAAGCCGCCAGAATTCGCGCCGCTTTGGCCACCAAATCGAACAGCACGTTCATTCCGACGCTCATGTTCGGGGAAAAAACAATTGGAATTTTTTTTGAAAGAGTTTTCACTTGAGACAAAGTTTTAAGTGAAAGTCCCGTGGTTCCAATGACCAACGCTCGCTTCGACTGAGCCACTGTTTTGGCTATCGAAAAAGTGGAATGCGGGTCTGAAAAATCGATGACCACATCCGATCCTTCCAGACCTGCATTCAAATCATCATCTCGGTCCACACCCACGATCTCTCCAAAACGCGGATCTTGGTGCGCCAGCGCCAAAATACGCGTTCCCATCCGTCCCCGAGCGCCACACACCAACAAACGTATTTTTGGGGGTCTCACCGGCTGTACCCACGCATGGCCGCCTTGATTTTCTGACGGGTCTCTGATCGCACCGTCACCAAGGGCAACCGCAAGCTTTCATCCTGAATAAGTTTGGCCTCTTTCATGGCCGCTTTGAGCGGTGCGGGATTGGTTTCCAAGAAAAGAGACTTGATTAAGGGGAACAGTTTCAAATGAAGCTCTTGAGCTCTCTGAAAATCTTGAATTAAACAAGCCGACACCAGCTCTGCAATCGATTTTGGGACCAAGTTCGCCGCCACTGAAATCACGCCAACGGCGCCCACGGACATCAACGGCAAGGTCAAGGAATCATCCCCAGAAAGAACAAAAAACTTCCGTCCCATCCGTTGAATAATTTCGGAGGTTTGATCGATACTCCCCGTCGATTCTTTGATTCCCACAATATTTTTATTTTTCTCCGCCAATCGAACAATGGTGTCCACCGACAAAGAAACCCCCGTCCGTGATGGAATGTTATAGAGGATGACGGGAACTGAGGCCGCCTTCGCAATGGCTGAAAAATGGGCAACAAGTCCTTCTTGCGTGGGACGGTTATAGTAGGGATTGACCGACAAAACGGCGTCGACCCCCAGCTTAAGCGCTTCTTGGCTTAAGGAAATGGCCTCTTCAGTGGAATTGGAACCGGCCCCCGCAATCACAGGAACGCGTTTCTTGACCGCGGCCACAACAATTTTTATGACCTGCGCATGTTCCTCATGCGAAAGAGTGGACGACTCTCCCGTGGTTCCCACTGGAACAAGGCCCGATGTTTTTTCTGCGATATGCCATTCCACCAGCTCTTGCAGTTTTTTTTCATCAATGCGCCCTTTTTTGAAGGGGGTGATAAGTGCAACGAATGATCCTGAGAACATAATCTCTCCTCTGAATAATTAAAGAAAAAAATCGCCTTTAAAAGTGATCGCCGTGGGCCCCGTGAGATACACATGTTGATTGTCCTCCCATCGGACACCCAACCTCCCTCCCGGCAAGTCAATCTTCACCGAACGTCTTGTTTTTCCAAACCGAGCTGAAGCCACCAGAATGGCGCAAGCGCCCGAGCCGCACGCCAAGGTTTCACCCGCTCCACGCTCCCAAACCCGGGCCTTCAAGTGCGTTGGGCTCATGACTTCCACAAATTCAACATTGACCCGTTTGGGGAAAAAGGGATGGTTTTCAATCAAGGGCCCAATCTGTTGAACCGAAAAGCGTTCCACATCTCGCACAAATATAACGCAGTGGGGATTCCCCATGGACACCGAATGAATTTTGAAAGTTTTTCCCGCCACAGTAAATGGACGATTGATAATGGGGCCTTTGGCTTTGACCGGAATCAAGGAGCCCTCCAACACCGGCCTTCCCATATCCACTTCAATTGTGCCCTTCTCGATCCGGATGCCGACCAAACGGGTTTTCGTTTGAATTTCGAAGTTATTTCGGACACCCTTATGATCTCGAAGGTAAAGGGCAGCGGCACGCGTTCCATTTCCGCACATTTCCGCTTGGGAACCATCCGCATTGTAAAACTCAAGCAGGGGTCGCCCCCCCTCCCGCTTTGGAGTCAACACCAAGAGCTGATCGCCTCCAATACCAAAATGCCGGTCCAAAAGACGTCTGGCCAAGCCGGGAGAAACCGTGCCTTTGAAATTATCGCGGTTGAGAAAAACAAAATCATTGCCGGCGCCATGCATTTTTACAAAAGGAATTTTCTTCATTGAATGGACTCCGGGATTCGCTCCCCTTTAACCAGATCCTCGAAAGTTTCCCGTTCTCGAATAAGGTCCCACTCTTTTTTATTCACCAAGATCTCTGGAACGCGCGGCCTGGAATTGTACTGCGAACTCATGGAAAAACCATAAGCGCCGGCCGTCATAACGGCAATCAAGTCCCCCTGATGGGGCAACACCATCAAACGATCTTTTCCCAAATAATCTCCCGATTCGCACACCGGACCCACAATATCAACCTTGATTTTGACGCCCCCCTTATTTTTGACCGGAATGATTTCGTGATAGGCGTCATACAACGCTGGCCGCGCCAGATCGTTCATGGCTGCGTCAACAATTACAAACTCTTTGGTTCCTGCTTTTTTCCGGTAAAGAACTTTCGTGATCAAAAGACCCGATTGAGCCACCATTGAGCGACCAGGCTCCAGAAACAAGGTCAAACCCCTTCCTTGAAGAGATGGCAAAATAACATCGGCCAAATGTTGCGGCGTATCGGGGCTATCTCCATTGTAATCGACCCCCAATCCCCCCCCCAAATCAATAATTTCAATTTTAATCCCAATCCCATGGAGCCGGTCAATCAAATTCAATAAAACCGACAACGCTCTGCGATAAGGTGCCACGCGCGTGATTTGGGAACCGATGTGAGACTGGATGGCCACCGGCCGAAGATACTTTTGCTTTTTGGCCCATTCATAAAGGGGAAAAATATTTTTGTGATACACCCCAAATTTATTTTTTGGAGTCCCCGTTGAAATGTGGGGGTGACCTCCGGCTCGAACATCGGGGTTGACCCGAAGCGAAAACGCGGCGGGCCGGCGAATCGATCGCGCCACTTCATTCAACGCTTTCAACTCTTCTTCAGATTCCACATTGATAAGCCTTATCTCTTTTTGGATCGCCATTTCGAGTTCATCACGGGTTTTTCCAACACCCGAAAAAATAATGTTTTCAGGTGGAAATCCAGCCAAGAGCGCCCGCCTCAATTCCCCTCCTGAAACAATATCCACTCCGCCCCCCAAACGGGACAACAACCTGGCGATGCTTAAACTCGAGTTCGCTTTTAACGAGTAACAAATAAGGTGCGGGAGCCCTGCCAACGCGCGCTCATAGGAGAGAAAGGCCCCTTCAATTCCCGCCCGCGTGTAGGCATAAAACGGAGTGCCCGTTATTTTGGCGATGCGGCGGACGGGTACTTCTTCAATATATAAATCACTCTGACGATATGAATAATGCTCCGATTTCATTGCTTTCCTTCAGAAAATGGGATTTCGAATAGGGACTTCAAGTCAGGAGGAACGGCCTTTCCTGAAAGAATCTCCATCGGCGGGCGCCGAAGCCATTCAACCAAATTTTCGTACGCCTGCCTTGTTTCCTTTGAATAGGAGGATGTCCGGAGTCGAGCCAAACACTCTTTAATTACCAGTGGATCCCCTGCCAAAAGCCCCAGATACAACACCCGCGTTTCTGGTTGACCGGAAGCCCGAGCCGTATGAGCGGCTTGAATAAAACGGCCTTTCCCCTCATATAGAAACGAAAGTTGCTCTAAAACACGTACATTATGGGGCTCCACCGCTAAATTCTTGTTTAACCAAATTTCCGCATCCGAATAGAGACCCACCGTTCTATAAGCGCGCCCCAAAGACAGGAATAAAGAAGCCTCTTTAGGATTCAACCGCAATGCATTTTTGTAGCAATCAATGGCTTTCCAGGGAAGATCCATATTTTCGTAAAGCCCGCCCAAATCGCGATGACGACGCCAATTTTTTCGATCATAAATCAAAGCTTCCTCATAGGCTGGAATGGCTTTGTCCATTCGGCCAGAGGATTCATAGCTCTTCCCCAAATAAAGATAGAGAGTCCGCCTTTCATGACTCCTGGTTCCTCTAGCCAACTTTTTTTCAAAACTTCGAATGGCCTCAACATAATTTCCGGCTTTGTATTGCCTGATTCCTTCTTCAAGATAATCAGCTCGCAAAGGATTCCGAAACGCCACAGCCAGCAGCGCCACCCCCCCAACCAACCGAAGCCATTTCATGGACGATTTTTTCCCAAGGCTTCGCGGGCGCGGCGCAACAATAGATTTTTAATATCCAGCGCCCAACGACGCGAAGCCAAAGTGCCCGCTTCTATACATTCTCTTGATCGTTTTAAATCGATAATGGAAATATCACCCACCTCGGGTTCAATGACGATATCCGCATACTTCCGGTTTTCTTTCATGAAAATACCTCCCTGTATTTCAATCGCTCGCGAGAGGGATCGAAACACGGTAAGTTTTTCAGAAGGCAATTTATCCGCTTTCGGCAAAACGGCCAAAACCACATCAAAAGGTCTTTTATTCTCAATAATATCGGTCGGCAAATTATCCACCAATCCCCCGTCAACCAAAAGCCGTTGACGGAAAGGCACAGGCTTAAACAATCCCGGAATGGTTGCGCTCGCGCGCGCGGCAAACGCCACCGATCCTTCCCTGAGAATAACCCGCTCCCCCGTCCGAATGTCCGTGGCCAAACAAGAGAAGGGAATGGGCAAATCCATAAAGGTTTTTTCTCCAATATGTTTTTTCAAATAGTCTTCCATCCCCTGGGTGGACAAAAGTTCATCGGAAAGAATCATACGCAGGGCGGACGTTTGAGAAACATCGGTTAACTTGTCCCACCCAATCTCATGAGCCATGACCTCAAGTTCGGCATCATCCACGCCGGCGGCGTAAACGGCCCCAATCAAAGCCCCCACGGAAACGCCGACAATTTCATCGATGGGAATTCGTTCTTCTTTCAGGACACGCAGCACACCAATGTGTGAAAGACCCTTGGCTCCTCCGCCCCCCAAAACGAGTATGACTCGAGGGCGTTCAGATGGCGCGAGCGCCTCAAAGCTTTTCCATAAAATTTCCGCGGAAAATCTTTCCTGAGAGACTCCCGCCGGTAATTCAAATCCACAAACGCTGCGTGGTTGACTCAAGGCCCCATATCCAAGGTGGAGCCCCAATAAAACCAATCTCACAAAACGGCTTATCACGGCTGAAAGGAATGGCCTGTGGCTTTCGTCAATCGAGCCTGAGATATCTGAAGTTCCAAACGCGCGTCAATTAAATTGATGTTGGCCTCCGCGCGCCACTTTAAATAGTCCAATCGTTGAGATAAAGAGAAAGACTCCCGTTCTGATTCCTTAAGGGCTTTGAGTTGCCTCCCACGAACATCCACCTCATTTTTCCAATGAGTCCAATCGCTATGCGCGGTCCGGACTTCCATTTCAACTTTGTCTTCCAACTGCACCCGCCGCAGTCGGCCTTGATCGGCTCTATAACGGCTCTCCTTAACGCGGGCCCAACTGGAAAATCCATCGAATATTGGAATGTTCATGACCAAAGCGGCATTCCAGTTCGTGTCCTCAATGGGGAATTCCTCATTGCGGAGCTCCACATTTCCCCCCAGTAAAAAAACCGGATAGCGTTCTGACCGGGAAAGCTCCACGGACAGTTGATCCACCTCTTCTTGTATTTGCGTGTCTTTGAGTTCGGCCCGATATTGTTTGGCCCATACAAGAAGAGTCTGCAATTCAGGGATAACAAAATCGTTATCTAAAGTTCCTTTGGGTTCAACATCGCCAAAAAGTTCGAGGCCCATCGACTCCAAATACTGGAAACGTGTAGATTGCTCTTGTTGCTGAAAATCGCTGAGAAGTTTACGCGTATTGGCCTGAGCCGCCATCAAGGCCAGACGGGCGTGAACGGTAGAAGACTGCTTGGATAATTTTTCAATTTCGATAAGTTCATCAGATAAAATTTTCTGTTTTTGATGAAGCGCCAATAGTCGGTAAAAATTTTCCGTTGTTTGACAGCGCACATGATGCCGAACCGTTTCAACCGCGCTTTCCGCGCGGCGCAACCCCGCTTGTGACAACCGATGCGTGGTGCTGACTTTCCCCCCCGCGTACAAGGTCTGAAGAAATCCCAAACGTCCCAAATAGAGATTTTGGGCCAATGGATTTCCCCGCGACTCATCCTTGCTTTGTTGCACCGGAGCTTCCAACACAATCCCTCCCAGTTCCGGACTGGTCACCCCCAGAGTTTCATGACGATAACGCACATAATCCAAGTTTAAATTGATCTTGGGATAATAAAGGGATTGGGCTTGCCGAACCTGGGTTTTTGCGACCGATAAATCTTTTCTCGCCAACAGAAGTTCCGGGTTGTTTTTCTCCGCGCGCTCAAGACTCTCAGGCAAAGTGAGTTGCTCAGCTGAAAAAACCGTGGACCCCGCCAGCATGATCGTCATTCCCACGAAAACAGGAATCCAGCTTCTTAACCCGAATAATTCAGTTGAATGGCCATTACCGTCTATCAACAGTGAATATTTTTGTGCCGTCATCCCGGCATGTTTTCTGGCCGGGATCCAGGTTTTCTTCATGGGGAAAACCTGGGCCCCGGCCAAAAGATTGCCGGGGCGACGATTCAACTGAATCATTCCGGTTAAAATCATGAATGCGTTTCTCCCATTGGGTCTGAATTCCTGACCCACCTGATGGACGGGCGGGTAAAAAATTTCGCGGATGGCGACTTAATGGAGCAGACGGGTGAGCTTGGCGATTTGGCGCTGGACACTGGCAGGGGAGGTTCCTCCATAGGATGTTTTGGCGCGGACCACTTTTTCAGGCGCCAATAAAGCCAGCGCCTCTTTATCGAATTGGGAATGAAAAACTTTTAATTCCAGCAAGGAAAGTTGATCCAATCGCACTCCTTTCCGTTCGCAATAATTCACCAAATTGCGCACGACCCCATGGGCCGTTCGAAATGGAACCCCACGAACCGCCAAAAAATCAGCCAACTCGGTGGCCGCAAGATATCCATAATCACACCACCGTTTGAGGACCCCCACATTGACTTTCATGGATTTGATCATCGGCGCCATCACCGATAAACACCCCATGACGGTGTCGATGGCATCAAACAAAGGGGGTTTGTCTTCTTGGAGATCGCGGTTGTAACTAAGCGGAAGGCCTTTCAGAATGGTGAGGAGCGCCACAAGAGACCCATACACCCGGCCCGTTTCTCCCCGCACAATTTCAGCCACATCGGGGTTTCTTTTTTGAGGCATGATAGAGGAACCGGATGTAAATTCTTTGGTCAATTCAATAAAAGAAAATTCGACACTCGACCAAATCACAAGCTCCTCGGCCATTCTGGACAAATTAGACATCAACAGTGCGCAAGCCGATACAACCTCAACCACGGTGTCCCGGCTGGCCGTCGCATCAATCGAATTTTCACTGATGGATTTAAAACCCAACATTTTGGCCACAAAACTTCGATCCAAAGGGAAAGAGGTGCCGGCCAAAGCCGCAGAGCCCAAAGGCAATATATTCAATCGTTTACGGGCATCTCGAAACCGGCCCTTGTCTCTTTCAAGCATCCAGGCATAGGCCAATATGTGATGCGCAAAAAGGATCGGTTGGGCATGTTGAAGATGTGTGAAACCTGGCATGATGACGTCTTTGTGTCTGGAAGAAATGCCCACCAAGGCGGCTTGAAGGAGAGAAATTTCTTGGACCATCATATCCACATGATCCCGCATGTAAAGGGCCAAATCGGTGATCACTTGGTCGTTTCGAGACCGACCCGTGTGAAGCATGCCGCCCACAGGTCCCAATCGGCGGATCAGCTCCCGTTCCATGGCGAAGTGGACATCCTCTTCATCGGGAAGTCTAAATCCCTGATGCATATCGCGAAGAATGGATTTCAATCCGCGAACAATTTTTTCGGATTCTCTGAGAGGAATAATCCTCTGTTTCCCCAACATGGTCGCATGCGCGATGGACCCCTGAATATCATAGGGGGCCAGCCGAACATCGTAGGAAAACGATTCAATAAACCGTTGTGGCGCAGAAACAGAAATGGGAGACGCGGATTTTTTCATGGCCGCTTTAGAAGCGCTTCCATTTTAATAGGCAAGCCGAACAGCCGGATAAACCCAGTGGCGTCGGCTTGATTGTAGAAGCCATCGGCCTCAAAGGTAACCCAATCTTTTGAGTAAAGCGATTTCTGGCATCGCCGCGAACGAATCTCAACGGTCCCCTTGTATAAACGAAGGGTCACAGTTCCAGTTACGTTTTTCTGGGTATTCGCGATAAATTTCTGAAGATTTTCTCGAATAGGAGTGAACCATTGCCCATAATAGGTGAGTTCGCCAAACCGCGGACCTAACAATTCTTTGTAATGCAGCGTCTCACGGTCCAAAGCCAAAGTTTCAAGTTCTCGGTGCGCCGCATACAAAAGAGTGGCCCCCGGACATTCATAAATGCCGCGGGATTTAAGCCCCACCAATCGATTTTCCACCAAATCCACTCGGCCCACCCCATGACGACCGCCAATGTCATTGAGGGTCACCACCATCTGAACAGGAGACACTTTTCTCCCATTCAAAGAAACAGGAATACCCTTCGAAAATCCGATGGTGATGTCTTGCGGCTTGGAAGGCGCTTTCTGGGGCGACACGGTCCATTCGTAAACATCTTCCGGCACGGGCTTGTCCAGGTCTTCCAATATTCCCCCTTCATGAGAAATGTGCCACAAATTGGCGTCGCTGGAATAAGGCCGTTTTTTTGAAACCGGCACCGGGATCCCATGCCGGGAGGCATAATCCAACAAATCTTCTCGGCCTTTGAAATCCCATGTTCGCCAAGGAGCGATGATGGTGAGGTCCGGGGCCAAGGCAGCAAAGGTGAGTTCGAAGCGAACCTGGTCATTTCCTTTTCCGGTGGCGCCATGACACACCGCGTCGGCCTTGACCTTGCGCGCCACTTCAACCACTTTCTGAGCAATCAAAGGCCGGGCCAAAGCAGTGCCCAATAAATATTTGTGCTCATAGGTGGCATGCGCTTGCAGGGCGGGCCAAAGATAATCCGTCACATATTCATTGGAAACATCGGGGGCGAAAAAAGCGGAGGCCCCGGTTTTAAACGCTTTTTTCCGAACTGCCGCGCTGTCTTCTCTCTGCCCCACGTCGACATAACAGGCCACAACATCGGCGTTGTACTCTTCTTTCAACCACGTCAAAATGACGGATGTGTCCAATCCGCCTGAGTAGGCAAGAACTATTTTTTTGGGTGTTGAATTCATAAAGGGGTTATTGCTCCTCGGTGAGATGAGGGCGGACACTACCAATTTTTTTTCTTTCCTGGTACCATCCTCCCCACATGAAACGCGTGGACGTGGCCATCATAGGAGCGGGACGGTCGGGTGTAAAAATAGCTGAAAAATTATCAGCCGCCCAACAAGAAGTGCTTCTTCTCTCCCTTCCCGAAAATCCTGAGGACTCCTTTCGCCATTTCCTCAACGCGGTCGCGGGAATGCCTCCCAGCGCGCCTTTGTCTCTTCCGCCAAGCGCCGTCCTGGCCAAGTCTCCTCCTTGTTTTCTCAACGCCAAAACTCTGCTTCTCAATGAGGAGGAAATTCACGCCAAACATTTCATTATCGCATCGGGCTCTTGGCCAGAGATTCCTCCGGATTTTCATGGAAAAAAATTCCAAACTCCCCTCGAGGTATTAACCTCTCCCTCTCCGCCTTCTGAAATAACAATAATGGGGGCGGGACCGGTGGGAGTGGGAACAGCGGCTCGTTTGGCCCATCGAAAATGCCAAGTGACCCTGATAACTTCGCAGGACCGTATCCTTCCCCAAGAAGAGCCTGAGATCTCTGCCGCGGTTCAAACCTGGTTATTGACCTTGGGGGTTCACATCGCTTTGGAACAAACGGATCTGTCCAAAAATACAGGAGTCTTGGCGATGGGTTTGCGTCCCAACACGCGCGGCATGAACCTGCCCAAAGCGGGCGTCTACGTCAACCCAGAAGAACGTATCGTGGTGGACGCTGAAATGAAAACGCCCAATCGGCATATTCATGCCGTGGGCCCCGTCACAGGGCCGGTGTTTAATTTGGCTTTTGAAGATTTCCAGGCGGACCTCGTTTCAGAAAATGTTTTAACGCCGTTTTTTAATCGCCAGAAACTCCAACCTGAACCATTTCCTTGGCTGTTGCCCATGGATCTTCCATTGGCTCGCATTGGTTTGACGGAAACCCAGGCCTGCGCGGAAAAACGCGGGGTGTTGGCCATCAACCATGCCGAAGGGAAATCCCATATTAAATTGGTTGGCCGCAAAAAGACCACAGAACTTTTGGGAGCCCATCTTTTTGGTCCGGGCATGGACAGTTTGATTGTCTATTTTGATTTGTTGATGCGGGCAGGAATTGGATTAAGAGAGGTGAATGAAAGACACCACATGCCCGAGCCGGGCCCCGCCCGCCTGGCCCAAGAAGCGATTCAGGCTTGGCTCAAAGCCGCCGGCGAGTAGCCCAAGTCGACCCGATCATAAAGTCGAACGAGAATCCCATTCTGATTCGCAGAGGGCGGTAAGATGCTCAAATTCTTCACGTGACAACTTTCCTTCCTCTCTCCAACGCTTGAGACGTTTTAAAATTGCTTTTCTTTCTTTGGCTTCCATGACTGGCCGGTCAAAAATATCGACAGGTTTTTCGGCTTGAGTGAGGAACCCGGATTTCCACAAAAACCAACTGATCAACATAAAAACAACAAGCGTCAAAATCACCAACAGAAAGTTCAACATGATTTTTTAGAGAAACCGCAAAACAAGCGAGGCAATCGAGGCCAAACGTTCCACCGCTAACACTTCAACCTCATTAAAAGGTTTTGTATCGGAACGCCAAACCAATACAGCGGCTTTAGGTTTTTTATCCCAGATGATGGGCTGACTGAGAACAGACTGTGACTGGCCCGTCACCCAGGGTCGAAGCGCCCCCCAAACCTCTCCTGAGACGGAGGATTGGCTTTGCGCCTTGTTATTCAATAGAAGAGATTCCGCCAAAAATCGAGGGACTTCAACAGAATTTTGAATGGCTTGAGGAGGCACACCAGTCCCAGCCAAGGCAACGAGAAAAAGGCCGCTGGGAGTAAGGTTCAATGAACCCGAAAGCATTCCGGCCGGAGATAAAAATTTAACCAACACCTGTAACAACGCCGCATGGACTTGGGGTTCCGATAAAGCTCGAGCATGAAGTTGTTCCAAAAATTGATCAATTGGAGACAAATTCTGCCCAGAAGCCGATCCGCCGCCCCCTCCCTGAGAACTTTCCATCGCGCTCCCCACCATGCGCCCTATCGTCATGAGTCGATCCATTGTTCCCTGGTCAATGAGGCAGACATCCTTATAATAAGCGCACAAAACCCCCATCGCTCTGTTTTGCCCCAACAGAGGCACCGCAATAAAGGATTTGAACTGATGGGTTGACATCACATTGAGAAACCAAGGCGCAAGACCGACCCCTGGTTTAATTTCAGAAACAGCCACCACTTGTTTATCTCGGAAAGCGATATCCAACGGGGAAGGTTCACGGGTGGAAAGCGATTCTTCTTGATTAAACTTCTGATTGAACTCCGGGCTCAATCCACATGAAACGAGCGTTTGAAGTCCTTTATTTCCGGACTGTTCGAGGAGGTGCCCTTCAGAAGATCCCACTGAACGGCAAAAAATTTCCAAGAAACGGGCGTAGGAAGAGTCTTCGTCAGGAAGGTCGTTATTATTTCTTTTATTTAGAAACCCATTGAGTGCGCCAAGGAATTCGTCTAAATCAGGGCGGTCCATGGGGCGAGGAAGAAAAACCTATCGGCGTGAGGCTCGCGCGATCGCCACCGCGGGGTTTTTAACAATACTAATGAAATCCTTGAAGGCTCCCAAAAGGGCTTTGGGTTGTTTTTTAGCGTCATCAAATTTCACACCCAAAACCCAACTCCCGGAGACAGGAGCTTTTCGAACCCATGTGATTTTCCCTTCAATGAACGGGGAACCTTCATCATCATAAAAAAGGTCCTGCACTTTGACGGGGGATCCTTTGGAGAAATTGAAATCTTCGAAACGGACATGTTTGATGCTTTCTTTGCTTTCCCCTTTTTCCGCTAGATGAGAAACATTCAGACCGGGCGCCAATTCCAACTGCATGCCTTTTTCATTCACATCTTTTGCCCACATTTCTACTTCGACCAATTCATCAGATAATTTTGGCAATGTGCAGCGCACCAACACGGCGACTTGCCACCTCTTCCCCTTGCGTCTCTCTTTGCCGGATTTCATGGAAAGCCCCCTTTAAAAACATAAATAGTCGTTTGGTATTCAGTGATGTGATTATAGAAGTTTATTTGGAAAGGGCCAGGAATGCTTCAACCACATTTTTGTCAAATTTGGTTCCCGTGCCCTCGCGAATAAGCTGATCGACAGCTTTGGTGTAGTCTTCTCCGATCACTCCGTTGATGTGTAGCTCCTCCAAATTTTCCACAAAACAGATAATCCGGGAAGCCAAAGGAATATCCTCTCCCACCAATCCATCGGGATGACCAGTCCCGTCAAAATACTCGTGGTGGTGCAGAATAATGGGCGCAATATTCTCGAGCAATTTGATGTGTCTCACCAGTTCCGCGCCCACCAGCGGGTGAAGTTTTTCGGGGGTGCGTTCCATCGTTTTGGTCAATACATTCGGCAGATAACGCAAATCATGCACCGCCACCATGCCAATATCATGCAGGATGGCCCCGTAGTAGAGATGTCGATAATCTTCTCCCGCGATTCCCAATTCGCGCCCAATGCGGCACGACAACTCCGCCACTCGGTACGAATGCCCGGTCATCCTTGAATCAGCCCCTTCTATGGCCATGGTGATGATCTCAATGGTGTGAGAAAAAAAGTTTCGATAATCTTCACTCAACCGCGCGTTGTTAATAGAGGTCGCCGCCAAGGCCGCCAAATTCTCCATAATGGCTTTGTCCGTTTCGGAATACCCGCCATTGACTTTATTCAGAGCCTCCGCCACGCCAATCAATTGACCATTCACCACCATCGGAACCGCCAAAATTGATTTCGTTGAAAATCCGCTGGATTTGTCAATTTGGCCAGTGAACCGGGTATCCGAGGCCACATCGTTAATAATGACGGATTTTTGATTTTCAGCCACCCATCCAGCCACTCCTTTTCCCATGGGAACGTAAAAACGTTTTACGGAAGCGCCCTTTTCTCCGGTGGCCACCTTAAAAACCAATTGTTTTTTATTCGAGTCCAATAAAAGAATCGAAGCCGCTTCCGACCCCGTCATCCTCTCCACCGCCGCGCTGATTTCCCCCAACAGCGTGTCAACGTCTTGGCTCGTGGCCCATACTTTGGCCATTTCAATGACCTCGGCTTCGTTGAGGTTGATGTCGGTCCCGAAAAGGTGCGCTTCTTTATTGGGTAGCTGCAAACACTTCCTCCATGGTGGTCACGCCATTTGTCACTTTAATAAGGCCGTCCAACAACATCAGTCGCATGCCATTTTTCACCGCTTGTTCCCGAATGGGTTGAGCCGAAACTTCAGTTAAAAGAATACGCCGAATGTCATCATCCATCAGTAACAGTTCATGTATACCCGCCCGGCCCTTGAATCCGGTTTTATTACAGGTATCACATCCTTTGCCCTTCATGAATTTGGCTTTTGAAATATCAATCTGATACTTCTCAAAAACGACTTTCATTTCATCGGTGGCTTGGGTTGGCTTGGCGCAACTTGAACATACGCGACGCACCAACCGTTGGGCCAAAACTCCTTCCACCGTCCCGCTCACCAAAAATGAGGGCACTCCCATCTCATGTAAACGCGCCACCGCGGAAGGGGCATCGTTGGTGTGGATCGTTGAAAAAACCAAGTGACCGGTCATGGCCGCTTCCATGGCGATCTGAGCCGTTTCTTTATCACGAATTTCACCCACCATGATGATATCGGGGTCTTGGCGCAAAAAGGCACGCAAGGCTTCAGCAAACGTGAACCCAATGTCTGGGTTCACGTTGGTTTGGATGATACCGGACAAATTGTATTCGACAGGGTTTTCAGCGGTCAGAATTTTCGTGTCGGGATTGTTGATCGAATTGAGAGCGGCATACAGCGTGGTTGATTTTCCTGAACCCGTTGGACCGCAAACAAGAATCAGTCCATACGGGCGGGCCAACACATTCTTAAATTTCTCAAGCAATTCCGGGTGAAACCCCAACTTATTTAAATCCACACGGACACTCGCCCGGTCCAACACCCGCATCACACAAGATTCTCCAAAAACAGTGGGCACAATGTTGACGCGGAATTCCACCGGATTTCCCTTGGCGCTGACTTGAATGCGTCCATCTTGCGGTTTTCGACGTTCTGTGATGTCCATTTGATTGGTCATAATTTTTATTTTGGCTATCACCGCATTTCGATAGGACATGGGAATCTGAAACGCAGCTTCCCGAAGATTGCCATCCACTCTGTAACGAACCAGAAATTTTGATTCAAAAGGTTCGATGTGAATATCTGAGGCTTTGCTCTGCAGGGCCCCCACAATGACGGCGTTGACAATACGCTCCACTTCCGGGGCCGACGCGTCCACTTCCGTGACATCAACGGCCTCCTCCATTTTCTCAAGCGAAATCGCCCCATCGGTCTCAGGAATTTGTTCGGTGATGCCTTTCACCATGTCTTCGGCGCTGACCGAAGCCGCCACGCCATACACCTTGCCCAACTCGCGCAAGATGTCTTCCGGCAAGGCCAAATAGCTTTGAACCTCAAAACCCGTCCTTAAATGAATATCTTCAGAAATAAAAAAGTCCCGCGGGTCGGCCATCGCCACCAAAAGCACGCGTTCCTCTTTGGCAAAGGGAATGGCGAAGTGCCGGCGCGCATTTTGTTCAGAAACGATTTTTACGACCTCGGGATCCACATCCATTTCGGCCAAATCCACCGCGCGAACACGCCATTCTTTGGAAAGGGTTTGCAATACATCCACCCGTTCCACGAGTCCCATGTCCACCACCACTTGCTGAAGAGGCTTCTGCGTGTTTTTGGCTTCCACCGCCGCTTTTTCAAGCTGGTCCGCCGCTAAGAGCTTGTGCTCAAGGAAAATATCCTTGATTGTTTTCCGCCCCAATATGTTCGGATTATTTGCCATATTTTTTACACGTCAAGGGCTCCACACGACGGAGCCACTTTTCCGGGGCTTGTATCCCCGGAAAAGTACCGCGGTAAGGTAACCCCGGACTTACGTCCGGGCTTTGGCCGCAGTAAATGTCTCCGCTCAGTATAAAGTGGGTTGACAATAATTCAATCCCCAGTTCTAATTTGTGTAAGATTCACCCCTTTTATGGCGACCAAACGAATGCCGCTCAAATTGAAATTGGCCTTTTTTTCCACTTTGTTGGTGGTATTTGTCGCTGTGAGTTTGAGCACATTCATTCGCCAAGGCCAAAAAAAAGCCATTGTTGAAACCCAAAAAACGGCACGATTAGACACGGTGAAAGCGTTGAGACAAGTGGCCCGGGAAGCCATCCTGGTGGATGATGACACGGGTCTCGTCAATTACGTGAATTTGCTTCAAAAGTCTCTTACCACGGCCCATGCGATGGTCATTGATGAACAGGGACGCATCCGCGTCCACACCGACCCCACCCTGATTGGAACCAAAGTGGATGACCCCGCCTCACTAAAAGCCCTCGAAAGCCGCGATCGGCAAGACGTTGTTGTTCAGAATCTCACCTCTCCTGACGGGAAAAACATACTGGATTATTCCATCCCCATCCTGCTCGGGCAAAATCCGGCCGAATACAGAGGCGTGGCGCGCATTGGGTTCGACAAAAACGTGATTGACGAAGAAATTCAAGAATCCCTTCGCATTATGGACCAACGGATCAAAGGGGCCTTCTTTTTGGCTTTAATTCTGGGAATTGTCGGGGCCTTTTTACTGGCCACCTTCATCACGAAACCCATCGAAACCCTGCGAACCGGCGCCCAACAAATTGGAGAAGGAAAATTGAGTCATCGAATCGAAGTCCACACGAACGATGAACTGCGCGAACTGGCCGATGACTTCAACGCGATGGCCAAAAAACTGGGCGAACTCGATGAAATGAAACAAGATTTCGTATCCAACGTGACCCATGAACTCAGGTCTCCCATGACCTCCATTCGCGGATACGTCGATCTTCTGCTTCAAGGAGCTCCAAGCTCCCTTTCTCAAACCCAAAAAGATTATCTGTCCGTCATTAAAAACAGCGCCGTTCGTTTGGGTCGGTTCATCGACAACTTGTTGGATGTCGCCAAAATTGAGGCCAACAAACTGAACCTGACCCCTGAATCCCTCTCTCTTCACGAACTGGGTTATGAAATGACCGTCCTTTTCAAGCCGCAACTGGATGAAAAAGGGATAGTTCTTAAAAATCTCATCCCGAAAGAAATGCCTCCCGCCTTTGTTGACAAGGACAAACTCGCCGAGGTGTTTATCAACTTGACCTCGAACGCCATCAAATTCACCCCTGAAAAAGGGACCATTGAATTCCAAGCCGCGGAAGGAGAAAAACATTTGGAAGTACGCGTTCAAGACAATGGCCCTGGAATTCCAGAGGACAAAGCTGCCAAACTGTTCAATAAGTTTGAACAGGTGAAGTCGAATCAAGGATTGGCGCGCAAACACAAAGGCACCGGATTGGGCCTGACCATCGCCAAAGGCATCATTGAGGCCCATGGGGGAAAAATATGGATCAAAAGCCCCGGACCTCATGGCGTGGGAACCGCGTTCTATTTTTCTGTTCCAAAACTGACCGCTGAATTAAAAGAGAGGCTTGCGAATGACATTTGAAATCAAGAGGAAGATTCTCGTCGTCGATGATGATCCCGATATCCGCCGCCTTGTAGAAACCGTTTTGGAACGTGATGGGTTCAGTGTTCAATCAGCCTCCTCTGCCGCCGAATTCTTTAAAACTCTGGCCGCCTTTAAGCCTGACTTGGTCGTTCTGGATCTTCAATTGCCCGACATGGATGGGTTTGGAATCATCAAGAAACTTCGGGCCGACCCGATGACGCTTCATTTGCCGGTGGTGATGCTTACGGTGCAATCCATCGACTCCTATAAAATCGCGGGGCTTGAAATTGGCGCCGACGATTACATCGTCAAACCCTTCAACCATGGCGAGTTTGTGGCGCGCATCAAAGCGCTTTTAAGACGTTCCAAACCCAAAGATCCTTCCCACGGTATTGTTGAAGCCTCCGGAATCCGGTTGAACCTCGATCAACATCGAGTCGAGATTGATAACAAGGTTGTGGATCTTTCTCCAAAAGAATTTGATTTATTGGCCGCCCTCATGCGCGCCAAAAACACGGTGCTCACGCGCGAGACGCTCTGCGAATCCGTCTGGGGCCATGAACTGGTCGGCAACACGCGCACCGTGGACGTTCATGTGGGAAGACTCCGCCGGAAGTTGGGCGCCCACGAGAAAAAAATTGAAACAGTCGAACGCATCGGCTACCGCTTTTTGGCGGAATAACCCCATTCGATCGCTCCAAATGATGACGCATCAGTTTCCTGTTTTTCCACGAATAAATTTTCGGATTGCATTCCTCCCCACGCCGTACAGTGGGGAGGTTGGGAGGGGCAACAAGTGGGGACTCTATAGTTTTTTCAAGGCGACCCTCCTCGTCGCCTGCCGGGACATCGACAGAGCAATGTCACGTTATTTCCTGCGGTTGTCTTAGGCGTTCCATTAACAGAACGAATTCTTTATAATCCCGTTCTATGAAGAGTACGGAAGATACCCGATACAGTCTAAGAATTCTATTGGCAGAATCTCATGAGAAAACCTGGCCATCCTTAATCAAACGCGATTTCAATTGGGATTTGCTGAGTTCCACGCGATTACTCACCTTGGTTGGACCGCGTCGTGCAGGAAAAACTTTTCTGTGTTACCAAATCCTACGCCACCTACTGGACCAAGGGACCCCACGCCACCGTTTGCTCTATCTCAATTTTGAAGATGAAAGGCTTTATCCCATGTCTGGTCAGGAGCTCACTCTTTTATTGGATGTGTACGAAGAACTCTTTCCTTGGAAATCAGCGGACCCTCTCTATGTGGTTCTAGACGAGATTCAGAACGTGCCGCAGTGGTCGAGATGGGCCCGGCGGGTACATGAACAGCATCCCAAGCTTCATTTAATTCTGACCGGATCTTCCTCAAAATTGCTTTCAACTGAGCTGGCCACAGAACTGCGCGGACGAACTTTGGGTTTCTCCGTCTATCCCTATTCATTCAGTGAGAGACTTCGCGCGGAGGGCGAGGATAACGCCGTATCATCTCTCATGCTTCATGGCCGGGGAAAAAATCGTATGAGACGGTCATTTGATCAATTTCTGCTTAAAGGAGGATTTCCAGAACCGTGCCTGCAAGAAAATCCACAACCTGTTTTGCAGTCTTACTATCAAACGATGTTCATGAGAGATCTGGTTGAACGATATCGAATTAACAACGTGCCTTTATTTGAGGATTTTCTCAAAGTGGCCATCAGCCGTTTCGGATCTCTTTTTTCGGTTTCAGCGCTCCACAAAGAACTCGAAGCGCGACATGGCCGAGTGAGCAAAGCGACGCTTGTTCAATACACGCGCTACGCGCGCGAGGTATTTCTTCTCTTCGAACTTCACCGTTTTGACTTCAAAATAAGGCGCCAACTGTTGCACCCTCGAAAGCTCTATGGCGTGGACGTGGGCCTTTTGAATGCTATTCGCTTTTCCTCCACAGAGGATCGAGGAAGACTTCTGGAAAACGCGGTTTATCTCGAGCTGCTCCGGCGACCCGCCGAGCTTTATTTTTGGCGACAGGAAGCCGAGTGTGATTTCCTAATAAAAGAGGGGAAAAAAGTAACGCAAGCCATTCAAGTATCTTGGTCGGTGGAAAAACCTGAAACCCGGGAACGGGAGTTAAGAGGGCTTCTAGAGGCAACCACCCAGTTTCATTTGAAAGAAGGACTCATTTTAACGGCCGGAGAAACAGCTGATTTCAAACGAGAACACTGCCGTATTCGAGTTCGACCTTTTTGGTACTGGGCTATAGGAGGGCAAAATTAACCCCAGTGCTTGCCGGTTAGGCCGCGGAGAGAAGGGCGCGGCGCTGAAGTCCCCAATCCTCTAGCTGAAGAATTTTAGAAAGGCCCTCCAACGATTCAAACAAGATTTTCAATAAAGTTTGATCCTTCGACTGGATCGTCACGGCGCGAGAGTGAATAAAGGCCAGTTGAGCCAGACTCAGATTGTTTTGTTGAGCGAAACCCTCCGCCCGAAAGACCTTCTTTCCTTCTTTCGTATTCTCAAACCATGAGGCTCGCGCCATACTTGCACTATCCGCGTCGTCCTGGACACGAATATCCATATTTCGATTTTGAAACTCGCGGATGACACTCATTATTCTGGAATTTTCAGTTGAACGACCATTATCGCCTGTTGACGGTGAATCTTTTAGAGTCGTCATCCCGGCATGCTTCCTGGCCGGGATCCAGGTTTTTTCCTCAGAGAAAACCTGGGCCCCGGCCAAAAGATTGCCGGGGCGACGATTTATCTGAATATTTCCGGTTAATGAATCGCTCAAGCCCCCTTCGCCTTCCACAACAACCCTCACCTCTTGTTGGAAGTGGAAAGCCACCACCAACGCCGACTTCAATTGATCTCTCATGGATTTGGGATTTTCCATCATCGACCGGTCCACCACAAGGACGCTGATTTTTCGAGTTAACAGCCCCCGCAACAACTCAAGATCCTGCGGTTTCTCGCCGGCCAACGCCAGTATTCCCACCACCAACTCCTTGTCTTTCTCCCGAATGTTGATCCCCTGTAAAACGTTGTGAAAGCCTGCTTGAAAATCACGGTTCGCAACAAGCTGGCTCAGTTGTAGGGGCGACGTCTCCAAGCCCCTCCCTTTTTTCCCGGATACGTCCGAAACCCGAATCCCCTCGCCAACCAAGGTCCATTGCACCGCTTGGCCAGGTTCTTGTTGGATCAGCGCCTTCACAATTTTCCCCAACCGCTGGCCGGCCAGATAAGAAGGGGGGAGAGAAGTCAGAAACGGCGCCGTGGCGATGGCAGTACGGTCTGGGCGGCGATCATTCCAGTCTTTGTGGAAAATCCAAAAATAATAGAGCTGGAAAAACACCAGGCCAACAACCGCGCTCCCCATCAACCACGCGCCGACAGCTCCGCTCAGCAATGAGTTCCAAAGTAAGAGAAGAACCCAGGAAGCCAAAACCCCCGGAGAATGGAATTTCAGAGAGCCCATAAAAATTTCGATGCGATCCAAGGGCGTGGCGTGGTCAAGCCGATAGACCCACCCCTTGTTTTCCAGACTTTTAATCACCACTTGATTCCAGTGCGGCAACAAGAACAAAATATTGACCCCCACATGAATGACCAAAGCCATCACGGCCGCGGAACTCGCCTCCAGACCGATGAGATCCCCCTCCGAAGTCGCTTTAATGAACAAAAGCCAAATCGCGATCACATTGGCCATCGTGTACATCATCGTGGCAATCAACACTTCCTTCTTTAAGGCCTCTTTAACACTCTCAGGGTTGACCTTCCTTTCATCATTGACCTCCACCAACGACGGCCACATGGCTTGAGGAGAAGAACTTTCTTTTCCGTTTTTATTATATGTTGTATTAAACAATAATATAGGTTATTGTTTTTTACCATGAAATCACTATACACCACTATTGAAGCCCATAAGAGAGAGAGAGATTTGGCGCTTCGCCGGACTCTCGTCCCCCGCCATATGAGCGCCGCCCTTTCGAAAGCGCTTTCTTCCCCTCTGGTGAAAGTCATTACAGGACCCCGCCGGGCCGGGAAGTCCACCTTGGCTTTTCAGACTCTTTCTGGGAAAAATTTCGCCTATCTCAATTTCGAAGATGATGCGCTGAAAAGCGATGTCACCAGCGACGAGCTGATCGAAGCCATGGATGAGGTGTACGGAAAAGCCGAATATGTCTTCTTTGATGAAATTCAGAACTATCCTCAATGGGAAAGCTTCATCAACAAATTACACCGCCGTGAGCACAACCTGGTCATTACCGGCTCAAATTCAAGGCTCCTGAGTCGAGAATTGGGATCGGCTCTCACGGGCCGGCATCTTTCTTTCGAGTTATTGCCTTTTAGTTATCAAGAGTTTTTGGCTGCGCTTTCAAATAACACAAGCAATGACATGAAAAATTTTCACCGGTACTTAACATGGGGCGGTTTTCCCGAAGTTGTTCTTGGGAATTCCGAACCGCACGGATACTTGCGCACTCTTTTTGATTCGGTCGTCCTGCGCGATATTGTGACCCGTCACCACATCCGTTCCTCATTGGCTATTCATGATCTGCTGAACCTTCTCATCAATAACGCAACAAGCCGGTTTTCAGCGCGAAGCCTGGAACGATCCTTGGGCTCACTCTCCATCGCCACCGTTCAGAAATTCATTGCCTATTTTCGTGAGGCCTATTTGGTCCATGACCTTCAACCGTACTTCTTCAAGCCGCGGTTGAGAATCAAGGCAGACCGCAAAATCTATGCCTATGACAATGGCTTGATTTCCGCCGTCTCACAGCCCACCACCTCAAATCAATCGCGGCTGCTTGAGAACCTGGTTTTTATTGAACTCGTGCGGCGCGGATTCAAACCAAATCTCGATTTATTCTATTACCAAACTCGATCCGGCAACGAAGTGGATTTCTTGGTTCGGAATGGATCAAAGAACATTGAGCTCATTCAAGTGACGCAAAACCTTGCCGCCTTAAAAACCCGTGAACGAGAGCTTCGCTCCCTTCATCAGGCGTCAGAAGAACTCAATGTCTCCAAACTCACCATCCTCACCATGGATACGGAAGAAACAATCAAAGAAAGCGGGATTCGAATTCGCGTGATCCCATGCCAGAAATGGCTGTTAGAAAAAATCTGACATTCAGCCTCATCAACCAACACCGACGGTTTTTGATGATTCAGGCGGGTTTTTTAGGGGTTTCTCTTATGACAAAAGGAATAAGTGTTTCAGACCTTTTGACATCGACGTTTTTAGCGGAGTTTTTCGTAACTTTTTTGACTTCCGTATTGGAGACATAAATTCCGGAAGGAATCTGATTCAATGTCGATGTTGTTTTCCTTGATCAGCGCCGCAATATCCAGCAAATCTTTTAATTCCCGTCTTTCCGGATTTTGTTTGATGGCATGCAACTTCATTGCGATAAGATGATCTAAGCTTGGGACAATAAAAGGCTCTCCTGAAATCGTGATTTCCTGGCCATCCCTGATGACGGCTTTTAAGGTTTCTTCATCAGTGAACAAGAAATCGATGTCTTTCGTCTCCCGAGAAAATTTGTAGTGATTCACAGCAAATCCGCCGATCAAAACACTCGGTAAATTTTTTTCACGAAAGAGCCGCCCCAATGTTTTAACAACATCAAAAAAGTCATTTGTGCGAGTCTATATATTTGTGACTAACAAGGTGTTTGGCCCGTTTGCGGTCCCACAGGGGGGTGCGGCAGCGGAGCAGGGCCCACAACGAGAAAGGGCCGGAGAGGGCGGATGCTTCCTCTGTTCCACCCAATAAGTGAAGTTCACCGGTGAATTGCGCCCATCGGAGGCGCTCCAAGGATACCTGGGCCAGGTGAACGCGCCCGTCAGCCCCCCGCACCTCGAGCCGAATGGCGTCTTGATCAGAAGCGCCCACCCAGAAGAGGGTCGTTTCACCGGTCGCGAAATAAATGACACTGGGCAAATTCAACGAAGTGCCATGGCTCTGGGCAAACTTGGTCATGATTTTTCGATGGGCCCAAACGTCTTCGGGCGTGGGCGCGAACCGAGCCAAACCTCTAAACGATTGAGGCCAGCCCCCATGGGTGTGGAAGGGAACGAAGGGCCCGGTCAACTTTTCAAAGTCAGAATCATGAACCACGACGCTCGTGGGAGAATTGAAAACAGGCGAAAAGAACACAATGCCATCGTCATTCCCGCGAAGAAGAATCGCTCCGGCTCTTTCATGTTCAAAGAGAGTCGATTTCTTCAGGGAAGGAGCAAGTGCATAAGATCTAAATTCCTCCATTTCTACGGCTGGCCGGATAGGGGCGGGAATGAGCCCCCCTGCCCCCGCTCCCTCCCTCACCGTGACATCAGCTTTGGGCAAGGGATTTAAGGGGAAAGTGGACGTACCGGTGAGAGAGACGGCCACCCCATATTCTTGGTCTCCTCTCTTTTGGACACTCAAAAGGACCGGTGAATACTGCCCCTTGTTGTCCTGTCGAAGGGCCAACTGCCATTGGTTGTCATCACGCGGAGAATTTTTAAGCAAGGTGGTGATTTGCTCCCACAGGTTCGATCCCGGAACCAGCGAGTCAATCAATTTGCTCAAAGCCGCGATTTTTCCTTCAGGCAAGGTCAGGATGGCTTTAAGAACTTGAACATCTTCGAGGGGAACCACCTCGCTTAACGAAACGTCGGACCGCACATAGGCTTGCCCCAATTCCATGGGCACCTTGGAGGCCAGTGAATCCATTGTAAGCGAGACGGTCGTTTCTTTCGCTCCCAACAAAATCTCTGTAAATGCCATCACACCAGAAAGAATGGGATGGACAATGTCGTCTATAGCGAATTCTTCTCTGGGATCTACATCGAAAAGAGTTTTGAATTCGGCGCCTACCGACAACAAGGGAGTCACAGCAGCCTCATCAGCTCCTTCAAGCGCTTTCGTCACAAACGGAGTGGCGATCTTCAAAGCAAAGTCGGACAATCGGGCTGACAAAGAAACCCCTCCTTTGGGCAAAACGGCGGTTGCGGCCAGACCGTCCAAGCGGAGCAGGCTGCCCGTTTTGATGTCGCCTCTTGTCCCAATCAAGGTGGCTTTTCCGGCGCCTTGGGCCCGCAACATCCCCACCCCCAGAGGCGTGGCCATCAAGGCGGTCCCTCTGAACCGTTTCACCGCGTCTGGCAAGACCAGGGTCCCTTTGTCCCGGTCAAAAGAGGCGAAATACAAATTCCCTCTCGCGGTCATGATCAAAACCCGTGTTCCATTATCCGGGCCTGCCACCAAACTGGAACCCGCGAGACTTTGAAGAATGCTCGCGATGGCAGGTCGCCCGCCGGACAAACGAAATACCGGGAAAGAACGCCCGCCAATCTTCACGCGACTGTCAAAGGTGGCGTTTACAGGGCCTCCAGGCCCCAACAACACAAAACGGTTCATCTGAAGATCTCCGAGATCAACCGAAGAATTGGTTAAAACAAAACCATTCGCGGCAACATTTATTTCCACCTTCTTCAAAAAGAAACCTTCTTCCGCATTACCCTGAAAAACTCCATAAAAGGTTGGTTGACCTGTGGGACTTTCCGGCAATTGCGCGCCCAAAGTCATTCCCAAAACCATGGCCAACTCTCGGTCCTTGACTTGAAGACCTTGAGAGGTAACCTGGGCCGGCACCAAACGTCCTCCCACACGGAATGACACTTCACTTCCAACCCGATACACTTGAACTCTGAATTCACCTGGACGAACAGTGGCCTGTTGGACCGTCACCGTGTTGTTTCTTTCATCCACCTCGACAGATACGGGTTTATTGGGAACAAAATCCGGGGATTCAATTTGTAACAGTCCCTTGATTCTTTGGAAGAGAGAAGGAGATTGAATCCAAACAGGGTTTCCTGTGACTCTCGGACCGGAGGGTTCTTTTGAACGCGCTTTTTCTTTGGATTCTTTGGAAGGTTCAAGCCGACTCGTTTTGAGCGTTGTAAGAGACGAGGGTTTGCTGGACGTAAACAAGGGCCTACTCATAAGAAATGAGGCCAAGCCACTGACAATGGACGGACGGTCGCTTCCAAACAGAGGAATGAGGAATGAATCCAGCCCTCCCAAGAGGGGAACCGTCTCTCCAACCCCTTTAGGACTTGCCGCCTCTTCCCTTGCTCCGGCTGAGGAGGCCTCATCTCCAACAAGGGCCGGGAAGAACGCCATCCCAAAAGGAGATGAAAGGGCCGCGGCCAAGGCCCCTGGCAAAAGAGAGGCGGACTCCTCTTTCGGTTTCTCGGCCTCTACAGGTTCAGGCGCTCCGTCTTTTTTGGCGATGGGCCCTTCGGTTTTTCCTTCGCCTGAGGGCCGGACGCTGGAATCTCGACGGCGAGGTGTTTCGGGCCGTTCTTGCCGTTGGGGCTGCCTCAGCGTTTGGATCTCCACCCCTTCCCGCGTTCTCACGGCGCCCACCCGCACTTTTTCACCGCCGACGGGTCTCAACATTTTTTGTATGGCTCCCGCGAGAACAACCGCATTTTTCCTGACCAACAGAAGGCCGTCTTTCCCCACCACCGCCTCCATCGTTACTCTCCGAACCTTGAACTCCAGAACGGTTCCTTCTTTCAGGAATCCCTTTGGACCTTTTAACTCCTTGTTATCAGTGACCAATCGCAAACGTCCATCGCCGAACCTTAACTGAGACGATCCAAAACGCACCGGAATGGTTTCTTTCACGAGAGGTTTGGGTTTCTTGTCGGTCAACCGGGCGTCGGGATGAATTTTTTCCACGATAGCCTTGCCTTCAAGCACTGAATCCCCCTCTTTGGGAAGTGATGCGGCTTCGGCTTTTTTGTCTTCAATGGTTTTGACCAAGTCTTCCACGAGAAAATCCGGGACCAAAGGCCCCACAATATCCAGACCCCGCGAAATCCACGATTTGGCCATTTCAAATATTTTGGGAACGATTTTTTCTTCGGGACTGAATTCTTTTTCCAGGCTTGTCATTTCGTCCGTCGACAACCCCAGATCGGTGGAGATTTCTTTGATCGAATCCTCATCGCCCCGGATGAGCGCTTGAGCCAACATTTCGATTTCAACCTTCACACTCTCCGGGAGCGGTTCTCGACGCGCCTTTTCAACCAAAGAACGAACCTGGGCAATTTCTCTGGCGGTGGGGGCTCGAGGTGACGAGGCCCTCTCTGTTTTGGGCCCCGGCGCTTCTACGGATCCCGGAGCGGCCTCGGCCCCTTTTTCCTCGGGCTCAGGATCTTTAAAGAAACCAGTGATGTCGTCAATTAAGTCACCAATCCAGTCCTTCAAGAGACGAGTCATCCTTCGAGCGGGACTGTTGGTCCATATAGGATTCCAAATCCCGCTCTGGAAAAGGCGGCCGCCCTCCGGTAAGCCCCAGGCAGCAATCGCGGGCAGATAATAATAGGGATCATGTGCGAAATCTTCGGGGTCCCGCGTTATATCTGGTGGCCTCCGTTCAATGCGTCCCCCTCCGTTGTTCACTGGGGTGTGATAACGGGAGATCATTTCGATATCCTGGTGTTCAACATTTTCCCCACCGCCAGCGCCCACCTGCCGATTCAAAATGGGATTATAAAACCCAATGGGGGCCCCCAAGAACAACGATCCCACTCCCGAAGGACCGTAATACAGATCCGACAAACTCGCGCCGGGTAAATTTCCCTCATAGCGCCGGCGGCTCACATGTTTTACATAGGGAGTCATGACACCTGCCTGCGTGAGATTTGCTCGATAGTCCAGGGTGAGCGAGGCTCGATATTTTACAATGGCCTCATACAGCTGTTCCGTCATGGGAGTTGCCCCTCGCCTGTCGTCACCATTGATATCGGGGTCCTCATCTCCTTGGAGAGTGGGGTTCAGCGGATCGCCAAAGGGATCAAACAGGCGGCGGCTAAATACGGTTTCATGGGTGTAAACATAATAATCAGCCTCTTGGTTAAACCAATGGGCGAAGAGAGGAAAACCCCCGATAGGATCGACGAGATTGGGATTTCCCGAAAGTTGATTGAGTGAGAAATGAACCACTTTTTGTCGTTGATCAATTTGTTTGAGAACGTCTCCGTCATATTTTCGGTCTTCCACTTTGAAGAGCTTAAAGTAATCTCCATAGAACCGAAATCCATTGCCCAAATTGATTTCCTGCCAGCCAATAAACTCCATGTGGTTTACTTTTTGGGTGAGGATCGGATCTCGGTTCGACGTGAGTTCCCATTTTTCCGTGTAATGATTGAGGATGGTTCCATCCCGATCGGCATTGCCCAGGGTGCCATAATAGGGGGCGTTACCACCGGCCAAATCTCCACCAACGGAACGGACCAACTGAGACACCGATTGGAACGAACCCGGAGCGAACCCAAACCAAACCGAGGACTGGAGCACCTTGACGTCAATACTGGCGGACCCGTCCATTCGGGTGAACAGAAGTCCTTGCGCGTCATATTCATATTTTCGGTCCACAACAGTGTAGACCGGCACCACATTGGCTCCGGGCCCCGCCACCCCAAAAAAGCCCACGCCTTCATATTTTTGTTCCCGCACATTTTCCATGCGGTAATGCTCGCCAAAATCCCGCACCATGGAGGTTTCGGTTTGGTTCCACCAATTGTTCTGTGAAAACAATTGGCCTGTGCGGCTCACACTAAAAGCAAAATCCCCTTGGCCGTTCGCGTTTCGGACATAGGTTGTTTCGGTCTCGCTGACAAGTCCATTCGAATTACTTTCACTGAACGCCTTCAACACCTGTTCGCCCACCCAACGGTAAATGCCGTACTGGTTGTAGCCTTTGGCGGTGGAAAAGTTACGGACATTGGGAAGCGTGACCGCCACGCCACCGCCGTCCGTTCCCGTTTCGTTGAGATACCAGGCGTTCCAGGTTCGACTTGTCCACCCGTCTGTGGCTCCGGTTTGACCGAACAAGTTGAAGGTGCGGTTTATGAAACTCACCGTCTCCGTATAGGAGGATTGATAATTGTTGAGGGACGCGCTGATGGTGTCGGTGCGAACGGCATCCATAAACCCAAACAAGCTGCGGTGATAGGTTTGGGACAACGACCGCGTCCAAGCGCCTTGGCTCGGGAACGCATCCCCGGCTGCGGCTCCGCCGGCGTTCACGGGAGGATTAAAAGTGTCTCGAATGGAGTTGGTAATTTTGTCGATGGAGTTCCCCACCGCGTTGTAACGGTACGCCGATACGCTTGAGCCGGTGGTGATCGACTCCACGCGCCCGGCCACCGTCATGATTTCGTTCGAGGTGCTGCTGTCCATATCCACCACGCGTTTGCCCGCAATGTTAATGAAGGTCACAAAAGATCGTGAATTGCCCGTGTGGGAAACGGGCAGGCCCACCGGGCTGATTTCCTGTTTATCAAACACCACATTGCTTTCTGTAAACCCATTGATGAACTCGGCGTTCCACGGGTTGTAAAAAAACCGCGACACACGGGTGGCCCGGGTTTGATCAATGGGATACCAACCGGTCAAGTTCACGCTCGTGCTGTCGTTCACTTCTTCAAACACGTCGCGCATCAAATTCGTGTTGCCGATCACGCGACTCACGCGAAGCCCGTTGTTTTCGGTCGTGAGAACGCCATTTGAAAAACTGCGATCGTTGAATTCCGTGCGGTTCTCAAAATTCACATTAATGGGGAAATAGAGCCCCCGATCATTAAAGACATCGTCAACCAGGGCCCCCATAAACCAGAGGCTGATCTCAGGCCCCCGCGGCAAGGAGGGATAGAGCCAAAGGGCGCTGGTCGCCGGTCCATCCCCCCAAACGACATAATCGGCCATATCCCATCCGACTGGAATTTGATCGGTGGTGTCATATTCATAGTCGACCCAGTCCGGCATATAGGTATGGTAATGACGCGTCACCGCCCGGGACTGATTCCAATCTCCTCGAATGTTGGACCCGCTGGATTCAATAAGTGATTCATAAGGAACCGGGGCCCCAAAGGCAATAATGTATTGGGTAAGAACGGAATAGGCATTTGAGTACACCAGGCCGTCACCGCCGAACCCCGATGACGCCCCAAGCGACCCCGTGATACGTCCGCCCGAATCCCAGCTTTGCCACAGCGTGTCGAAATTGATGCTCCAGGAACCATCCACGCGCCGGCTTTCTGAACGGGTGGACGTCCCGATGGGACGGGCCTGTCCCGCATAAATACCGTAAGAAACAGTCGAAAAACTGGAATAGGTATTGCCCCAAAAATCGGTTCCAAACGAATTTCGATTTCCCCACACTTCCGCTAATTGGTCCCGCTCATCATAAAAATAGCTGGTCAAACTGTAATTGCTCCCGTAATTGTTGTCCCGCCGCATAAAACCGCCTTGGCTGAGCACCGATATCACCTTGAACCTTCCATGCAGCAGGACATAACTGGTCCGTGAAAGCGCCTCCCACGATTGGTTCCCAGAACCGTCATTGGTGGCGCTGGTTCCATAGGCCACCTGATCCAAGAGACGCCCATTCGTTTCGTAATCGGTATAGGTCAAGTTGGTGGAGGCGGTGATGGACCCGCTCATCGACCTGGACTCTGAATCCACACGGGTCTCAATCGACCTAGCCTGGCCGGCGATAATCCCAAACAAAGTGTGGGTCACGGCGCGCGAAATATTTCCCCATCCATCATTGGTTTTGCTGCTTCCCAACGAAAAAGCGAAATCCAATAAATAATAAGCGCCCACTTTTTTATATCCATAGTGCATCGCGCTTTCCGACCAAGAGAGCGATTGATCCATCGCCGCGTGTAAATTGTTGCTCAACGACAACGAAATCTTGAGCAATCCTCCCACCGCAATATAGGTGTCTTCTCCGATGCCACGATCGATGTTCCCATACCCGTCGTCGGATCTCGATTCACGGGTGCCCTTGCCCCCCTCAAGCACGCCGTCATCAGAATAGAGGGTTCGCGAAATATTCTTGGAGAGTTGTGAGGACCCGTCGAAAAAATTCCCTAAGGATAATGTGCCGCTGACCGTCTGCTTGGAGTTCCCAGCGATGTTCTCCGATTGGGACAGGGTCCAGGCCGTGCTTACGTTCTCATATCCGTCGTCAGAGGTGGAGGTGTTGCGGCTGCTGGAAGTGATGCGGCGGGGCAAAGCGCCTGAGGACATGAACCAATTTAAATTGACGCTGTCGGAAATGCTGGACGATCCATCGGTATTAAAGGATTCAACATGGGACTGGCTTAAAAATGTTTTGATGGATCCCGCCATCAATCGCAAGTCCACCGTCACCCTCCGGTCTTGCGTGTTGCCAAAGAGGTCAGTCGTGATCGAATCCCCTCCGGTTTGAACCGCTCCGGTCATATTGCCTTCCTCATCATAGTGATATTGGGTGCGCGCCCGATTTTTGGAAACCGTGCGGGTTCCGTCCGTGCTTTCACCCAGAGTCTCACTCAGTGAATAGTCCAACTTGACCAGCGTTTTGATCACCCGGTAAAAAGATTCGGTGTTGGTGTCACTCGTATTTCCGAAACCGTCATCGTTGCGAAGTCGGCTCCAACTGTGTTGGTCTTTTAAACGGCCCACCGCGTCATATTGATATTCGGTGAAATTTTCTCCGTTGAGTAACGTGAACGAACCATCGTTGTTGTCCGACTCGATGCCTGTGACCAACTGCTCGGTGAGCCGCGCTTCTTTTAAAACGATCTCAAAGTTTTGAATGAAAGATTGTTTCTGTTTGTTGCCATGGGCGTCTTCGGTGAGAGACCAGCCGGAACCCGTGGTGCTGAGCGCCGGGGCCACGGAAGGGTCAAACACACTGATCACCTCCACCTCGCTTTCCTGGCGGTTTCCGTCAATCAATTGGGTTTTTGAGGAGGTCTTTCGAATTTCGGCTCTTTGTTGGCCGATGGTTTGCCACACCACAGCCGAAAGCTGTTGCTCCACTTTGCTTTCACTCAAACTCCGCCAAGCGAAAGAATTTTGGGTCGATGTTTTATCGGTGAAGTTGTAGAGGAGCTGGCTTAAATCGTCGATTACGCGTTTATTTTTGGTTTGGCCCATCAAGGAGGTGATTTTCCCCGCCACCTCCACAAACGTTCCGCCCGCGTTGAGGATGGCGGTCACCGCGGGATCCAATTCAGGATCTCCGAGCAACCGGTCCTCGATAACTTTCAAGAACGCCCGGTTCGGTCCCGATTCTTGTTCGCGGAACAAGGCTTCCACCACTTGACCTTCGAAATCAAAGTTGAGAGTGTTCTTCCATTCGTCCAGGTCCGGCATGGCTTCGATGCGCTGGATCACAAAATCATAAAAATCGTCATAGCTGGTGTTGTCCGCGTTGTGGGTGTCCAGCCAATCCTCCAGCGAGGTTTGAAAGTCGTTTCGGACTTTCAACACTTCCGAGAAATCCGGATTCCAAAGGGGTTGGGACAAATCATTTCTCAAGATGCCGCCCAATCTTTGTTCGGCCGGACTCAAGGGGTCCAAATCCGTGAATCGATCAAACACATCGATGACCGACTGAACGGCCTGATCCATGTCGGCTTGATTGATGAATTCCCTTTTTTTGTACATCTCTCCGCTCTCCGATTCGCCGGTCGAAAGCGGGGCTTTTTCGGTCGGCCGACCCAACAGGTCGAAGGCTCCCTGCCCCAACACCGTGTTCACGGAACGATTGAAGGTATGGTCCGCTTGGAACACCGGAGTTTCATAGCGCCCTCCGCCCCAATCCGGGTTTTTGAGATCATTGTTGATGAGCGTGTTATCGGAACTGAAGGACCGCGTGATCACCTTGTCAAAAGCCATTTTTCCGGAGAAGCCCCAAATATCGCCTTGATGCGTGGTTTGACTGATGGACTTTTGGAACCGCGCTCCGTCAAAATTGAGATACCAGGAATCGATCACCGGCGCGTGAGCCGCATGAGGTTGACCACTGGTCTCCTTCCAACTGTTTTCATAGGTGGTTCGACTGAAACCCCGGAACCAGGTGTCATTTTCTTGCACAAACGGAATTTCAAAGGAGCCCTCACCCCATTCACTGTCAATTCCAAGGGTTCCCGATTTCTTTTTATCGTTGCTCGAGAAAATCAGGGATCGGCTTTCCTTGAGCCGAACGATTCCCAACGAACGCCACAGGTCATCGCGGTTGTCTTGCTCCAATATCACTTTATTGAACCCTACGTTATGTCCTTCCCCAATGCCGCTGTCGCTCCAACTCCATCCAGTGGAGCGTGGCGCCAATTCGGTGGGTCGGCCCATCACGCCGAATTCTTTGTGAGTGGAACCCACGTAATCGGTTTTGATCGAGGTTCGGGAACGGCTGTCATCAAAAGAACGAACCGGATCATCAAACGTGCCGCCGCCGAAAATAATCGTGGCGCCACGTTCGCCAAAAAGGGCGGCGTCAGCTTCAGTTCCCTGCTCCGTCCAATCGGAGCTGTAGGACCTTGATTCCGTGGATTCCAAAACCAAGCGGCCCAACGTGTTCCAGAAGAAAGGATCATTTTTTTGGGTGGACCGCGCCGCGGTGTAGGAAGTCAGTCCATCAAAACTCCAGTTCCAAGAAGACACCGTGGGCAACGCGTCGGCCACCAATTTTCCGGTGGCGGCGTCAAAGGAACCCGCGTAGGTGGTGCGCGCATAACTGCGCGAAAGAGACCGATCGTCCTGCGCCGCGGGGTTCCCAAAGGTGCCGTTTCCTTGACGATCGCTCGACCAAGACCGAACGGCGCTCTCCACCAATCGCGTGAGGCCGGTGTTTTTCCAAATGACATCGTCATTTTTCTGCGCGATCTCTGAAGCCGTGAACCCCGTGTGTCCGGTTTCACGGCCCGCGGGAATTCCATCAAATGACAGGGACTTTCCAAAGGCCGTGGGCGCCTTATCCGTCAAGCGCCCGGTCACGGGATTGTAGCTGTCCTTAAAGGAGGTGGTGAATTCCGACGTGCTCCAAGAATCCGTCACGTGCGCGACCGGATTCTCCAGCGTGCCCTCGCCATATCGTTTGGTTTTCCAGGCGTCCTCAAAGGTCCCCCCTTCTTTTCCATTCGAGGAGAAGGAGCGGGACGTGCTCTCCAACACAAGCGCCCGGCCCAAGTGGTATTGAACGGACCCGTTGTATTTTTCAATTGAAATGGATTTGGTGAAGGTGTTGAAACCATCGAAACTTAAATTCTCGGATTCCAAGAGTCGCGGAGCGTAAGTTTGATCTTCGATATCGCCGCTTCCGCGCTCCACGCCGCCGAATTCATTCCAACGGGGCCGGTTGTCTTGCGCCCGATAACTGCGGGCATAACTGCCATCGGCATTCAATTTAAATGGATCATCGTAACTGCCCTCACCTAAATCGTTCGATGAGAAACTTCGCGTGATGGACAAACCGTCCCGCTCCACGCCTTGGTTTTTCCAAATGTCTTTTGCCGACTCCACGCGAAATTCGGATTTGTTGTATCCAAGTGTATTGTTCGGCAAATATCCGTCATAGGAGAGACTGGTTCCCACCGTGACCGGAGCTTTATCGGTTGGACGTGAAGATTCCAGGTCATAAGCCCCCTCATACAGCCGTTTGCTTTCGCTCTTGTTCCAGCCTCCCGTCATTTGGACCGCGGGCCTGTCATAACTGCCCCCGCCATAAACCAACAGGCTGCTGTAATCGATCACATCTCCATGAGAATCCTTCACAAGAATGGGTTTTTCAAACAATGCTTGCGCCTCCCAAGTCGACGCGGCGTTATCCGAGGTCCAATTGTGCGAGGTGACTTCCAAGGCCAACGCTTTTCCAAAGCGGTTCCACAAAACAGAATTAAATTTCGTGCTGGATTCGGACCGCGAATAATTGGCCACCCCGTCAAAACTCCAACTGCCGCTGTGGTTCACAGGAACACCGTCGGCCTTTCGATTGATGGCGCCGATGACCGTTCGATCCCCGTCGGAAATCACCTGATCCCCATCCACATAACTGTTGGAATAGTCGGTGACGGACCAGAACCGCGTCGACTCGCCCGTCTCCATTTCCACCGGCGATTCAAAACGGCCGCGCCCTTCTTTGTCGGAGCTATAGCCGATTGACACTTCTATGGTTGAACGCAAAAGCCCCGTGAGTTCCCAAATTTTTTGGTTGTGGGCTCTGTATATCTCACTTTTGGAATAACCCACATTGATGCCAGGAAGAGCCAAGCCATCAAAACTCAAACTCCATCCTTCTGTCCATGGCGTGTTGGTCCCGATGGCCTTGGAGGTCGTGAGGTCATAACTGTTGGTGTAATGGGTCACCAAATGGTTTTTGCTCCAACTGCCGTCTTTTTGCGGCGTGGGATTGGAAAAATTCCCCAAACCAAAAGCGGGCACCCGGTTCATGTCCACGAACCCTCCGACGGCGTCTCGAACGACCAAGGTTCGACCCAAGGCTTGATCCGCCTCCCACGGAGCCGCAGAATCATCGCTCGAATAACTGTCCACCACGCTTTCCGAAAGCAATGTTTTGCCAAACCGGTTCCAGATGTCCACGTTAAATTTCTGGGTAATGTCGGTTCGTGTGTATTGATGGAAACCGTCAAAACTCCAACTGCCGCCTTTGACCACCGGCACGCCCTGGGCGGACCGGTTAATGGCGCCCAGATTTTTTCGCCATTGGGAAGGCGCCACTTGAACCCCATCAATATAACTCGAGCTGTAGTCGGTGACCGTCCACGATCTGAATTGACTGCCGTCGGCGGAAGAGAGGGAGTTCAAATCATGGTAATCGCCCTCTCCCGCGGCATTGGAGTTGAAGCTCAAAGACACCGACGAATCCAACCGCAAAAGACCGGCCGCGTCCCACAGATGAGAGTTGTAGGTTTGATATATGAGACTCTTGGAATATCCCAATCCCAAATGGAGAAGAGCGGTTCCGTCAAAACTCAAACTGAACCCTTCCGCCCAGGGTGTTGAAAGTCCCGTCGGAAGAGTCGTGAGCGGATCATAGCTGTCTTGATAATGGGTGATCATTTCGCTTTTGGTCCAGCTCTCATCGCCCTGTTGGAGCGGCGACTCAAAGGATCCGCCACCGATCACCGCGATGTTGTTGTAATCAATTAAACGTCCTTGCGAATCCCGCCCCAATAGAGGCACGCCGAACTCACGACCCGCCTGCCAGGTGTGCGCCTGATCATCAGAGGAGAAACTTCGAACCACCGAACGCGCGAGCAATGTTTTTCCGAATGTGATCCAGAAGGTCGGATCAAAAATTTGTTCGTTTTCAGACACGGTGAAATGTCCTTGGCCGTCATCGCTCCAGCCGCCCCCTTTGACCACCGGAACCGCGGCCGCCGTTCGGTTGACCGCGCCCGCTTTGGGGCCTGACTTGATCCACGCATTTTCATAACTCGTCACATTCCAGGAACGAGACCGGGTGTCATCGATGCCCCGATGCGGCTCCATCAGCGAACCCGCCTGACCCTCATCGGAGCTGTGGCTAAAATTAAAAGAGGCCTTGAGCCTCATTTGACCGGTGAGTTCCCAAATATCGTCATGGAACACTTGGTTGATGTCGGTTCGCGTATATCCAAGCCCGAGTCCCGGCAAAGAGAGCCCGTCAAAACTCAAGGACCATCCTGTTGAATGGGGCGCCACCGCGGTGGGCCGCGCGCTGTTTAAATCGTAACTGTCGTGGTAGCGGGTCGTGATTTCGCTTTTGTTCCAACTCAAATCGCTTTGAGAAAGCGGCGCGTCAAAGGTCCCTTTTCCAAACACGATGGTGGAACTCAAATCCAAAGACTGCCCAAAGGCGTCTCGAACCAAAACCGGCGATCCCGACAAGGAGGCCACATCCCAGAGACTCGGCAATTCATCACTGGAATAACTTCGGGAAACGGTCTCCAACATCAAGGTCTTGCCATGATTGATCCAGAATCTGGGATCGAATGTTTGCGCGGTATCGGTTCGGGTGAAACGCCCAAAACCGTCGTCACTCCAAGAGCCGCTCGACCCCACAGGCGTTCCCGCTTCAGTTCGGTTCACCGCGCCCGCCTTGGGCCCTCCAGTCACCCACGCATTGTCGTAAAGCAGAACGCTCCAAGAGCGGGATTGTTGACGGTCAATCCAAGGAACGGGTTGTTCAAAGTTGCCGGCTCCAAATTCATTGGAGGTCCAATTAAAATTCGCGTTCGCCTGAGTGCGCAACAAGCCCGTGGACGCCCAAAGCGCGCTGTTGTAGGTGGTATAACTCACTCCATGCGTGTGACCGGTTCCCGGCATGAGACTGAGGCCGTCGAAGGAATGGGTTTCTCCTTCGCTCCACGGCGTGTGTTCAAAGGCGCCATCAGAAAAGGGTTTTGAGGTGGTTTCATCATAGGCGGTTTCGTAATGGGTGGTGATGCGGCTGCCATTCCAACTGTCATCGCCTTGAGCCACCGCTCCAAACAAGTTCGCGGGATTCACCTGGCCGCGGACCTCCATTTCCGTTTCAATTTTGATCTCTCCCGCGGCATCGCGGAACCGGATGACCCTCTCAGGGCTAAATTCCGCGCCCGCCCGCCAGAGAACTTTTTTATCTTCGGTGGTTCCCGATGTTGTTTCAGTGAGGAACGCCACCGTCTTCCCAAAATTTTTCCATACGGCCTTATTGAAATCGGTTCGGGTCAAACTTCGCGTGAACGTTTTAAACCCATCGAATGAAAACCCCCAGGACCAACTTTGCGGAACCCCCGAATCGGTTCGATTGACGGCGCCCATTTCTCGTCCGGAAGTTACCCAGGCATTGGCATAACTGGTGATGTTCCACGCCGCGTTGTAACTGTTGTCCGCGGCGCGAACGGGATTCTCAAGACTCCCATCTCCGGCCGCGTTCGACGTCCACGTTTTGCTGATGGATTGTTCGGTGCGCAGCAGGCCCCCCAAGGCCCAAAGCAGGGAATTGTACGTAGTATAGATGAGGCCATGGGTGTGGCCTTGGCCCGGCGCGAAACTGAGCCCGTCAAAATTGTGGGTTTCACCCTCTGACCAAGGGGTGTGTTCAAAGGAACCATCCTCATAGGGACGGCTGGTCGCTTCATCATAGGCCGTTTCATAATGCGTGGTCACGCGGCTGCCATTCCAACTCTCATCGGTCCCCGCCGCCGCGCCAAACAAATGGTCATTATCGACGGGACCGCGAACCGTCATTTCGGTTTCGTTTTTGATTTGGCCATCGGCCTCCCGAATGAGCACTTGAAGCCCGGGATCAAACGCGGCTCCGACCCGCCACGTATAAGGAGCCACCACGCCGTTCTCTCCCCGCGTGGAGGCTGAGATCGACACGCTTTGAGCCGCCACGGTTTTCCCAAATTGGGCCCATATATTTTTATTAAAGGTTGTTTCAGTGAATGTTCGACTGTAGGAGCGGATCCCGTCAAACAAAGCGCTCCACGACACACTGGTGGGGGTGCCCAGCGCGCTGCGGTTGACGGCGCCCAATTGGGATCCTTCGGTGATCCAGGCTTCGCTGAAATTGGTGACGCTCCAATTCATATTGCTGCTCCCGTCCAATTGAAAGACAGGATTGTCGATGGATCCCTCCCCCACCGCGTTGGACGACCAAGATTTATTGACGGACGTGAACGTTCGAAGCAGTCCCGCCCCTTTCCAAATGTCGTTGTTGTAGGTGGTATAGAGCACACCGTGCGTATGGCCTTGACCGGGGATGGGGCTCAAGCCGTCAAAATTGTGGCTCTCCCCTTCGCTCCAAGGGGTTCGTTCAAAGGACCCCTCTTTCCATGGTTGAGAGGTGCTTTCATCATAGGCCGTTTCGTAATGGGTCACCACGCGGCTGCCATTCCAACTGCCGTCGCTCTGCGGAAGTGCCTGGAATAAATTCGGATTGGCGCTCTCATCGATGGGCCCGCGGACCCGCATGCGAGACTCGTCATAGATATCGCCAACCGCGTCGCGGAGACGAACCCGAATATCCGGATCAAATTGAGCCCCGACATTCCATTCATAGGGGTCTGCGATTCCATTGTCTCCGGCGGTGGTTCCGCTGACGGTTTCACTTCTCAATAAAACCGTTTTTCCAAACTGACTCCAGATGTTGTCGTTGAAAAGGCTGGTGGTGAGGCTGCGCGTATAGGTACGCAGACCGTCATAGGACACGCTCCATGAAAATCCCTTCGGGGTTCCCTGGCCGCTGCGGTTGACCGCTCCCACGTTATCGCCTTGCGTCACCCACGCGTCTTTGTAATTCGTCACACTCCAGGAAAGCGTGGTGGTGTTGTCCGTTTGGAAAATGGGCTCATTGATATTTCCCTCGCCCGCCGCATTGGACGACCAGGTTTTGCTCACATTGGAATCGGTGCGCAGCGTCGCGGCCCACTTCCATATTTCCGTGTTGTAAGTTGTGTAGATGAGACCATGGGTGTGGCCTTGACCTGGAACAAGAGAAAGACCATCGAAGTTATGACTCTCTCCTTCCGACCAAGGCGTTTGATCGAAACGGCCCTCTTGATAATGCCGGCTGGTGGCCTCATCATAGGCCGTTTCGTAATGAGTCACCACACGACTGCCGTTCCAACTGCCGTCTCCTTGCGGCAAGGCCTGATACAGATGGGGGGTCGCGCTGGTATCAATGGGGCCTTTAACACGGAGCAGGGTTTCATCGGTGAGGTTGCCTCGCGAGTCACGGGTTTTGAGGGTGAGGCCCTCTCCCAAACTCTGGGCCACATTCCACTGCCAATCGTTGATACGGCCTTGGTTGCCCTGCGTGGAACTTGACGTGCTTTCGGTTTGGCGAATCACCGTTTTTCCAAACCGGCTCCAAATGTTGTCGTTGAAATAACTGTGGGTGAGGGTGCGTGTGTAAGACCGCAAGCCGTCATAAGAAGCGCTCCACGTCGCGCCGGTGGGAGTTCCGCTCCCAGACCGGTTCACCGCGCCAGCGGCATCGCCAGAGGTGATCCAGGCATCTTTGAAATTCGTCACACTCCAAGCCACAGAGGTGCTGTTATCTTTCTGGGCGAGGGGATACTCAATATCGCCATGCCCCGCCGCGTTGGACGACCAGGTTTTGCTCAATGAGACATAGGTTCTCAGCACGGCCGCAAGCGCCCAGATCTCCGAATTATAGGAGGAGTGGGTGGTTCCATGCGTGTGGCCTTGTCCGGGAATGGAACTGAGCCCATCAAAAGAATGGGTTTCGCCTTCGCTCCAAGGGGTGTGGAAATCCGCATTTTGGTAGCCGGCATCTCCTTCCTTCCACGGCCGCGAGGTGGCGGGGTTATAGGCCGTTTCATAATGCGTCACCACCCGGCTGCCGTTCCAACTGCCATCTCCTTGGGCCACCGCGTCAAACAAATTCCGGGAATCCACCGCCCCACGAACCGTCATCACCGTTTCATCGATCACGTTCCCATCGGCGTCTCGCGTTTTAATGAATACGCCGGGAGAAAACTTCCCGCCGACCGCCCAGGAACTCGCCTCATCCCGGCTGCTGGAAGAAACAGATTCAGACGTTCGCGCCACAGTTTTTCCAAACTTTTTCCAAATCTCGGAATTAAATTTCGTTTCGGATTCACCTCGCGTGAATGTTTTAAACCCATCGTAATTAAAACTCCACGCCCAGCTTTGGGGAGTGGCCTCATCCGACCGATTGACGGCCCCGGCTTTGGCACCCGAGGTGATCCACGCGTTTCCATAATTGGTCACACTCCAGCTCAAATTCATGCTGTTGTCCTCTTGATAAATGGGGCGCTCCAGGCTTCCCGTCGATCCGTCCGCATGAGTATTCGTGGCATTCGAACTCCAACTCTTCGATACCGAATTGTCCGTTCGTAAAATCCCCGCCAACCGCCAAACCTCTTGGTTGTAGGTGGTCGATACAACCCCGTGGGTATGGCCCTGTCCTTCCAGCAGGGAAAGACCATCATAACTGTGCGTTTCTCCCACGCTCCACGGGGTATGATATTCAGCGCTTTCATACCCCACGTCGCCTCTCTGCCAAGGACGGGACGTCTCTTCGTTATAAGCGGTTTGGTAATAGGTGGTCACGCGGCTTCCATTCCAACTCTCATCGCCCTGGGCCACCGCCCCGTACATATTGTTTTCGTTCACCGTGCCGCGCACTTCCATAACGGTTTCATTGATGATTCTTCCATTGGCATCGCGCGTATAAATGGACACATCCGGATCAAACTGACGCCCCGCGTTCCAATCATGGGTTTTGTTTTCGCTGGTGGCCGAGGTGGTTTCGGTTTTCAACAAAACGGTTTTTCCAAACTTCTTCCAGAGGTTGTTGTTGAATTCGGTTTTGGATTCGCTGCGCGTAAAGGTTCTAAAACCGTCGTAGGAAAAGCCCCACGACCAACCTTGGGGTGTGGCATTGTCTTCTCTGTTGACCGCGCCTGCCTTGTCACCGCTCGTCACCCAAGCGTTTTTGTAATTGGTGACGCTCCAGCTCAGGTTCGTGCTGTTGTCTATTTGCGCGAGCGGGTTCGTGATGCTCCCCGAGGTCCCGTCAGAAAGTGTGTTGGTGGCGTTCGAACTCCAACTTTTGCTCACAGAATTTTCTGTCCGCAACAGGCCCGCCCACCGCCAAACGTCTTGATTATACGTGGTGAAGATCATGCCATGGGTGTGGCCTTGACCCTCTTTGAGCAAGGGGGAGGTGTCGATGGCGCCAAGACCATCATAGCTGTGGGTTTCCCCTTCGCTCCAAGGTGTGCTCTCAGGAGAACCGTCTTGATGCGGGCGACTGGTTTCTTCATCATAAGCGGTTTCGTAATGCGTGACGATGCGGCTTCCGTTCCAGCTTTCATCGCCCTGAGCCACCGCATTAAATAGATTTCGCGAATCCAAGGCGCCCCGAACCTGCATCCATGTTTCATCCCGAATAACACCATTCGCGTCTCTTGTCTTAATCGTGACATCGGGGTTGGACAATTCGCCCACTTTCCATTGGTGTGCCTCATCCCGGCTTGTGCCCGATTCGGTTTCGGTTCTGAACACCACCGTTTTTCCAAAACGCTTCCAGAGGGCGCGGTTGAATTCACTGGTTGATTGACTTCGCGTGTAAGTCTTAAAACCGTCGAAGGAGAACCCCCACGACCAACTGGTGGGAACCGCGTCATCGGTTCGGTTCACCGCGCCCGCTTTGGCTCCGCTCAATATCCAGGCGTTTCGATAATGGGTGACGCTCCAACTTAAGTTTGTGCTGTTGTCAGATTGATGAAGCGGGTTCGTGATGCTGCCGATGCCGTCCAACGGATGGCTGTTATTGGCGGTGGAACTCCAACTCTTGCTTACGGAATGGTCGGTTCTTAGCAATCCCGCGTTTTTCCAAATTTCTTGATTGAAACTCGTAAAGACCACCCCATGGCTATGCCCTTGTCCCTCCACCACCGAGAGTCCATCGTAGCTGTGGGTTTCGCCTTCGCTCCACGGCGTGTGGTGTTCCAAACCTTGGAAACCAAGGTCGCTCTCCTGCCAGGGGCGGGACGTCTCCACGTTATAAGCGGTTCGGTAGTGAGTGGTCACCCGGCTCCCATTCCAACTGCCATCGCCCTGAGAAACCGCGCCATACAAATTGTTTTCATCGCGGTCGGAATCCAACCAACCTCTCACTTGCATCAGGGTTTCATCTCGAATCACACCGTCTTGATCGCGTGTGCGAATGGAAAGGGGAAGACCAGCCGCCTGCGCCACGTTCCAGGTTCTTTCTTCATTCGCGCTTGTGCCCGAGGTCGTTTCAGTCTGGTAAATAACCGTTTTTCCAAATCTCTTCCATATCTCTTTGTTGAAATCCGTTTTGGATTCGCTGCGCGTAAAGGTTCTAAACCCATCAAAGGAGAAACCCCACGACCAGCTTTGGGGCGTCGCGTCGTCCAATCGGCTCACGGCGCCGGCCTTGTCACCGCTTGTCACCCAAGCCTTGCCGTAATGGGTCACACTCCAACTTAAAGAAGTGCTGTTGTCCGATTGATGGAGCGGATTGGTGATGCTGCCGATGCCGTCCAACGGATGGCTGTTGTCGGCGGTGGAGCTCCAACTCTTGCTCACGGAATTGTCGGTTCTTAGCAGCCCAGCGTTCTTCCAGATCTCTCGGTTGAATGTGGTGAAGGTAACCCCATGGCTATGGCCTTGGCCTTCCACCACCGAGAGTCCATCATAACTGTGGGTTTCCCCTTCACTCCACGGCGTGTGTTCAAAGGAACCGTCTTGGTGCGGGCGGCTCGTTTCAAGGTCGTAAGCGGTTTCGTAATGCGTGACGATGCGGCTTCCGTTCCAACTCTCGTCGCCTTGGGAAACCGCGCGGAACTTGTTGTTTTCGCTCACGTCACGGTCCAACAACCCGCGAACCCGCAGGCGCGTCTCATCTCGTATCACGCCTTCGTGGTCACGCGTGCGAACCGTCACGCCGGAACCGAACAATTCTCCGGTATCCCAATCTCTTTCTTCATCCCGGCTGGTGCCCGATTCGGTTTCGGTTCTGAACACCACCGTTTTTCCAAATTTTTTCCAAATCTCCTGGTTGAATTCTGTTTTGGTTTCGCTGCGGGTGGTGGTTTTGAAACCATCAAAGGAGAATCCCCACGACCAGCTTTGGGGCGTCGCCTCGTCCAGTCGATTCACCGCGCCAGCCTTGTCACCGCTTGTCACCCAGGCATTTCTGTAATTGGTCACACTCCAATTTAAATTGGTGCTGTTATCGGATTGGTGAAGCGGGTTTGTGATGCTGCCCACCCCATCCACAGAATGAATATTTGTCGCGGTGGAACTCCAGCTTTTGCTCACAGAATTGTCGGTTCGCAGCAGGCCCGCGTTTTTCCAGACCTCCTGATTGTAAGTGGTGAAAACAACGCCATGGGTATGACCTTGGCCTTCCACCACCGAGAGTCCATCATAGCTGTGGGTTTCCCCTTCGCTCCACGGCGTGTGTTCGAAGGAACCGTCTTGGTGGGGGCGGCTCGTTTCCAAGTCGTAAGCGGTTTCGTAATGCGTGACGACGCGGCTGCCGTTCCAACTGCCATCGCCTTGTGAAACCGCGTCATATAAATTGTTTTCGTTTCGGTCCTCATCGAGAAGTCCCTGGACCCGCATCGTGGTTTCGTCGATAAGCCGACCGTCTTTGTCACGCACCCGAATGATCACATCGGGATCAAAAGCGCGACCCACGTCCCAATTGCGTTCTCCTGGCAAACTGGTGCCGGAGGTGGTTTCCGTTTTGAGCACCACCGTTTTTCCAAATTTCTTCCAAATCTCCGAGTTGAATTCTGTTTTGGATTCGCTGCGCGTATAGGATTTGAAACCGTCAAAGGAGAAACCCCAGGACAAACTGACAGGCGTGGCGTCATCCGCGCGGTTGACAGCGCCCGCTTTGTCGCCGCTCGTGACCCAGGCATTTCGGTAATTCGTCACGCTCCAATTTAAAGAAGTGCTGTTGTCGAGTTGGTGGAGCGGATTGCCAATGCCGCCTTGGGTTCCGTCTGGAAGCGTGTTGGTGGCATTCGAACTCCAACTCTTGCTCACGGAATTGTCGGTTCGCAGAAGTCCCGACAAACGCCACACCTCTTGATTGTAAGAGGTAAAGGTGACCCCATGCGTGTGACCTTGGGCTTCTTTGAGTTGCGGTGAGGTCTCAATGGCTCCCAGGCCGTCAAAGCTGTGAGTTTCGCCCTCACTCCAGGGCGTGTGATATTCGCTGTCCACAAATCCCCGTTCACCACTCTGCCAGGGCCGGGACGTCTCGCTGTTGTACGCCCGCTCGTAGTGGGTGGTGACGCGGCTTCCATTCCAACTATCGTCCCCTTGAGAGACCGCGTCGAACATATGATCTTCACCCACGTCTTCGTCGATGAGCCCTCGAACAAGCATTTGGGTCTCGTCCATAATGTTTCCATTGTTATCTCGAATTTTAATGTTCACGCCCGGGTCCAACGCGTCCCCAACATTCCATTGTCTCTGCGCGTCGCGGCTGGTGGCCGACGTGCTTTCAGAACGCGACAACACGGTCTTCCCAAATCTTTTCCAAATCTCTTGGTTGAATTCGCTTTTGGAGGTGCTTCGCGTGTAGGTTTTAAATCCATCAAAAGAGAAACCCCAAGACAGGCTCACCGGCGTCGCGTCATCCGACCGGTTGACGGCGCCGGCCTTGTTGCCGCTCGTGACCCAGGCGTTTCGGTAATTCGTCACGCTCCAGTTCAAGTTCGTGCTGTTATCGGATTGGTGAAGCGGGTTCGTGATGCTGCCGAGGCCATCCTCCGAATGAATATTTGTGGCGGTGGAACTCCAACTCTTGCTCACGGAGTTTTCGGTTCGAAGCAACGCCGCTTGTTTCCATATCTCTTGGTTGTAGGTGGTGAACACCACGCCATGCGTGTGGCCTTGACCTTGAAGCGCGCTTAGCCCGTCAAAGTTGTGGGTTTCGCCTTCACTCCACGGCGTGTGATTTTCCTGAGACACAAAACCCGCCTCGGTCTCGCGCCACAAATGGGAAGTGGTTTCATTGTAAGCCGTCTCATAATGAGTGGTCACACGGCTGCCGTTCCAGCTATCGTCTCCTTGAGCCACCGCCCCAAACATGTTGTTGGGATCGATGGCGCCTCGCACGCGCATCACCGTTTCATCCCGTATCACGCCTTCTTTGTCGCGCGTTCTAATTGTGACGTCCGGAGTGGCCTTTGACCCCACCGACCATTCGGCCTCTTGATTGGCGCTGCTTCCCGATGTGCTGGTGGTTTGTCGAAGCACGGTTTTTCCAAATTTCTTCCAAATTTCATTGTTGAATTGGGTGGTGGACTCGCTTCGCGTATACGTTTTGATCCCGTCAAAGGAAAAACCCCATGACCAACCTTGAGGGGTGGCATCGTCTGTGCGGTTCACCGCGCCCGCTTTGTCGCCACTGGTGATCCACGCCTTCTGATAGTTCGTCACACTCCAACTCAAATTCGTGCTGTTGTCGGACTGAGCGATGGGGTTCTCCAGGCTGCCCGCTGTTCCATTCGCGAGCGTGTTCGCGGCATTCGAACTCCAACTCTTGTTCACAGAATTTTCAGTTCGAAGGAGCCCCGCCAACCGCCACACGTCTTGGTTGTATGTGGTGAAAATGACGCCATGCGTGTGGCCTTGACCCTCCACCACGGAGAGCCCATCATAACTGTGCGTTTCACCTTCGCTCCATGGCGTGTGTTCAAAGGTTCCGTCTTGATAGGGCTTGGCGGTAGCCGGGTCATAGGCATATTCATAATGGGTCACCACACGGCTGCGGTTCCAACTCTCATCGCCTTGCGCCAAAGCCCCATATTTATTGGAGGGATTGCGCCGGCCATACACCAAGGCCACGCTGAAATCAACCGTGTCGCCGCTTTCATTTCGGACCGCCAGCCGTCGTCCAAACTCGTCGGAAAGAACCCAAGCCGTTTCTTGGTCGTCGGTGGTGGCGCTTGTGACGGTGGTTTTCAACACCACGGTTCGTCCAAACCGATTCCAAATTTCCTTGTTGTATTCGGTGTCGGTGGAGGAGCGGGTCATGGTTCTAAATCCATCAAAGGACCAGGCGAGACTTTTGGTTTTGGGCAGGCCCGCTTCAGTGCGAATGATGGACCCGATACCCTCTCCGGCCGGCGGCATAAACCGAACCCCGTCGTAATAACTCTTCGAATAGTCGGTGACCGAAAGACTGCGTTGTTGGCTGCCGTCCAAGGCCGCCACCGGCGCCTCATAACTTCCCTCGCCATTGGCATTGGAGCTAAAACCCTGGTTGATCACGGTCTCGAGTTTCAGGCCTCCCGTCTTCTGCCAAATGTTCGCGTTGAAAGTTTGGAATATCGTGCTCTTGGAATAGCCCAACTCAAGACCTGGAAGGCTCAAGCCGTCAAAATTCAGCGACCATCCCGTTGCCCACGGCGCGACTGAAGTGGGCCTCGTGGTCTCTTCGTCATAACTGTCTTTGTAGTGGGTGATCAGTTCAGACTTGTTCCAACTCTCATCTCCTTGAACAAAAGGCGAATCAAACGATCCCCGCCCATAAACCCTCAAGGAACTGAGATCAAACGTACTCCCGTTCTCCCGTCGAACGCTGAGGGCGCGACCAAACCCTTGGACGGCATCGGTCGTATCCCAAAGGGCGGGATCATTGGAACTGGAATAACTGCGCGAGATGCTTTTCTCCAAAGACGTTCGTCCAAATTTATTCCAAATGGCTTGATTGAACTCTTGGGTGGTATCGCTGCGGGTATAGGAACGGAAACCATCGAAAGACAAACTGCCACCCAAGGTTTTGGGAAGTCCTTGTTGGGACCTGACCAACGCGCCGATCCCTTCGCCCGCCGGCGGCACGGTGTTCACACCATCATAATAGGAGGAAGTGTAATCGCTCACCGACCACGACCGTGTGGTGCTGCCGTCAGAAGCCGGCTCAGGCGCATCAAAAGTTCCCAGCGTCCCGGTTGAATCGGTGCTCCAAGAAAAATTGGCGGAGGTGGCCAATTTGGTTTGGCCCGTGGCCGCCCAGATGTGTTGGTTAAAGGATTGGTAAAACGAACTGGCCGTGGTGCCTTGGTTGAGGCCGGGCACCGCGGTTCCGTCGAAAGACAATGAACGCCCTGTCATAAACGGAGCGAAACTTAATATTGGCGCGCCGTTTTGGGTGTTGTAAGAACGTGAAAAATCGGTGGTCGAAAGCGATTTGGTCCAACTGCCGTCCGGGTTCGCGCCCGGCGAAGCGTAAGTGCCGGTGTAATCTTGCGCATTAAAACTTTTCAAGAGGCCGTCATTCAGTCTCACGGAATAGGATTGATTGGTGGACTGGGTCATGCGCGCTTGCCCTGTGTTCATCCAGATGAGCGGTGAAAATTCTTGCGTGATGTCGCTCATCGTGTACGCTCGAACCCCATCGAACGAGAGTGATTTATTTAAAAAGGGTTCGTCCGGCGAAGCAAGCACGGTCATGGGAGGCGTCGAGAGCAGCCGTCCGAATTTGTCGTAACTCTGGGAATAATCAACCGCGCTGTGCGACTTGCTCCATTCCCCGGTCCATTCATTGGCGTGGGGATTGTCATAGGAAGCGACGTTCGAATCTTCTTCATCGGCGCTGAAACTTCGCGTATCGACCCGCGCCAGCCGGGTTTGTTGAGCGCGTGTGATGACGTAAGTTTGGGTGATATCCGCGCCGCTGTAACCAAAAACGCCATCGTAACTCCAACTGTGGCCGCGTCCCATGGTCTTTTCATCCTCTTCGATGGTACCGTCTTTGTCCATATCGGCCTGTTGCACCAATTTTCCGTACTTGTTGTAAGCATTGGTGGTCACCATGCGTTGACGGTTTCGAGAATGGTCCGAATATTCCGTGGGATTGTCGTAGCTGCCGGACCCACGGGCGTCGTCGCTCCAAGTCTCATTGATTGATTTCCAAAGTTTGGCTTGGTTCGCTCGAACCACATATTCTTGAGCGCTTTGGCCCGTGGTCCGAACCCCAAAAGCGTCACGGCTGATAAAGGTTGATTCGCCAGTCGCGCCCAAGAGGCGCGTGTTCACTTGATCGTTTGTGTAGGTTGTTTTTGATCGGGCGGTGTTCGTGCCGCCGTCCCGCGAAAGAGTTTGAGATTCGGTGGTCACCTCTCCCAGTCGGGCCACCCCCACTTTAAGTTCCGGCGCCACGGATCCGGGGCCCACCAAAATAATTTCGTACTGCTGGCGGATCGTGCCATTCGTTTCATCAAACGCCTCGCCATCGATCTGAGAATGACCCGAATGGGAAATGAACCGGCCCTCACCAACCGCGTTTTGAAGAACACCGCTGTCGTTGTGTCCATAGGTGGTGGCCATCCACTGGTGATTGGTGGACGTGTCGATTGAATTCGTTTCACTTTCGGAATCGCTGAACACACGCCGCGTGACAATGCGAGGCCGGCCCGCTCCAGCCACTTCCCAGGTGTTGTAGGTTTCCGTGGTGTTGAACCAAGAGTTTTCCAACGATTGAAGCGTGTCCACCACCCAGGTGTTGCTCGCCTCATCATAATCATAGGCGAACCGGTCTGTTTTCCCCCGTAAGAAGCCTTGGTCTCTCACAACATAGGGAGTGCCCAACGCATCGGTGTACGCTTTAACGGTGTACCGGCTGTTTTGAATGGAGCGGTTCACAAGGCCGTCGGCCGAATAGTTTTCGGAGGCCGCGCGAGACTCCAGTAACACGCCATCACTGGTGTAGGTGTTTAACACGTAACTTTCCGTATGGGCATAAATCGGATGTGGTTGAATGGCGCTTCCATAAAGCGTGGCGCCCGCCGGAATATCCCAATCGCCGCCTGGGCGGACCGCGGAGAAATTGGGATTCAACTCGACATCACCAAGATGCTGTTTGTTTTCAAGAAGGCGGGCCTGCCCCCCCAACACGGTGTACTCCTGCCAGAGAGTTCCATAGGGCGGATAACCCGGCTGGACGCCCAACGTCAAACCCTCCGTTTCATTCCACGTGGTCCAGCGACCCATTCCGGTGGCAGCCTTTAATTGTCCCGCCGGCCCCGCCTCGCCCGGTTGCCAATAGCTGTTGGTGACCTCGGTCCGTTGAATGTTAAACGAACCGTCCACCCCATCGGCGCGTGAAAGGCTGGTGGTGCTGGCCAAACGCGCTTGTCCTTGAACAAAAACATAGGACTGAGTGGCGCCCCATTGACCGACAAGCGGCGTCACATTCACGCCCCCTGTCTCGACAATGCCGATGCGCTGGTTGAGGTCTCTTAAGGCAGGATCCACATCCGTATCAATGGATGAGAAGGGAAGCGCTTTTTCATCGGTTACGTCGTAACGTGTTTTTTCTGATTCGCTTTTCGTCCCCAAGAAACCGGAATGGGTGACACTGCCCTCATTGTCGATGGACCAGGAAGCGCCAATACCTTCAGCCGGCCCCCCCACCCGATTCTGATCCAACCGGCCGTTTCGCTCGTTGTAGAAATACCGAACGGTATTCAAAGAATGGCTGGGGCTGCCGTCGGCGGATGAACTGTCCGACACCGTTGTTTGGGAATGGAGCCGGGCCTGTTGGCCCCGCACCACGCGGAATTTTTGTTCGATGGCGCCCGTTGTGAGCGCACCGGTTCCATCTTGCGAACCAAAGGTTCCTTCTCCATAGGCGCCCAAGAGCAAAGGCCCTTTGTCGTCCGCGTCCTCCACTCGAGTGGAGGTCAAAGCCTGGTCCCATTCGGATTCCGCGTCCACCGCTTTGGGAGACACCGGCCGCTCGCGTCCATATTTATAGTTCACGGTCATCTCTTGCCAATTGGTGCTCAAATCTTTGGATTGGCTGTTGGAGCGGGTGACGGTTTGTGTAATTTTTTGTTGGTTGTAGATGATCTTGTAGGTTTGATCGGTGTGAGAAAATCCCACGTCCCACCACTGCGTGTCGTTTTCGGCGATCTGTTTCCAACTGGATTGATCATTTTCAAAATCAGTGACCTGGTTGTTTTGAGTCAATGGATTTGAAAATAACGGGTTGTTGCGGCCGGAATGCGTAAGCGCGTCCACCGTTCCAGTGGCGCTTTCCAAGCGGAGTGTTTTGGCATTGTAGCTTTGCTCGTTCACGGATTTGGAATGGCTGTAAGACAGGTCCCTCCCCACCGTATCCGCAATTGAAATCGTCCGAGTCAGACGCGCGATCCCCACTGGTTGTTCGCCATTTACATCCTTCGGTCCAAAGTTGAAAACGGTGTAGAACTGTTTCAGCGCGCCTTTGGTGGTGTCCCAGATATCATTCTGACGTGAGGCCAACGTGGTTTCCCAGGACACATCTTCTCGGTCCCGCCCGGAATGACTGACAAAATCACCCCCACCTGAAGCGCCACGCAACTTCGCTGTCACATGGTCCCAATCATAATCCACCAACACATTTTGGTTGTTGTAGGAACCGTCCATTCCATAGGTTTTGGAGTTGGTGTTGGTTTTTGTTCGACGAACCACCCGATTGTCGCCTTTGATCTCATACGTTTCATGCGTGTAAAAAACAGTTTTTTCGAGTTCTTGGGATTGATCGATGAATCCGCTGTCGGACTCATAGTCATAACGCAAGGTTTGACCATTGATATATCCATCAGTTCGAACCCAGCGGTTGAGCGCCGAATTGAACTCTCGCGCGTACACCGATTTTTGCCAAGCGCTCGTCATGATTTCATCCACGCTGAAATTGTTCGAGGCCGATTGCGCGAGCGTGAGCACGCCATCTTCATCAAAAAAACTTTCTTGGTAATTTTCAGAGTGCGCAAAAACCGGACCAGAGACCTGATCAAACAACGGAACCGAAATGCCCGTGAATTCACCGGTGGCGGGATCCCGCGTGACGTTGGGAGTGAGGCGAACATTCCCGACATTTTGTTGGCTGCGGATCACGCGCGCTTGGCCAATCACAATATCGAAATCTTGCCAGAGCGTGCCGCGCGTGGCGTTCCCCAAAGCGCCGGCTCCCGTTCCCTGCCTGTCATAACTCACCCAGGTTCCGGTTCCTTTGGTTTCAACGCCATTGTGGTTCAGCGCCGTTTGTCCGATGGCGCTGTAGGCCTGGGTCGTGAGTGATTTTTGGATTTGAACAGATCCGTCGGATCCGTCCACCCGCGTGATTCCTTCCGTTGAAGCCACGCGAGCGGCACCATTAACCAATTTATAGGTCTGCCGTGTTCCATATTTTCCAATGATATCTTCGGCCGCGTTGACCGGCGCTTCCCCGCTGATCTCCGAGGCAAACGGCAATATTTTTTCATCGGTCACGTCATAGGGCGTGCTCTCTGCGGCGGACTTGGTCCCGATCACACCCCCCGTTGTGATGTTGCCGTCACCATCAATCGCGAAACTGGCGCCAAAGCCTTCCGCGGGTTTCATTGCGTCCAAACGGCCCGTACGCGATGAATAGAAATATCGAATCCCATTCAATTGATGAGACACGCCGCCATCCGAACTGGAAGAATCAGACACGGTCAGCGTCTCTCCCACTTGGGCCCGCTGACCGCGCGTGACCACAAATTTTTGTTCGGTGAGCCCCGTGGTCAAATTGCCATTACCGTCATCTTGAATGAAACTGCCTTTGCCGTAGGCTCCCAACAGCAACGCGCCATCGTTGGCCGCGTTGTAAATCAACGGAGAACTCAGAGGCGTTCCCGCGGGCAAACGCGTGCGTCCATATTTATAGGTCACCACATTGTTTTGAATATTTTGAGATCCGTCCCGGCTGAGGGTGATGGAATTCGAGGTTTGACTGTCAATTTTTAAGGTGTTGAAGACCTTGGCAGGGTCCACATAGGTGGTTTGGTTGGTGGTGTTGGTGGTGTCCCACCATTTTGTGTATCGGCCTTGCTCCCTATAAAGAGATTCATTCAAAATGTGAATTTGCTCGTCATTCATGCCCTGTAAATCACTCAGCTGGGCCGGGAAAATTGTGAAAGGGTTCGGGTCCGTGACGTTTCGACCACTGTGCGAAAGACTGGTTCCCGCAGTCTCTGTTTTTTCGTACACGTTGCTTCCATCCACGTTTTCATCAATCACTCCATTGCCGTTCAAATCAAACTCAAGCACAAGCCGCAGCGGATGAAAGGCCTGACCGGCTGGCCAATCGACCGGTTTCTTGGCGGGCGTGAACGCCTGATAGGTGATTTGTTCGGAATGGGAATAGCCCAAGTCGCGGCCCAGCGTGTTGCTGACACTCTTGGAACGCACCTGACGCGCGATGCCCACCTCGTTGTTGGGTCCAAATTTTTCGATGCGAAAATTGTTTTCCAAGGTGCCCACGGTCGTATCCCACACTTCTTGCGGCGCATTTTGAAGCGTGTTGGTCCAAGAGTCTTCAATCGTTTGCCCCGCCGCCACCGTTTCATTGTCGCGGCCCGAATGACTCACGAAAGTTCCTTTTCCCGACGCATCCGCCAAAACAGCGCGAGCGTCGTAGGTGTAGTCAGTCTTCACATGTTGTTTGTTGAAGCTGCCGGCCAAATCATAGGTGCGGGAGTTTGTATCCACCTGGGTTCGACGCGTCACTTTAAACGGCCACTGCACCGCGTCCAATTGTTGGTAGGTTTCAACCGTGTTGAAGTAAGTGAGCTCGAGCGTGGTCGAGGTGTCGATGGCGCCAGAGGGCGAATCATAGTCAAACCGTTCCGTTCGACCGTCGATGCGGCCTTCGGTTCGGACCCAGCGACCATCGGGCAATTGAATACGGTCGTACACCGCTTTTTGAACCGAATGCGTCAGAAAACCTTCATTGTTGAAAACATCACTCGCGTTTTGGTTCCAGAGCAGAACGCCGTTTCTGTCATACCGGGATTGAGAATAATTTTCTTGATGCGCGTAAATGGGACCTGTCGGTTGGTTGTAGAGAGGTTTCCCCACGGTGGTCCAAATTCCATTGGCATCGGCATTAATGTTGGGAGTTTGAGGCGTGTCGCCGCGATATTGAGCGGAGGTCATCAGTCGGTTTTGTCCGGCGATAAAGTCGTAATCTTGCCGAATCCCTCCGTTCATGGTGTTTCCCATCCCGTCCTCGCTCATCCAGGTTCCCGTGCCCACACCGTCTTTGAGTCTCCCGAGAAAACGGCCATTCTCTGGTTCATGACTTGTCTCGTAAATATTTTTCACGTCCAGCGTTTGCTGGGTAGAAGAACCATCGATGTTGTCTGTGCGGCTCTCTGTGCGGGTCACGTCCACTTTGGCTTGACCGTTTAGGAGAACAAAGGATTGGTTGTTGGGAGAAGGTTTCGTGATATCCACATAACCCTCGGCGTCCAATTCACCCGAGGTCGTGATATTGCCTTCCGAATCAATCGACCAACTGGCCGTTTGACCCACGGAGGCTGAAACGTCCACGCGACCCTCTCGCGTGTAACCGGTTTTTTGATAGGAGGCTTGATGCGACACCGATCCGTCAGAAGAAGCGGGATCAGACTGCGAAAAACTTTCCGTCACGCGGGCTTGCCCGTTCACGGCCGCCATCACCTGCCGGGAGGTGGTCAAAGAATAATTGCCATTCCCGTCATCGCTGACCTGGGATCCCGTCGACAACCCTCTCGCCAACCGGTTTCGCCGGTCGTAGGTGTTTTCAACGCGGTTGGTCGCGATCGTCAAACTCCCGTCAACAGAAAAGGTGTCGGTTTCTGTTTCGCTTGAAAGCACGCGCGCTTGCTGCCCTCGCAATATGCCGTAGGTGGAACGCGTGGTCGAGGTGGTGGAATCCCACCAAGGGTCCGAGGGATCGGCGTTCACATGCGCGTCATGTTCTCTCGCTTCCTCTTTAAGAGCGTTCATAAATTCAGCGCGCTCTTCTTTTGTTTTTGATTTCCAATTCGAATGGATCACCCGCGCCGTGTCGGAAGAATCCACGTCAAACAAGAACAAGCGGTCGGAACCCGAATGACTGGTTTGCGTGCCTTCTGAGTTGGCCCCGGACAATCTCCCATACTCCGTGTAATCATTGGATTGTTCGGACACCGAATGGCTATACGCCCCTTCGCGGGTGAGGTTGATGGAATCGTTGGTCACTTTGCTGAGCTTGGCGAGCGAACCGAAGAAGATCTGATATTCCTGTTTGATGGTTCCCACCGTGGTGTCCCACCAGGCATGCTCATCCACGGCGCTCGTGTTGGCGGCCCCTTGGGCGGTGACTCCGCCGTCTCGTCCGGAATGGGCTTCTAAAATTTCCCCCAAACCGTTCGAGGCGGTGAGCAGGACGCGCAAGCCATTCACGGCGTAATCATTTGAGACCGTCATCACTTGGTGGTTGTAAGAACTGTCGCGGCCCACGGTTTCACTTTGGGTGCGCGTGTCGGCCAGTTTGGCGATGTTGATCTGATACGAACCCAAGTTGATGATGAAAACGCGGAACGTCTGATCAATGAGGGCTGTGGTGGTGTCCCACCAATCTTGGGCCGCCACGTCTCTCCAATTTTTATCGGGCGTGTCGTTACCGGAATGGCTCACACTCGTTCCTTCGCCGCGCGTGCGTTCATTGGCTTCAATCGCTCCATTTCCGTTCACATCCAACCCTTCCACCACTTGGCCGTTTCGGGCGTCATAAAAATAATAGTTGCGCATGTCTTGTTGGCTGTAGCTTGAATCGAGGCTGGATTGATTCGACACATTGTGAACGAAGGTGCGGCGTGTGCGCTCTCCCACCTGTTCATACCGTTCGAAAGAGGTGGAGTCGACGGTTTCGACGGCCAAGCTGAGGTCCGGGCCGGCAAACGGGTCGTAATCGTAGCGTTGAACCTGAGAATTGATGGTGCCGCTGATCCGTTTTTTATTGGCGTCGTAGTCGTAAACAGATTCACTCTGCGAAACGCTCAAAATACCGTCGGTGCTGTAATTCTCGCTTTCAGAGATCCCGCGCAAGAGCATCCCGTTTTCGTTGTAGCTGTTCTCGACATGGGAGTTGCTGTGCGCCCACAAAGGCCCCGAGGAGGTGCGTTGGGAATCGGACAAAGTCAGCCGCGCTTGCCCCGTGATAACGGAAAATTGTTGTCGCACTTCTCCTTGGGTTTGGCGGCCCAACGGGTCAACGGTCTCCCAGACGCCGTCAGCGCGCTGCGCGTTTAACCGCCCTGAGTCCAATCGATATTCGGTGTAGGTCAACAAATCCTGCGTGGTCACACTGCCGTCCACACTGCTTGTTTTGGTTCGGGTGTCGTTGAGCACTTGTTTGGCTTGACCATACATCACCAAATAGGTGGACCGTCCTCCCACTTGAGATATTTCCGCGGCGGGTTCGCCCCCCACCAACGGTTTTTCTTGAAGCGCTCCTGACTCCGTCACATTGCCTTCGCTGTCCACCGACCAGGAAGCGCTCTGACCGCTGGCCCCTTCAAGTTTTCCGGTCAACTGGTTGTTCGTGTAAAACGTTTCGCTCATGGATCGACTGGGACTGCCGTCAACCGCGCTCGAATCAGACAACGATGTGCTTTTGACGAGACGAGCTTGGTTGTTGATCACCTCATATTCCAAGAAATTACCGGTGCCCGCCAAGGGATCTCCCACCGTGGTGGTCAAATTCTGATCTTCACTGATGAACCGCCCGGTCCCTCGCGCAGAGGTCAAATGGCCCAAAGCGTCATAGCTGTAGTTCGTGATGGATTCTTGATTTTGGAATCCCCCATCCAAACTTCGGGTTTCACTGAGAGACGTATTTTTCTGAACACGCGCTTGTCCCAAAATGACCACCAGGGTCTGAACGGTTCCGGCGCTGAGGAGCTCTTGAGCATTCGAGCTCAAAACGCCCGACCGGGTGATGTTGCCCCAACCGTCATCTGAAATTGAAGCGGATTCCGAGGTGGTCAACTCAGTCCCATTTTGGAGGACGAGCTGTCCCTCATCGTTATAGGCATTGTGGGTTTTTGTGACGGATCGCGTGGTCGCCCCATCGCGCGCTTCGGTGAACGACACCGATTGGCTTTCCACCTGACGCAGGGCGCCGCGAATCACACGGAAGGAAAGTTCGTTCGTTCCGCTGGTCAGGTCCCAGGCGGTTCCATCGGGTTCGAACCCGGAACTGGAAGTAAAACGGCCTTGGCCTTGGGCCCGGAGGAGCTGCCCCACCGCGTTGTAAGCGAAGGACTGTTCTGAATTCTGTTCCTGAAGTGAACCGTCGGCGCCTCGCGTGATCGACTGGGTAAATGTTTTTTCCACCCGAGCTTGACCGTTAATAATAAGGAAGCGCGAATCACTTTCGCTCGAGGTGGTGTCCCACGCCAAACCAGACGCGTTAAAACCGTTGTGCGCCACCGATTCCGCATGGGAGAACGCTTCCTCCAACCGGCCTTGACGGTCATAGATATTGAACGTCCAATTGTTGGATTGGGTGAAAGCGCCATCAATTCCCCGTGTTTCGCCCGATGACAGCGACCGGGTCAGCCGCGCTTGATTGTTGATCACAGAAAATTTCTGAAGGACAAGGGATTCCGTGGTGGAGGTGGCGGTCAAACGTTGATCGGCATCGGCATATTCATAAGACTTCTGCCGCACCTCCACGTCGCCTCCGCTGGTTCCCACCACATCCATCAAGAGTCCAATGCCGTCCAAGAGCCGAACGGTTTTGGGGCCGGTATAGACCACGCGGCTTACGCCATCGGAATAGAGGTTGAATTGCTGGGTGGGGCTCACCAACTCCGAGATGATTCGCCCCGCGAAATCAACCGTGGTCGATTGGGTGTTGAGTTGCGACGCCACGCGCGCTTGTCCCGCAATCACCTCATAGGCCTGTTCATTGGTTGAGAAAGTGCGGGACGTATATTCATCTGGACGCTCCGCATCTGAATAATCAAACGATTCATTGACCACCGCGACAACTTGATCGAACGGATCATTGGAAAGCGCGTCGTACACGCGAACCAGCCGGCCCAAGCCGTCATAGTCATAGGCCAATTTAAAAGAGGATTGGCGGTTCACCAAATGCCCGTTCGGAGATAAGGGGGTTGAATGATTGTCGAACGTATCCGTTTGAGATTCTTGCGTCGCTATCCGCGCTTGTTGGCGATTCACCACCACATAGGTTTGGATGGTGGTGGTAAGGGAACGGCTCACCTGTTTGCTCTCAAGAACACCGCCGAATTCGTCGTTTCCATATTCATATCCATGGGTCACGCTGCGAATGTTCGTGTCACCGAAAGCGTCGGTGACTCCGGTCAAATGGCCCACCGCGTCATAATTGTAGACCAACGACACCGGCAGTTGGTGCGAGGTGAGATGCCCTTCCGCGTCATACGACTTCACTTCCGTCGATTGGGTGGCCAATCGCGCTTGATCGCGCACCACTTTGAAACTCTGTTTGATGATGGAATCGACATGGCCGCCCACAGTGTCCTCGGTTCGGGTGGTAATGGTGCCGAGAGCCCCCAACAACAAACCCCGCGCTGAAAACGTGTTTTCAAAGGTGGTGCGTTGCGTGGAAATGGATCCATCGGATTGAATGGACCGCGCCTCGTTCAGTGATTCGATCATGCGGGCTTGTTCTTCAATGACCACAAACCGTTGACGAATCACGCTTTCGGTCACGCTCACGGCCTCTTGAAGCGCCACTCCCTTGTGATAACCATATTCAAAACTGAGTTGGCGAAGTTGAACCGTGTCGTTCCCTTTTTCGTCGGTCACTTGAATCAAACGGCCGTTCCCGTCATAGCGGTTCAATTGGGTATAGGGATCGGTCACTGACGTCAGGCGTTCTTCAGGGGTCCCAAACAATTCATAGGATTCGGATTTCGTTACCTGTTTCACAAGGCGCGCTTGCCCGGCCACCATTTCATAGGTGCGGTCCACGGTGGTGAATTGACTGGCGCCCACGCCGTCATCGCTGCGTGTCACCACGCGCCCGATCGCGCCACGTTGAATGCCGGTCGCGCGATCAAAATCATTGAGCGTCTCTTCATCGACCGTGGTGAGAGATCCATCCAAATTGGTCGTCACCAGATGCCGCGTCGCCAATACAACTTTGGCCTGGTTGTTGATCACCTCATGAATATTTTCGAGAGACCCAACCGTTTTGTCCCCACCGCCCGTTTCACCCACAAAGTTTCCCCGGCTCCAGGCTTGGACCAAGAGCCCATTCTGGTCATATTGAAAATGGGTGGCCAGCACCTGCATCTGGTTGTCGCGCCCTTCCAATCGTTCAAACTCAATCAAGGTGGCCAATGTACCCGTCTCATTGGGGAGAGCCGTCATGATCTCAAGAGAGTCAGGACCGCTGGCGGTTAAACGGACAAAAGCCGATGAAAATCCATCCGCTATAAATTCAACCCCGTCAAAGGTTCCTTGAAAAACATATTCGACATAATCGCGAGCGTCGCCGTCCCACACCACATATCGCAAACTGCCCCGGTTGTTGGTGTCACGCTCCAAAACAAAATGAAGACCATTCGCGTCCAAATATCCGACCAGGCCCACGCGACCATCATCGGCTTGAGACAAGGCCAGTTCGGTGAAACCTTCTCTGAAGCGGATATTTTCACGAACCATGGTGACAGGCGCTTGAGCGCCAAATAAATAGACGGTATCGGCCCCACCGGGTCGGCGGAGCTCAAGCCGGGGCGATATCACTTGGCCATCGGTTAAGAGTCCGCTTAATTCGAACGTGATTTCAGAATTGGATATTCGAAGTCCAAGCGCTCCGGTCACGGAGTCTTGGAGGGAGGAAAGTTCATAGCGTGATGTGGATCCATCGGCCCGTTTAAACTTTATCACCCAGAGACCTTGGTCTTTTGAAACGATGTAGCTGTCGCCATGGACCTGGTCGTTAAAATCACCGCCCAAGAATTGACCGTTTTCGTCCCAGAAAAGAGTGGACCGCAAACCTTGCGCCGCATCATTTAAGTCCCGTTGGGTGGATTTCTCTCCGGTGGGCGACTCTGACAAACGTTGCGTGTCCACCACTTTGGGGCGGCCGCGCACCACCTCGAACTTTTGAACGAGAGAGCCCACGCTGGTGACTTTGTATTGGCCTTGGGTCAACAGCGAACTTCTAAAAGTTCCTCCGCCCGATGCGGACAACAATTTCCCGCCGGAGGCATAGACATAACGGACGCGGGAATCGTCTTCGTTTTTTGTGTTGTCTCGTCCGAGCGTGGTTGAAACGGTGTGGGACTCCACTCTCTTCAATTGCCCGTGTTGGTTGAGCACATACGTGTCTTCGGTGTGACTGGTGGTGAGATTGCCCGATCCATCGTTGGACTCCGCGTCCGACACCCCTGCGCCCCCGATCAGTTTGGAGGAACTCACGTCATAAATATTGGTCGTGAGCGAAACCGCCTTTTGGCTCGACTTATCAAGGTTGCGTGTCTCAGATTGGGTGATGATTCGGGCCACTTTGACCTGCCCGAAAGCCGCCTCCACATCCAAATAATCCTGTTGAATAACGGAGGTGGTGTTGTTGTTGAACCCATCGTTGGATTCCCCACGGCCAAAGCCGCGCACCGATACCAATTTCCCGCCCTCGCTGAAGGTCTGCGCGACAATCATCTCCTGGGAATTTTGAGAGAGATCATCGTCCCGTTCAGGGGCGGAATACGACCCCTTAAATTCATTCAGGCGTGAAAAATCATCCAACCGAGCGGTAAACGAACGGTTTTTGGATTGAACCAAAAACGACCGCCCATTTTGGATCACATAATCTTGGAGCGTTTCCCCGCCGGTGAAATTATTGAATCCATCAGAGTTGAGCGATTGTCCATTTCCACTCGCTCCCGCCAACCGTCCATACGAATCATAGGCATTGACAACCACGGTCTCGCTCCAGCCCCAAGTCTCGTCAGGATTGACGCGTCCGACCCACGTGGCGCCATTCCAACTGACGAAATTGTCGATTCGAACCGATGAATCGAGATCGTCCCCGATTTGGCGCGCGTTAAAACTTTGGGTCCTTGTTTCCGTGAGAAGCGCTCGCCCCAAAAGAACAATGGTTTCATGATCAAAAGTTTGCTGGGTGATGGATTTGGTGAGATTGCCGAAACCGTCGCTTGAAAGACCCGTGCCTGAGCCTTCAGCATTTTTTAAACGGCCGGAATCGTAGTAGGTATAGTCCACCGCCAAACGTTGACGGTTCCAAGAGTCGTCTCGGTTGGTGGAAGGCTGGGAAAAAGAGCCCGTCACGCGGTCGGTTTCTCGGTTATAACTCGCTGTAAAACTCTCGGTAATATTTTGGCTGAGCTTGGCTTCGCCATTGAGAATGACGTAGGTTTGTCTCAAGTCCGCGGCGACATAATTGTCGAATCCATCGTTCGAAAGAGAAGTGCCCGTGCCTTGAGCGGAACTTAGTTTTCCACCGGCGTCATAACCATACGCCACCGTCATGGCCTGGCGGTTCCACGTGTCATCCGATAAACGCAAGGGGCCGACCCATCCCCGGGCCAGGTCCACCTCATAGCTGCCGCGCCCCGCGGCATCAGATGAAAACGAAAAAGACTGATTGGTCTTTAATTTTGACAATCCCAATCGGTTTTGAATCTCTTCATCAAAATCCTGAACGGCCACCGTGAGAGTGAAGCGTCCAAAGCCGTCATCGCTCAGAGAACGACCCACCCCCACCGCGTCCATCAAAATTCCGTTGCGGTTCTCGGCGCGTTGAACGGAAAGAACACCCGCCGACACCGCATACGAATCTCCGTCATAGAGATTGGCTTGCAGATTGTTGCTTTCCGTGACGCTGCCGTCCACATTGCGCGTGACCGCATGGGTTTGGGTCTCCAACACCTTGGTCAGGCCTCGCGCCAAAAGGCCGAGATCGTAAATCTGTTTGAATTCACTGTCGGTTCGGTTTCCAAAGCCATCATCATTCAGCGAAGTTCCGCCGCCCGAGACGGAGACCAACTTCCCCCATTCGTTGTAGGTATTTTCAACGGTGTTGATGGACCGGCTGAAACTGCCGTCAAAATGACGCAACGGAGACAAAGTGGAACCTTGGGACAGCGCATTGGAAGTAAAACTTTCCGTCACTGTTTTGGCCACGCGGGCCTGGCCTTTCACAATCAAATAATCTTGATGACCTTGATTGGCGGTGAAACGGTTGTGTCCATCCGAACTCAGCCCTTTGAGGGCGCCCACCGCTTGGTTGAGCCGGCCCTCCGCATCATAACCGTAACGAACGGTGTTGGTATTCGATGTCCAGGTCCCATCGGTGCCCAAGAGGGGCTGCGCCGCACTCCCTTCGCCCGCCGCATTTGAGGTGAAAGATTCATTTACACTTTCGCGAAGTTTGGCTTGGCCATGCACCACCGCGTAACTTTGAGAAATGTTGAGCGCTTGATAATTTCCCGATCCATCCGCCCGCGAGCCATCATTCGACAATCCTTTTCCTTCTCCACGCGCCGTTAACAACAAACCCTTTTCATTGTATTCATAGCTGGTTGTGACATCTTGACGGGTCCAGGAGCGATCGATGTTGGGGCGGGGGCTCTCAAAAGCGCCTCCCATTTCACCGTCGGAGGTGTGGGATTGACTGCGCGTTCGCACCAACCGGGCTTGCCCCCGAATCACGTCATATTGCTGTTCAACGCCGGCGATTAATATTTGCCCCAGATTGGCGCCGGCATTTAAATCCATTCGTCCCGAAGCCGTCCAATTCCCAGATCCATCGTTTGAGAGGGACGCCGCGCGCCCCTTCGTCCCCACCAAACGTCCCCCCACCGAATATTCATTGGTCACAATATTGGACTGAAACACAAAACTGCCGTCGGGGTTGGTGACACGCGGCGCGCCAGTCAGAATATCTTCAAAAGAGCCCTCTCCATTGGCGTTGGAGGTGAAACTGCGGGTGATGGTTTGAGTGAGTTTGGCTTGGCCGCGAATCACGAGATAAATTTGAGAGAGGAGGCCTTTGATGAAATTGCCATGTCCATCATTCGACAAATTCCAGCCGGATCCACTGGCGGAAACAAGCCGCGTGTCGAGATAAGCATACCGAACCTCGGAGACTTGTCGCGACGTTGAACCGTCCCGATTTTCGGTCAAAGAGTCGGAGGTTGTCAGTCCGACCTTCAGTTGTCCCGTTTGATTCAAAATATCCTGATCGTAGCTGGTGGTGTTCGAGCCGCGGGTTCGATTTCCAAAGCCGTCATCGGTTTCAAACGTCCCTCGCCCTTCGGCTTGGATCATTACTCCATTCACGTCGTAACGGCTGTAGACAAAATTTTCTTGCCGGTTGGTGGAAAGGTCTGGGTTGGCCAAGGGCTGGGCGTAACGGCCCTCTCCGCGTTCATTCGAACTGAAGCTTTGAGTGACGTTCACCAAAACTTTTTGAAGGCCCAACGTTCGCAAAAGAACCAAGTCATATTCTTGCGTGGTCCGGTTTGCGACATAATTAAAACCATCAAAGGTCAGGCCGGTGCCTTCTCCTCGGACAAATGTGACCCGCCCAAATCCGTCATACGTTGAGATGACACGGTTCGTTGAACGGGTCCAGGTTCCATCCGTTTGGAGATGGGGATTGTCAAAAGAAGCCGGGGCATTGAGCGAGCTGGAATAGCTGCGGCTCTCCACTTCAATCACTTTGGCGGCGCCTCGAATCACTTGGTACGAAAGAGTCTGTTCTTGCGCCACATAATTTTGGTTCCCATCATCAGAGAAGGAACGACCCCTCCCCTGGGCCTCCACCAACTCGCCAATCTCATTGTACGCATAGGTGGTTTCATTGGTGCTCCTCGTCCATGAGCCATCACGATTCACCCGGGGTGTTGAATAGGAACCTTCGCCCGCCGCGTTCGATGTCCACGACATTTGACGGGCCGTTTCCACCACCGCTTGTCCATGAACCACCTTGTAAGTCTGCGCCAATATTCCAGCGGTGTATTCTTCATATCCATTGAAGGCCAAAGAGGCGCCGTTCCCCACCGCGCCCAAGAGCACCCCATTTTCGTCGTAATAATTGATCACGGTGAGATTTTGCCGTTGGGTGGTTCGATCCCTGTTTTCGGTGAGCGAGTCGGTGGTATTGGAAACCAATTTGGCTTGGCCGGCGATAATGGAAAAGGTTTGGGCAATGGTGGTTCGCGTTAGATTCCCATAGCCGTCATTCGCCACCGATGTTCCCACGCCGCTCGCGGAGAGCAAACGCCCCGTCAAACCATCATGGGTATTCGTCACCACCATGCGGGTGCTCGAATTCGAACCGTCCAAGTTGAACGTATGGGAGAGGGTGGTGGTGTCCACCACTTTCGCCTGACCATTAATCATGTTGTAAACCAGACTCGTGGTTCCCAAAGTTCGATTGCCATAGGCATCTTCAGAATTGAACCGCCCTTCCCCTTGAGCGGAGAGCGTTTTTCCCAACCGCGGGTCCAATATATAGAACACCTGTTGCTCGGAGTGACTGCGGGACCGGTTCACATTCATCGTGTCAGAAATGGTGAAGGTGCCGGTTAAGCGAGACTGATTTCGAATGACCGCGTAGGATTGCCGGACCTCGCCTGTCGTTAAATTGTTGTAACCATCGTTCGAGGTAAAAAGGGCCGAACCCGCCGTGGCCGCCAAAAGACCTGTGGTGGTTTGATACCGGTTGAAAACGCGCGCCGTTTGCTCATTGGTGGATCCATCCCGATTTTTTGTTGAGGAACGGGTCACCGTTTCAGTCACCCTAGCCTGCCCCGCAAATACGCCATATTTTTGTTCGAGGTCAATCGTCGTTAAATTTCCATCACCATCGTCCGACACACCACGACCTCGGCCTTCGGCCCCTTCTATGATGCCGTACCCATCATAAAAATAAGAAACCACCATTCGCTGAGAAGCGGTAGAACCATCCAGATTTCGCGTGTCGGTGAAGGTATCGGTGGCAGAAATTTTGGAGAGGCCATGAAGAATCGCGAAGGTTTGTGAGAGTCGGCCTGTGGTGAGATTGTTGTAACCATCGTTCGAAACAAAAGATCCCTGTCCCGTGGCCGCGATCAGTCGGCCCCGCGCGTCATATTGGTTCGTGATGGTGACTTCCTGATGATTGGTCGGGCCTTGCGGATCCCACGTGTCCACCGTATCAGTGACATTGGCGGAAGAAAGAACACGCGCGACCCCGGCAATCACCACATAACTTTGGGTCCCGGCCCCGGTTGTTTCATTTCCGAAATTATCGTTTGAGAGAAACGTGCTGGTTCCTGCGGTAGCGCCCTCCATCCATTGCCCCCCCAACGCCACAGCCAAACCGAATTCATTATAGGCGAAGGTGGTGTCGCTGTTTTGAGACGAGGTGCTCCCATCGCGATTTCTTGTGGTGGTCACGGTGTTCGCGCGGTTCACGCGCATCAATCCTTTGGCGGCTATCAAAACGTCGTCATAATCTTGGCTGGTCACGCCACTACTTATATTGCCCGCTTCATCAACCGAAGTGAATTCCACTCGTCCGACGGCATCCACCAACTGCCCTCCCTCTGAATAAAGGTTGGTTTGCTCCGAGTGAGACAGCGTTCGACTGCCATCCTTATTAATAAGAGAAGTATCCGACACATTGAATCTGACTTTCTGCTGCCCGCGCTGACGAAGCAACCGTTCGTCATACTCTTGACGAGTGGTGCCAGTCGTGATGTTGCCATAACCATCATCGCTGCGAAGCGTTCCCTCTCCCATCACGCTTCGGTATCGTCCTCTTTCATCATATTCGGTGACCAGGACCGAGGATTGAAGACCAAAGGATCCATCAATATTCTGGTTTTGGGTTTCAGAGATCACACGCGTCACTTTGGGTTGCCCCAACACATCGCTCAATATTTGGACTGTGCGTCCGGTGGTCACGTTTCCAAAAGAGTCTGAAGTCGCCGAAAAACCTTGCCCCCATCCGCTGATGAATCGTCCCGCATTGTCATAGGTGTAACGGATCACCATGTCCTGATCGGAACGGACCTGATCCACCGAGTTTGACCACGAACGGGTTCGTTGCTCAAACAGCCGAGGCTGGCCAAATGAAACCGTATAAATCTGGACCGTTTCATTGTAAGTGACAATATCCGCTTGGGTTCTCAATTCATGGGATTCGCCTCGGCTGAAACCCGTGGAGTCGATCAACCGGCCCAAACCATCGTAAGTGTTCATTTGGGTGGCCGAAGACAGGGTATAGGTATTGTCGGAATTCTGTCCCGGAACCCGAGGGTCCCCTTCCATATAACCGGTGTCCAACGTATAGGAATTGGTATCGGTTTGGTAAATCCGATGTTGCCCGTTGACGACGGTGTAGATTTGACGCCCATCGGAAGCCACCCAATTGTTGTAACCATCATTGGCGTCGGTGGTGACCGTTCCCTCCGTGATCGTTTCGCGGCCTTGACCCCCTGTAACCACAGCGAGCGCGTTTGAATCATAGGCAAAACGGGTGTCGGTCAATTGCGCCACGCGCGATCCGTCCCGGCTGACCAATGTGTCGGTTCGGGTGATCGATTGATTGATGCGTGTAAGGCCCGTCCGCGCCAAAATCACTTCATCAAATTCTTGCGTGGTGGAGCTGGTGGTGCTGTTTTTATAGATGTCCACACTCACCGCGGTGACGAGGCCGTTCACATCCTCCAATTTTCCTGAAAGGGCATTCATCACATTGGTCGTCACTGAGGTTGAGTCAACCGTGGATCCATCACGGTTATAGGTTCGACCCTCGCTGCGAGTTCGGAGCAATTTGCCCGTTCCCAAATCTTGCGAAAGCGCTTGATCGTACTCTTGGGTCACTTGGGTCATGGTGATGTTGTTGTAACCGTCATTGGATTGTCCAGTGCCTTGGCCGCTTACCGATAACAATCGGCCCTCGCTGTCATAGAGCGTTGTCACCGTGGTGTTTTGAGTCGCGCTGGAACCGTCGGCGTTAAGCGTGTTGCTTAAGGTCACCACCTCTTTCACTTTGGCCTGGCCCGTGCGCCGCATGAGATCCAAATCATAATTCTGTGTGATTCGGCCTTGCGTCACATTTCTGAACAGGTCCCGAGATTCGAAAGAGCCCACCCCTTGAGTCGACATGAGCACGCCATTGTCGTCATAAGCGTTCATGACCAACATGGTTTGGCGGTTCGTGGAGAAGTCCTTGAAGGCGGTCTCGGTGAGGCTCAGCGTGCTCTGAATTTTGGCTGTGTTGTTGATCACCAGGTAACGTTGCTCCAGCGAACCCACTGCCAAATTCCCAAAGCCGTCATCGCTGGTTGAATTTCCAAAACCCTGGGCCGCCGTCAATTTCCCTCGGTTGTCGTAGATGTAATTCACCGTTAGATTTTGATGGGTCCATGTGCCGTCCAAGTTTTTATGGGTCGTGACTGAAGGATCGGGGTTTTTCATTTTGATGAGTTCAAATTGAGCGCGAGCCGCGGCCAAGCTGGCGGTATCGGTTGGATGGAACAAACCACTTTGAATGTCCAACGCGTCAGCCGTTGTGGTTTCACTGACCGAGGAAATCAGTTTGGCTTGACCTTGAACCAAGGTATAGACCTGATTCAGAATTCCCACCGTGTGACCGCGATAACCATCAAAAGAATTGGTGATTCCTTCCCCAAGAGAAGATTCCAGTTCCGCCGTAAAAGTGTTGTGGGTGTTGCGCTGCTCCAGATATTGGAAGTTGGTGGAACGGTCCCGGTTCGAACTCGTCGAGCGCGTGGTTTGGAGTCGAACCCGCGATTGACCGGTTTCTTGGAGGATATTGCCGGGCCCAAAACGGCTGTCATCATAGGTTTGGCGAGTTTCTCCCTGTGTGATGTTTCCAAAGCCGTCGTTGGACTTAAAGTTCCCAACGCCATCCACTTGGATCAGTTTTGTCTTGGCGTCATAGGTGTTCGTGGTGACATTGTTGGATTCGTTATAAGAACCGTCGCGATTAAAGGTTTCCGATATATTGGTGGTCGCCTCCACCCGGGCCAATTGATAACGGCGGATGAATTCTTGAACATAGGTCTGCTGCTGAACGCCGACAGACACATTGCCCTCCCCATCATCAGAGAGAACGGTGCCGTTACCATTGATATTGAGAATACGCCCCGTGCGGCGGTTCAAGGTGTAATCAGTCGTCATTTCTTGATGACTGGTTGAACCGTCACTGTTCCGGGTGTCAGAAATATTGAACGTCTTTTCAAGTCGAGCCTGATTGGCAATCCCCGCATAGGACTGAATTTGGCGTCCCTCCGTCACATTGCCGTATTTGTCTTTTTGAGAGGAAGCGCCCACGCCTTGGCCGCTCACCACGCGCGCCCGCTTGTCGTTTTGGTAAGTGATCAACATTTCTTGTTTGATGATCGTTCCGGCTCGGTCTCCTTCTGTGGCTGTTCCCACATCAAGGCCGCTCAGGCCCACCGCCGCCATGCGACCGAGATTTTTTCCGCTTCGATTTTCAAGGATGGTTCGCTGGGCGTCCCAGTCAGCGGCGGTGGCATAGTGAAAGGTATTCGAAACAGATTTGTTGGTTTTGAGTTTGGCCACACCATTGCCGATCGGAATCACTTCATAGGTTTGCTCCACTTCCGTTCGTGTTTCGGACCAAGGATTTCCATTCGAGCTGAACCCTTCATGACCCACGGTGAACCCGCGTCCAAAGGTGCGTTTTCCCTGCTCATTTTGTTCCACCAAACGCCCTGTCTCATTGTAAGCGTAGAAGGTTTCCATTTCAGAATGCTGCCGGCCGCCGTCCATATTTTCGGTGGTGCTGCGCGCGAATGTTTTGGTTCGCCGGGAACGTTCCACGGTTTGACCGCTCAAGGTTTGATAGGGCAAAAGCGCGTAATCTTCTTCGGTATTCGAATAGGTTGTTTCAATGACAGCGCCATCGGTGCCAAGCCTTTCGGAAAGACCGTACAAATGGCCTGCGGTTCGCTGGCCATTTACCACCTCGTAAACCGAATTCTGTTTTTGATAAGTGATCTCACCGGCGACGCTGATTTGCTGAGAAACCGAAAGAGATGAAAGAAGCACTCCGCGCTCGTCGTAGGTGTTGGTTGTGACACTGTTCGAGTGCGCCCCGGAAGGAACATTGCTGAATTTTTGGGTGGTTGCGTCAAAAGTCACGCCAGCGGCCAGGCTTCTTTGTTCCAGAAGTTTAATTTGACCCGTGCGGGTCAAAAGACCCAAGTCATAGGTTTGCGTGACCGTTCCATTGACAGACCCCCCACTCGGATCACGTGTGGTCCAATCACCACTTCCGCTGACGTTGACCACCAGACCATTCACGGCGCTGTTGGTATAAACGACAGTGAGCGTTTGATCGGTGATGGCATCGTCAACACCAACCACATGGGTGAAGTTGGTGGAAGTTTTGAGGCGCGCGCTGTTTAAAAGTATTTCATAGGTTTGGCGAATGCGCCCCGTTGTGACATTGCCTTGCGCGTCAAAGACCTCGCTTGTTCCCTCTCCCTCCGCGCCCGTCAATCGACCCACTCCGTCATAGCGATAACTGACCGTGACGGACTGTGAACTGGTTCCTCCATCAGAGCCCGGACTGAAGGTATCGGTGGTGGAAGTGGCCAAACGGGCCTGACCTTGGATAATAAAGAAAGTTTGAACCACGTCCCCCTCTGACACATCGCCAAAACCGGTGTCAGAAAGAAAATATCCCGTGCTGGAAGCCTCTATCAAGAAACCATTGGCCGCGTAAATATTTTTTAAGGTGGTGGTTTGATGTGTGGTTGAGAAATCCAAGTTTTCAGTGTCGGATTCGGTCACGCTTTCAACCATGCGGGCCTGGTTGGCCACCACTTTGTAGCTTTGCGAAATTTTACTGAGCGTCAAATTGCCATAGAAGTCCACCGATCGAGAAGATCCGTTGCCGCGCGCGTCCAGCACGCGGCCCGTGGCGGGGTCGTAAACATAATCAATCCGGATCGTTTGGTCGGTCGATCCCAAGGGGGAGCCATTCACGTCTTGAGGAATGGTGCGGGATTGGGTGAGAGAATAGAGCGCTTTGGCTTCGCCCACCACCATTACCAGTTTTTGCGTGGTGTCTGATGTGGTTTGGCTGACCACCACATCATTCAAATCTTTTTCTTGACTTTCGGAGCGGGTGGTAGAAGTGGCTCCGATTTGTTGGCCCAAGGCGTTGAATTCGTTGAGTGTTGTGTTTGTGGCGTTTACAACATTGCCATCGTTCGTGACGGTTTGGCTGGTGGTGATACTTCGGCGAATTTTCGCTTCGCCGCGAACCACGTCATATTCCTGAGTTAAGGTTCCGCGGGTGAGGCTCACTTCTCCGGTCAAGGTGGGCCCCGCGCGGGAATCAATGAGTCCCCAGTCACGGTTCACAAAATCTCCTTCTCCCGAAGCGCTCAACACCCGGCCTGTTTGTCGGTCATTTTCATAGGTCACCCGGGTATTTTGGACCGCGGTTCCTCCGTCTCCCGCGAGGCGGTTGCGCGTCGTGCTGGTGGACTCAGAACGGCGAACGCGCGCCTGATCGTTGATCACTTCATAGAAGAATTGGGTGTTGGCCGTCACTTCGCTGTTGAGAGCCCCCGTTTCTGTAAAAGTTTGAGTCCACGTATTCGATTCACCCTCCGCGTCCGTGAGACGCCCTTGATTGTTGTACCGGTAGCGGGTGACGCGGTTATCGCGTGAGGTGGTTCCGTCGGGACGAACGCTGTTGGAGACTGTCCCCGAGCGGGTCAGTTTGACTTGGCCAAAATAAACTTCATCGTAATTGTTGGTGGTGGTTCCAGTGGTGACGGATTCACGGGAAGAAAGGATTGAACCTTGTTCATCTGTGGTGATCAAATTTTCTTTCGTGGTAAAGGTTCCGTTTTCGAGAGCCGACAGAACCACCCCGTCCCAGCGCAAGGCGTAATCGGTCACAGTGTTGCTTTCGGTGGTGCCGCCGTCGACGCGGGTGGTGAGCGATTGGGCCCCAACTTGTTTCAGGCGGGCCCGGTCTCCAATCACCGTGTAACTTTGGCGGCCGGTGGTGCGGGTGAGATTTCCATAACCATCGTTCGAAATGGATTCTTCGTATCCAACGGATCCCACCAAATGCGCGTCGAGACCATACCGAAACACTTGGGCGGAAGTGGCGTGGCGGGTGGAGCCGTCGGCATTATCGGTGCGGGAACTGTTCAATGAGAACATGTTTTTGAGCTCGCCGTTCACCGCTCCTGAAATTTGGCGGGTCTGCGTGCTGGTGCGAGATTTGGATATTCCGTCGACCGTCATAGACCGCCCCAATTCATAGGAGCCCAACAACTGACCGTCAAGTTGGTTGTAATGATTCAGCCGAGTGGATTGGGAGAGAACTTCGCTTCCATCCCCATTGAGCGTGCGGGAGGTGGACTCAGAAATCAGATTTCTGGCTTGGGATCCAATGAGCGTGTAAACATCATTTCCTTCGCTGAAGGTTCGGCTTTGAGAAACACGGTCGAGCGTGTTGGTGGAAGTTCGCCCGGCGGCCCCTTTGATATTTCCGCCCGCGTCGTAAAAATAAGTCACGACATTGTTGGCTTCAATGAGCGTCTGTTCCGATTCTTGCGTTCCCAACGCCACACCCTGGCGAGTTGTGGTGCGGGTGGTTTGAAGAGCCACTTTGTTGAAGCGATTGTAGAGGCTATCAACCATCGTTTTTTGTTCCAACACGCCGCTGGCCAAATCAGTGGAGGTGTCTTCGTAATGGGCCAAATTTCCATTGGCGTCATACACCATGTTGTCGCGAATGGTTTCAACTCGATCGAAAAGTTCGGTGGGCCGCTGAACGACCGTAATGATTCCCTGGTCGATGGCATCCCAGACGGAGAGGGAGGGCGTCCCAAACATCTGGACCAAAACATCCGGGCTTATTTCTTGCCCCCCATAATAATAGGAGAGACCTCGGCCCGAGGATTGGGTTTTGGTGTGAAACCGGATTTGGCGGCCTTGGGCATCGAAACCGATTCCGTCGGTTAGAGTGCGCGTGAACACCTGGCCCGGAGCGAACGTTTCTTCCGTGTAAGCGATCTCGCGGTCCAATGAATCGCGTTGGATGTTGTGTCTGTAAGTCACCGACACTTCACTCACGCGGTGAGGAACCCCATCGACCCGATCGATGATTTTCGCGTTCACCAAATCTTCGATGGTGGCGCCAGGGAACATTTCCAACAATTGCGCCAATTCGAGCGCGGTCAACTCTTCTCCATTCGATGCGCTCACATAACTGGTGCGCGTGGTGTCGCCTTCGGTGATGGTGGTGGTGCGCGTTTCGAGCGCGCGGCCCTTGGAATCAGTGGCCAAAGTTTTTTGAATGCTGGTGGTGCGAAGGTCGCCTTCAACCGTATCCGTGATGGCGGAAGTTTCTATTCCGGAAAGGGAATATTCGATGTTGTGTCTGAAACCCATTTGCAGACGGTTGACTTCCTGGCCCGGAACTTGACCAATTGTTTGAGTTTGAGACCCAAAACTGGTTCGGCGGCCCAGGTCATATTCGATCCCAACAGTTTTCGTGATCGTCTCAAGCGCGCTCGTGTTGGTTTTGGCAATTTCTTTATAGGTCGAGAGAAGGCCCCCTCGTGTTCCGTCCGCTCCATAATAATGGGATCCTGATCGAACCACGGCTTGCGCGGTTTCAAGAACACGGGCTCCTTGAGAGGCTTCCGTCACCACTTGCCGCCCACTTTGGAATTGGAAATTCATGGAGGCCGATTGCCGTCCATTCAAATCATATTGGGCCCCCCGCAACGACGTGACGCTCACGACATGGTTCGAAGTCGCGCGCCCCATGCTGAGCTGAAAACGTTGATCCTCATTCAAGATCGGCTCATCAGAAAAATGATTGTCCCACGCGTAGAGATTCCCGTCCACCTCAAGCCCCAAACGGTCATATTGAATTTGGTCATAACCGCGCTGTTGATCGAACAAGTTGTACGTGATCCCGCGAAGAAGCGCGGTGAAACTTCGATTGATTCCTCCACCGGCCTGCGATACCTCGGTTCCCATTCGGTCCTGCTCGGACATGCGCCCAAGCGCATCGTAATGAATGAATACCACTTGGTCGGTTAAGAGGTCATTGAAATTGGTGGTCGAAATTTCGTGATAACCCAACACGCGCGATTGAAAGTCGTAAAGAATCCTGTCCCGGTTGGAGGTGGTGATTTCTCCTGTGGCGCCCGTCGTTATTTCCCGTGTTTCGCTGGCCCGTCCCCTTAAATCAAATTGTTGGCCGGTCCAATTTCGGGTCGTTATTAAATTGTTGTCATCCACTCTTTCTTCATAGGCCACCACGAGTCCTTGATCATTGAGCACAGTCCCCGTTCGGGTGGTGATGGAGATTGAATTGATGCGGCTTTCCACGTCCAAATCTCGTAATCGCAGGATTCGGCCCAGGATCAACTTATCGGTTCGACCCGTATTGAGGAGTTCTTCGCGAGCTTCACTCGAGATATCCCGCCACGCCAACAAACGCCCATCGGGCAAAACAATCAAGAGAGAACTTAGCCACTCGACCCGCTGAAGGGCTGAAAGCAAATACCACTCCGGAGGGAGCCCCACGATTCCCCGAGCGAAACCAGAGCGATTATTGGTTTGTTTGAAATCGACCACGGTTCCTTTTTCGTCAAATCGGGTGGCGATCCACTCTGTTGTTTCGGAATTTTGGAATGATTCTCTGAGAGAATCGCTCAAAGTGGTTTGTTGATAGCTGGCCAATCGACCATTGCGCGCGTAAGCAGCTTCTCCGCGAGACCCGCCGGCGCGCCATTGGGTTTGAACCATTTGTTCGCGAAGAATGATTCCAGATTGCCAGGTGAGGCTTTGGCCTTGTTCGGTCCAGAAACTGAGTTGCCCTTCGCTGTTGTAAAGAATGCCTCTTCGAGAAAGATCGGTATAAGTCTCGGCCCCATCGGCCCAACGCGTGTGCACATTTTCCCTGTAAGAAGCTTCTTGACCATGCCTGTTATAGCGGGCTTCGGACCGGTTTGTGATCGTGGTGCGACGGGGAAGCGGACCGCCATTTTCATCCAGCTCCGTTTCAACCCGGCGAAAACCCAATTCGCGTCCATCGCCATTAAATCCCAGCGAATTAAACGCCACGGTTCGGCCCAAAAGAATTCCGGACCCATTGATCGCTTCTTCGTTGATATTTTCTTGATAAGAAATCAGGTGGGAGAGATTGTCATACACCATTCCGCTTCGCGTGGTGAAGGTGCTGAGGCCATAGGCGTTGGTGGAATGTTGATTGTACCCGGTGACCCTGTTGTAAAGGTCATAGGTCACATTGGACTGCGCTTCGGTGGTGAACGCATTCAGGCCTGAACCGGTCTCATGGGCCGTCATCTCATAGGCCGTGCGTTGTCCCACAACATTGAACACCTGATTTTGAAAATCCTGCTGAATGGTGACGTCCAATATCTCCCCATTTGAAGAAAGATCTTTTCGATGGGTGATCTGTCGCGCCAACAGTTGATCCCCCACAGATGAATAATCAAACGTTGAATCAATCGTTTCCTCAAGATTGGGAGAGCCACTGTCCACCCTGACTTCCCGATAGGACTTTTCTTGACCCGCTTCGGTATAGATCAGGTTCGAGCGCGAGGTGGTGATCGTTTGGTCCAATTCGAGTCCCACCCGTTTTTCAATCTGTGAAAAACCCGCCAACAGGCCATTCGACCCATACCCCTCTCGCTCTCCGCCTTGGGCGGCCCATTCGATGGTGGTCACCAATGAGGGATGTTCAGTGGACGTTTGTGTTTCGAGGTAAGAGGCCTGCTCACCGCGTTTCGTGAAATGAATGTTGGAGCGATGGGTTTCCGTGACGATCCCGGTTCCACGGGTGCTCACTTTCTCTCGCGTGTCATTCACCCGTCCGGTGCCGTCATAGGATTGGGTTCGAACGCGGTCCCGCGTGGCGCCATAAATGTCCCGCTCCTCGCTTTCATCTCTCATGAGACGCGCGAAATCGTCATAGTCCAATTTCGAGTGAATGACTTGCGATGTGGTATCGCGGCGGCCGTCCCCTGAGGTGCGGTGAGTGGATTCGGTGTATCCTGTTAAAAGGCCCCGATTTAAAGTTACGGCGGAGCGGGTGATCGTTTCAGTGATATCGGGAGCCACATTATCTCGAACGGTGTCCACATAGGTCATTTCGATGCCGTTCATGTCGTAAGTAATTTGGGAACGGGTGACGTTGCGATTGTGGTTCAAACCGCCGCCTCTTTCGGAGGTGCGTTGAACATTTCCGAGCGACAATCCGCTTCTCTCGTCAAACGTGGTTTCCAAAAGCTCGGTGGTCCGAACGACCTCATTCGAGTCAAGGAAAGTGCCATCGAACGTTTGTTCGGAGTAGGAAGCCAGACGGCTGAGGTTATAAGCCATGTTGGAGCGCGTGGTGGTGAAGGTGTTATCGATGTCGCCTCCCAACTCGTGAACCACATCTTGATATCCGGTTTGTTGACCATTCAAGGCATAGGTGATATTGGAACGCGTGGTGGTGGTCACCAAGTCGGGATTTTCAAGCGTGGTCACCGTCTGATCAAAACCAGTTTCTCGGCCCACATTGTTGTAAGCAATTTGGGTTCGACGCGTGCGGGTCTCACGCGCATAAATGTTCCCATTGGGCAGCGGGCCTTCCGTCCGATTGACTTCTGTCGATTCGCTCACGCGGGCATGTTGATCATAAACAGATTGTTGGTGGACATTGGTCACCACCCCGGTGTTCACATTGGTGGTTCTGTCACGGCGAGAGCCAACCAAACCCAAAGTGTTGAACTGGGTGAGCACTTGGCGGGTGGTGCGAATATCAAGTTCTCCCAAAGGCCCCACCGACGGCCCCCGTTTCACAAGGTCTTCTTCGGTGTGAAGCGCGCGCCCGAAACGATCAAACTCCATAATCCGGTAATCGGTTTCGGTGGTGACTCCTGTGGCCTCATTGTTGAAGGAACCTGTGTGCCGAGAGAGGACTTGATCATTGACGCCCCAGTCGGTCCAAACAAGGTTGGTGTGCAAGTTGGTGGTTTCAAGACCTTCCGGTGACAAAACCGTTTCCCGGTATCCATCCAAGACCCCATGGACATTAAAAGAGAGTTGATCGCGACGAGTGACGGTCGTTTCGAGCATGCCGGCCCCCTCGCGCGTGGTGGTTTGGTTAATGCCGGCTTGATGATCGCGCGTGTCATAGGTGATACCGCTCACCACATTGGTCACCCGAAGATCTGTAGCGTCATCCGAGGTTATTTTCTCCGTGTATCCGGTTAAACGGTTGCGATCGTCATAGGCCATATCGGAAGTGAATGTGGTGCGTCGGGTGTTGAGCAAAGAACCATCGGGATCTTCTCCGGACCGGGTCACAGTTTGGTTCGATGTTTTTAGGCGTCCCAACACACTATAAGCCAATCCTTGCCAGTGGGTCAGCTCAGTCAAGTTGGGGCTCGCCTCTGACACCACCGTTTCCACGTAGTTCGAAATATCGCCCAACGCATTGTAAAGAACCCCCGAACGATTCGCGGTTACGCTCACATCGGTACCGGAGGTCAAAGTGCGGGTTTTTGTTTTTACGCTTGAGATCCGGTCAAAGGCGTCGTAGACCAAAGCGCTCCGTTCAATGGTCCGCTGAACTCTTGCCAGCGGATCGGCATCGCCATTGGCCAACAAAAAAGATTCCTCTGTTTCTTCTTTGGATTTAAGCAACCGGTTCTGCGGGTCATACACGAGATCCGTAAAAAGAGAAGCCGTGATTCGGTTGGTATTTGAATCGGTGGCGACTTGGTTGTATTGAACCACGCGCCCGCTTCCATCATACACCGTGTTCGTTTGAAGGTTCGTGGTGGTCGCCCGGATGGTTTCTGAGACGTCTTGACCCCGTTCCATCCGTTTGCCCCCCCCTTCTGTCAACCGGGTTTCACGGTGTCCCTGCAAAGAAATATCGTCTCGCGTAACCGCAATTGTTAAATCCCGAACAATTTCCTGAGTTTTGTTGTTGATTCCCCAATCGAGAATCTGGTTTCTGTAAGAAGACACCTGTCCGTCTCGCGCGTACTGTGTGTCCAACCGTTGAGTTTCGATGGTGTGGGTCACATCCTCCCCCGCCCCCGAAGTGTGAATCACCTCTTTGGATCCGGCGCGGCCCCCTCGCGCGTCAAAGGTGATGTCGGTCGTCAAGCGAGAGACGGTGGTTCCTTCCACACGGGTGGTTTCTTCAAATCCAATCAAACGGCCCCGCGCGTCATAGCCCTTCTCTCCAAAATTGGCGACAGCGTCGTCTTTGAGACCTGCCTGAAGGGCGGACCAATCGACATCAATCAATCGCCCCAATTGATCCAAGCGGGTTTCACGGTAGGACAGTTGTTGTCGTTTTCGGTTATAGGTAATGCCATAACGATCGGTGCGAACCTTGTAATCGTCATCTCCCTCAACCACCTCCGTGTAAGCCGTGGTATCTCCGATGGCGTTCAACGTGGTGTTGAGGCGTGTGGTGTGCACTTTGCTTCCATTGGCAAAAGTGTCGAACCGCTCAAACCCGATTTGCCGGCCGTACTTGTCATAACGGCCGTTTCTAAATTCAATTTCGGTGGCCCATTGGTTATCGGCGTTCAAGTTGGTCTGATCATAATCCACCAAATTGTCGTTCACGTTATAGCGCGCGTTGCGCCAGAATTGAGTGCTGGTCAGTCCTCTCGCGTCGGTTGTAATTTGGGTGTAATGGTTCAGCAAAAATTCCTGCCGCGTGGTCCGAGCCCCTCCCTTTAATTTTTTGAAGTTGGGGTTGAACACGTAACCGGCATCGCGGCGGCGGGTGAGGGTGGTGTTTCGGTCCGCGTCGGTTTCAATCTGATCAAAATCCGTCAAATACCAATTGTCGCCCAGCCGGACATATTTGCCGTTCTCAAACCGCCGTGTTGTTTTATTTCCATACTGATCCGTTTCAATCTCGTCATAGGACGTGACATATTGACCCCGTTTGTCTTCTCCGTTGATCCGTTTGACTCCCACTTCATGATAGGTGATGTTCGATCTTTCAATGGTGGACACATTTCCGTTGGGATCCAAAATAGTTTCAACGTAACCCGTGACAATTTGTTTGCCATGCTCATGGGAATCCGGGGTGTAGGTAACGTTGGAACGAATGGTGGTGGTGATATTCCCCAGCGTATCGCGCGCGATGCGCGTACTGCCCTTTTGAAGACGCGTGTCTTTGTGATACTTGATGCGGCGGGTGTCGACCGTTGTAATTTGGTTGTTGCCATCCACCAACCGTTGGCCAATAATCGCCACCAAAAGTCCGTGGATATAATAATACCGGCCCCCGTCCAATTCGGTTTTGACCGTGCCTCCCGCCCCCTTGATGGCCTTGCGTAAATTTTCGATATCGATATCGTAGGTCTTTTGTTTGCGCGATATCTCCTCACGGACCAAACGCAATTCATTCGCGATGTTGATGTTGAGCTTATAGGTGCTAACCGTATCGAGAATATTGGCCTCGCTGCCGGGAAGAGAGGGACGGTTGTTAAAAGTCTCTTGTTGAAAAATTTCGAGTTCTTCCATTTGCCGGAGAATGTCGAATTGTTTTTTTTCTTGCTGGACCACTTGTTCGGGAGTGCTGCGGGATTCTTGAGGATTATCGGACCCGCGGTGGGGATCAAACTGCAGGTTATTGGATTGAGGAAAAGCGTGGAAAATGGTGAGACTGGATTCGATTGATTTTTTCCCGATTTTCAAGGCCGCATGGCCCAGTTCTGAAACTCCGGGAGGAAACCCCATCCAAAGAGGAAGCCCGGCAAAAACGACCTGGGTTTGGGTGATGGCCATCACCAACGTTAAGGCCGTTATTTTTTTTAGTTTTAGTTTCAGTTCTGAATTCATTTTTTAGTGGTCATCCCACCCCGAGCTTTATGAATGTAAAGGTGTAAACAAATTGTAAACACCCCTTCTTAAGTTGGCCTTAAGTCGAGATTAATTTCTAACGAAGAAAAGGGGCCAAAACCCCTTGTGTTTCCAACTCGTTAGCGTAAGGGGACGGGACCCCAAATTCAAGGGAAGAGGGGCAGGATTCGAGGAAGGGAATTGGCGGAAATAAGGAAAAGGAAAATAGGGACCGAAAAACAGAAAATGGCTGGCAGGAATGGGGTTGGTGCGGTTTTTGAAGCGTTAAATCAGCTTAAATCAGTTTTTGAGTTGAGGAACCTCGATCTTTTTCGGAGACACCTTGGCCGGCGCGGAGCGCTTTGATTTCGACTTCTCAGGCTTAGAGCCAGACCCCGCTTCAACCGTAGGCGCAGGAAGTATGGTGGGGGAAGGACTCGCCGTTGGGGAAGGGATAGCGGTTGAGGAAGGACTGGCGGTGGGCGATGGGTGACCTTCCATAGACGGTTCAGGTTGTGGGGGCACCGGCGTGTTGGCTTCCAATGATCTGGGGTCTTCATCGCTCCAACTCATGGTGGCATTGGAGGCGAAAAGATTCGTTGCTGCCATCGTCAATATCATCACAAGGACGTGCTTCATGGGAAAATAACCTCACTTTCTTCACGAATTTTGCTTGGGGTTGTCACGCTTCTGTCATGGGTCAGGGGTCAAACTGATCCCGTTATGGGAGACATGTGCGATATACCAAACTTTCACCGCAACTGGTTTCAACGTCTTGGACTCTTCAAAATTATTCTTGGAGCGTTGGGAATCCTTTTGGCGGCCCTGGTATGGAGTTTTTCAGAAGAACCGATTGATAGCGGCCTCTCTCTAAGCCTTGATCCCCAAAACCGCCCCGTCATGATTGGGTCCCCCTATTCAGTTAAAGCGGTCTTAAAAAATGAGGCCGATCAAACCATGTCCGTTGAACTTCAAGTGGTTCTCTACTCCAAAGAAAGCACCTGTATGGAAAAAGGGAAAAATTTAAAATTTTCCCATCTCCTCAAGCTCCGGATCGCGCCCAATGACAGCGTGACCACCAATCTCAATTTCGACAATATTGTTGTGCCCTGCGAAATGTCGGCCGGACTCAAAGCCTTTGTAAATGGCGAAATCGACGGAAAACGATTTCCTTTGACTCAAGATACCGATCTGTCCATCGAAATCCTGTAAATCTCCCATTGTTGCGCCGTTCTCCGCGGTCTGGTGGTCCCATCGAAAAAATATCACAATGCGGACCATGAAAAAGCATTCCACTCCTCCAGGGGACGCAGAACCTTCGTCTCACCGCAAAGGTTCAACACCCCATGGCACAATTGAATCACCCCCCATTGCCGTCGACATCAAAGACATGTCCAAAAAATATGGCTCTTTCGAGGCCCTCAAAAACATTAATCTTCAGGTCGCGATGGGAAAAGTGTGCTGTTTGCTTGGCCCCAATGGATCTGGGAAAACAACTCTCTTGAAAATTCTTGCGGGCCTTTTGGATCCCACGACCGGATCACTTAACATTCACGGCATCGACAGAATGGCCGACCCTCGCAGCGCCCGAGCCGATATTGGATGGATGCCGGCAGAAGAAAGAAGCGGACTGTATGGGCGCATCACAGGCCGAGAAAACTTAAATTTTTTTGGCACCCTTCATGGCCTCACAGCGGAGGAATTAAACCGAACCATCGGAAACATCTCGTTTCAGATTGGAATTGATGACGAATTGGATAAAAACGTTCAACGTGTTTCATCTGGAACCAAACAAAAAATTGGCCTCGCGCGAGCCTTGTTGCACAACCCCCCCATTCTTCTTTTGGACGAACCGATCCGGAATTTGGACCCAGAAACCACGGTTCGGTTTCGGCGTCTCCTCAAAGATCATTTGACCCGCATTCAAAAGAAAACAGTGTTGCTCTCCACGCATTTACTGGAGGAAGCCCGTCGCGTGGCCGATATGATCGTCATTATCCGAAAAGGCGAAATTGTCAAAGTCATCGAAGGCCTCGACCTGGAGAATGAACTCAAGGCGGCCACCTTGGAAGAAATCTATTTAAAGACTGTGGGGAAAAACGTCTCATGATTTTCAGAACATTTGCCGCCTTCTTCATGAGAGATCTTCGCCAAATGATCAGCTACCGGTTCGCCTTTCTTTTGGACGTCGCGAGCGTGGTATTCACCGCCACGACCTTCTTTTATGTGGCTCGACTGTTTGACACTGGCGCCCTTCCGGCGCTTCAAAATTACGCGACGGGTTATTTCCCCTTTGTTTTGGTGGGAATCGCCTTTTCCACCTATCAAACGGTGGGCCTGAATGCCTTCTCCCAGTCTCTTCGGCAAGAGCAATATGTAGGAACGTTGGAATCGGTTTTGGTCACGCCCATTCGAATTCCCGCGTTCCTCGCCGGGTCTGCTCTGTGGGATTTTCTTTATGCTTCCGCGGAAGTGACCATCTATTTTATTGTCGCGGTGACGGTTTTCGGTTTAAGTTTGGCTCAAGCCAACATCCCGGTCGCAACGTTGGCCATTCTGCTCACCTTGAGCACATTTATGGGGCTGGGCATTTTGGCGGCCGCCTTCATTCTCAGGTTTAAAAAAGGAAATCCGGTGACCTGGCTGATTGCCTCCACCGGCGAATTGTTCGGAGGCGTCTACTTTCCAACGGATATCCTGCCGGATTGGATGAGGTCAGTGGCCCAATGGATTCCCATGACCCACGCGCTCTCAGCGCTCCGCAAAACCTTGCTGCTAAACGCCGATTTCATGACGGTTCGAGACGATTTATTGTTCCTGCTCTTTTTTACTCTTCTCGTATGGCCCATCGGGGTTCTGGCTTTTCTTTGGGCTCTTAAAAAGTCCCAAGAAGATGGAACATTGGGGCATTATTAGCCGGACTTGGGCTTAAAGGGCTTCTTCGCAGGTGGAATAGAGCACGATGGGGCCTTTGAGTTGACCGGCCGGGAGAACATTCACTTCACCGCTGCATTTCAAATGGCGATTCTTGGTGTGAGCCACAAAGGTTGTCTGAAGATTAAACGGATTGTCAAGGAACACGGATTCTTCGGGGAGGCTGATGTCGGCCCCAATCACATTGTTCTTTTTTTCCAATGGCCATTCATACGCGCCATTCAAAATTTCCGGCTCAAAAGAGTAAATTTTTCCGTGAACCTCATCAACCATCGAAGTGGGGATCCCTTCCATCTTAACGATGGCCCGGCAGGTTTTCCTTTCTTGAATACCAGCGTTTCCCGACGGAGCCAGCAAATGCGCCAAACAACCGACGGAAAAAACAATCATGAGCAACAACCCCACCCGTTCTCTCAATTTCATACCCCCCAAATGTAAATGGTCTTTACAAGATCCTCAAGTAGATTTTGGTCACAACTGATCAAGGGCAACCACAGACTCTTTGTTATTTCGTGGTCATTTCGTAACTGCCGTCCCATTGGGGCGGCGGCGGATGAGCCACAAACGAACGGGCACGTTCCAAATAAACCCGGGTCACATGATCGTTGGGTTGGTAATCGAACACACTTTCGAAGGCCTCGATGGCTTCAGAAAAATGCCGTTGCCGGTAAAGCGCCAACCCTTGATGGTATCTCTTCCGGCCTTCTGCAATTTCTTCGAGGAGTTCCCCTTTTTTGCAGAGAACCTCAAACACTTTACGGGGCTCTTTTTTTCCTTTAACGCGAATCAAATCCAAATCTCTTGCTTCGATATGGTCACGGGCTTTTTCGAAGGTTACATCCGAGACCATGATGTGCGTGTGGTATTGTTTGTTGGCTCCTTCCAATCTTGAGGCGAGGTTGACCGCGTCTCCCATGACCGTGTAATCGAATTTTTCAATGGATCCCATATTCCCCACCACCACCGTTCCGGTATTTATACCAACACGACAATCAATACTGGGGAGTCCTTTTTCCTGAAACTGCCGGTTAATCTCTGGCAATGCTTTTAAACAATCCAGCGCAGCCAAACAGGCTTGCGTGGCGTGATTGGGTTGATCCACAGGCGCGTTCCAAAAGGCCATGATGCAGTCTCCGATGTATTTGTTAATAAGGCCATCATGTTGATGAATCACTTTGCTGAATTCATTGAGGCAATGATTCATAACTTCTACCAACTGAGTGGGTTTGAGCGCTTCGGACATGGACGTAAAACCGGCAATATCCAAAAAGAAAATAGAGACTTCTCTTTCTTCTCCTCCCAACTGTAATTTGCTGGGATCTTTGGTCAAAATATCAATAATTTTCGGAGACAAATACTGCCGGAAACTTCCCTTAATCTTTCTTTTCTCTTTTTCTTCCACGAATAATCGATAGATCAACACGCCGCCATAGGACCCCACCATGACCAACAGAGGCCCCACCATCGGCAGAATCAGATTCGAATGAGAAAAAAACCACAAGCAGAGCGCCAAATGGCTCCCCATCATAAAAGTGAAAAAAACCAACTTAACCCAAGGAGAAAAACGGGTCAAAAGAAAACCCATCAACAAACCGACCACTAAAATATAAAGAGCCGCCCCATGGGTGGAGGTTTCATGCATGTAATTTTTGGTCAACAAATTGTCAACAATGTTGGCGTGAATGAGAACTCCCGGGTAAATGGGGACATAGGGAATGGCCTTAATATCAAACAGAGCGGCTGCCGTTCCCCCGACAAAAACAATTTTGTCTTTGAAGGCTTGAACGGTATTTATTTTTCTCTCTACCACATCGACGAATGAATAAGTTTTATAACTCTCTTCATGGGGGGAATAGGCGTAATTGATGAACAATTGGTTTTCGGCAAGAAGAGGATTGTTCGAAACCACCACTGGCAAAGAAGGCAACAAATCTTGGAATGTCACTTTTTGGGCCGCCGCCAAAGCAGCCACCGGAAGAGACGGATAAACTTCATCGCCCACAATTGAAAAGAGGTGCCCCCGCCTTGATACTCCATCGCGATCAGGAATAAAGTTAACAAAGCCCAAATAACTGTTTTCTCTTAAACTTTCGAAAGGAAACATGGGATCTTTTCCCAAAAGATGATGCTCCATAGAACCGCTAAAGAAAAAGGCGGAGGTCATAATTCCCGAATCTCCGGCGGATTTGGCAAGTTGAGCGTCTGACTCAGGATGCTGCTCGTCTTTTTCCGTGAAAAGCACATCAAAAGCCACCGATTTGGCGCCGGCGGCTTTTAGTTCATCAATGACTTTCGCATGATAGGAGCGAGGCCAAGGCCATCGCCCCAATTGGGCAATGGATTGTTCATCAATGGCCACCACCACAATGTCTTTGTTAACGGGTCGTGAACCTCGTTTTTGAAAACGAAAATCCACGGACTTGAGTTCAAGGGAATCCAATCCATTAAAAGCATACAGGGCCAATACAAGAAGCGTTACAAATAAGCAGATGGCAAAACCCCGGAAAGAATGGTTTTTCAACATGTTCGGAACCATTGGATGGTGGCCTTTAATCCCTCCATTGGCGTAACTTTCGGTTTCCAATTTAAGATTTTACGCGCCGTCGAAATATCCGGTTGGCGAACTTTGGGGTCATCGATGGGAAGAGGGCGACGGACCAATTTACTTTTGCTGTGGCATAAACGAATAACAAGCCGGGCACATTCCTCAATGGTCATTTCTTTCGGGTTTCCGATGTTCACAGGAGAAGCATAATCTGACAACAACAATCTCACAATACCTTCAATTTGATCATCGATGTAACAAAAGGACCGGGTTTGGCGGCCATCTCCGAAAATGGTGACCGGTTTATTTTTAAGCGCCTGACTGATAAACGCTGGAATGGCGCGCCCATCCTTGGGTCGCATGCGGGGTCCGTAGGTATTAAATATTCTCACAATACGGGTGGGGATTTTGTGGACGCGGTGATAGGCCATCACCAGGGCTTCAGCGAAACGCTTGGCTTCGTCGTACACGCCTCGCGGCCCCACCGGGTTGACATTGCCCCAATAGCTCTCCGGCTGCGGGTGAATCAGTGGATCCCCATACACTTCCGAGGTCGATGCCAACAAAAACCGTGCTTTTTTTTCTTTCGCCAACCCAAGCATTTTATGGGTTCCAAGCGCGCCCACTTTGAGGGTCTGGATGGGAAACTCCAGATAGTCGATCGGACTGGCGGGACTAGCGAAATGCAAAATGGCATAGAGCGGACCGGAGAGATAAAAATCATTCGTCACGTCGTGTTTGATGAATTCAAAATTCGCATGTTTGAAAAAGGATGCGATGTTGTCTTTGTTGCCCGTGATGAAATTGTCGACGCAAACAACTCGGGCCTCAAGACTTAAAAGTTTTTGGCACAAGTGGCTTCCCAAAAATCCAGCTCCGCCCGTTACCACCACCCGTTTGCCCTTCAAATTATTGATGTTCAAGACCGCGCCCTCCCAAAAATACTTGCGGCGCATTAGAACAAAAGAGTGAAAGCAGTTCAGTAAAAAAGTTTTCCTTGAGCGAGAGTCAGAAAAATGGGCGCAAGCAAGATGATCAAGACCGCCGGCAAAATAAAAACAAACATCGGGAACAACAAACGTAACCCAACCGTCTGCGCTCGCCTTTCCATTTGAGCCCATCTTTGTTGTCGGTGAGATCGGGCCTGATGCCTCAAAACTTCTCCCAATTTTTGGCCGTGATTCATGGCTTGTTCTATTAAGACAAGGGTTAAAGCCAAGGTTTCATCATCGAGACGCTCGGCGACTTCTCGAAAGGCCCGTTGACGAGGATACCCCCAATCAATGACTTTTTTTAAGACCGACAAATCCTCTTTTAATATTCCCGGAACGCATTTTTCTACTCCCAGGGACCACGCTTGCTCCAAGGTGAGGCCCGCCGAAAGACCCACGCTAAACAAATCCAGAAAATCCGGAAATTGCTCCCGTCTTTGATCCCGGTGTGTTTTCCTGGAGAAAAAAAATTGCCGCCGACTCTTCAAAGCTCTCACGGGATCAATCGCGATAAAAAATTGTTGGCGGGCTCTTCTCTCTATGACCACGTCAAACCCCACCCAAACTATTTGACCCATCAACAATCCCGCCCCTATCGCGAACAACCCAGCCATCATTTGAGTTGCGCCATCCTTTGAACAAGGGTGAGCCCCACTCCAATCGAAACACTCGACAACAGAATCAACGCCCACCCCAAAGAGGATTGAAACATGACTTGAAGATATTCCGGAACAAAACAGGCATATCCCATCAAAAGCCCCACGGGCGTCAATCCCACCACCCAGGCTGACACTCGACCTTGGGCGGTAAGAGATTTCAAACGATCCTTAAATTCTTTATTGGTTTGTAAAATCTGAGCGCATTCCTCCAGCAAGGGAACCGCTTGTCCTCCCATTTCTTGTGTGATGAGAAGTGTCGTTTTGGCCAATGTAAATTCAGAGCCTGGCATCAATTGATTGAGGCGTTCCTCCAATGATTTCCCGTCCTGTTTCTTTTCATAGCGACCGCCTTCTTGATCAAGCACATCCATAATTTTTTCCAGGGTTAAACCCGCCTTGAGCCCCCCGGCAATAAAAAACAACAAAGCTGGTCCTGGTTTAAACATGGAGAATTTCTTGAAGCTTCCGCTCTTGTCCATCCCGTTTCAAATAAACCACGAGATCTATTCCCGTCCGCACCTGTTCCCGAACCACGTCAAGAGGCCACTGTGGCGCATGGAGCAAAATAAGAGATTCCAATCGTTTGAGGGCATCATGTGCTGAATTGGCATGGAGCGTCGTCATGGACCCATCATGCCCCGTGTTCATGGCCTGAATCATGGGTATGACCTCCGCCCCGCGACATTCTCCAACGATCAATCGGTCAGGCCTCATGCGCAGCGCATTGACCACCAAATCCGCCATCGATATCGCGCCCAATCCTTCAGAGTTTCCGGATCGAGTCTCCATTCGAACCACATGAGGTTGTTGAATCTGAAGTTCAGCGGCATCTTCCAATGTGATGATTCTTTCGAAGGGAGGAATGCAAGCTGATAACACATTTAACAACGTGGTCTTCCCCGCCCCTGAATTGCCGGCCACAAGAATATTTTTTCTTTCGTGAACGGCGCGTTTTAACTGATCCGCCTGCCCGCCATTCAAGGTGCATGTCTTAAGCAAATCATTGAGTGATCGAAACAACGGTTTGAACCGCCGAATGGTCAGAAGAGGTCCGTTTAGTGACAAGGGAGGTAAAACCACGTTCACCCGCGATCCATCGGGCAATCGCACATCGCACAAAGGCGACGCATGATCCACGCGTCGTCCCATTTTTCCCACCACCCGATTCACAATTGTTCGCAATTGTTGTTCATTTTCAAAAACCACCGACGTTTTTTCCAGCACACCTTCTTTCTCCACAAATACATCTCTTATTCCATTGACCATGATCTCATTGAGCGAGGAGTCTTTCATTAATTTTTCGATGGGGCCCAACCCTTGGACTTGATCAAATATTTGTTGGCGAAGGTCGGCCAGATGCGAAACCGGACAAGATTCAATCTTCCATTCAGCCAATGTCGCATGAAGCGTTTGATCAAGCATTCCTTCCAAATCTCCATTTGGAATTGTGTCGAGAGCCCACAACTTCCTCGCCACTTGATCTCCCAACATTCGCCAATCCATTTCCTTCTCCCCAACCGAGACGACCGGTGTTTGTTCTTGAACCCAAGTTTTAACCTGAGCCGCCATTTGGTGAATCGCTTGGAGCAAAGCAGAAGTGGAGTCCAATTCTTGGAGAGACTTCTTTTGGTTCACGGCCAAGGTGATCAACACCGGATCAAAAGGAAGTTTTGCCAAACAGGCTCCCAATGCACTCTCAATAATTTGAGAATCCAATTCCCCTTTGATTCCTTTATTCCAAAGAACCCACTGAATATCGGACTTACGAATCCCAAGAAACATCAATCGCCCCATCAACACCTGAGCTTGCCGAATATCGTCTATGTGAGGAGAGACGCCCACCAAACACTTGATCCTTCCGGGATCGCCCTCTTTGGGTAACTCCTCCAAACAGCGGGGCCAAACAACAAAAATTTCCTCTTTCCCAATAGCTTCGACAAATGATTCATATATAACACCATCACCAAAACGCATGGGACGCGACGGGAAAAATGCCACGGTAGGACAATCTGAATGCGACATAAAAAATCTCCCTCCTATATCTTCAGCGGAAGGAGGGATTCGCTGGGGAATTGCGTTCAACCCAAAAATTCGGGTTATTTATTCATTTTGATGCGAGGGTTTTTGAGGGAAGAATCATACCGAGGAGATTGAACCATACTTCCATCGAAGTTCATGTTAACTTGGGCTTCAACCACGTCGACAAAATGTTTTACTTTATAAACACCCAACAAAAGAATGCCAATGACAATGATGCCCACGGGGCCCTTGATGCGAAAGGAGGTTTGCCACCAATGAATCTTTATTTTGGGGGTCATCTCATTAAAACAATACAGACAGCAATAGGCTGATCGGGGGTTTTCCTTTTCACAGGATGGACAGATCCTGAAGGCATAAACCCTATTGGTTGATAATCTTTCATTTTGCATAGTTATGTTCATATAGAGGCGACCTCAAAATTAGACTTAACAATCCTGTGTGCATATTCTGATGCATCACTATGGCCTCGTCTGAACCAATCATAAGTGTAACCAGAATCGTGTCGGCCGCCAGAGGGGAGGAGAAGGGGGTGGTGGACCCACCCGAAGTGGCCTCCCATATTCGATCCCCCACCGCCAACACCCGAATTTGAGATAACACCCGCCTCGAATATCCCTTTGAAAATCCAACGACATCCACCACATCCCCTGGTTGGAGGAGACCGGCCACAGCCTGCTCAAGAGGTAGACGCAGAGACATTGCCACCTGCCCCGGTTCGAGAGACCAAGAAACCCCGATAAATTCCTGGGAATCGGAAATCACATGCCGGGTGACAAACTCTCCTTTTGGAATTCCCACCAACGCCATAAATTTGGGCACCCCCTTGGCATCGAGAAGCTCGTTTTTATTTTTCAAAACCCCTTTGGTTTCAAAGGGAGCTGGAATTTCAACTTCTTCGATCCAATCCATCAGAAGAGGCTTGCCAGAGGGAATAAATTTACGCGCCCTGAGAACCGTCGTCATTCTCAATGCTTCATTTTGTCGATTTTCTCTATTGCGGAAATAACCCAAAGCTCCCCCCATAAAAAAGATTCCACCCAAGATTGAGATCGCCATTTTTTTTTGAATCAACGAAAGTTGCGGCACTAATTGCCTCCTTCTCTTTGACAAACAACCCTATCAGACACCACCCATTTGGTGCGGGGAACAGGGGCTGTAACCTGGGTCTGGACCAGGTAATAAAATCGTGAAGCTGGCGTTTCCAGGTATCGTCCCAATCGAATTTTCCAAGCGCTCGCCTTGCCACCGGATAGAACGTTGGAAAATCCCTCACATTGATCAAAAACCAATGAATCGCTAACGCGTTTCGTGGATTGCAATAACGTTCCGTAACGAGCGACTTGATGGACGTGTTGCTTGAGCAATAAAATCTTTCCGATAAAAATAAATCCCAGAAAAAGAGCCCCCCAAATCCACAAACTTAGAACGAATTCCACCATGAATTGTCCGCGCAGCTTCCTATATTTCATGAGAGTCCTTTTTTAACTTCGCCCTATAATAAGGATACCGATGCGGTTGTAACGACTTCCCCAGCACCGCCTCTTTCCAAGAAAGCGGAAATCCTCCATTTCCGTGATTTTTTATCGCTAGATCATTTTCATCCACATCCCACACCAATTCTCCAAGCGCTGCTTGTTGGAAAATCCAATTGACTCCTTGGCGCACTGATAAGGAGCCTCGAACCACGTGCTGGGAATTCCCACTGGGATGGGGCGTACTCCACAGCCTTCTAAACCATCCTCCCTGAATAGTTTTCTGATTTCCATTTTCGTCTTCTATTACCAAAGGCTCCGCCACCACACCCAACCGAGAGGCCGACGGGTCGATGGTATTCAATGTTGTTCCCTGCGCCCCATTTGCATCATGAACCACCTTGATCACCGAGGTGATTCTTCCTTCGTATCCGGGAAGGGCTCTCTTGAGATCTCCGGCTTTCCTTTCGACCCTCTCCCATTCCACGGAAGGCAAAAACACCCGCGGCGTTGTTCCCGGTTCTCCAAAAGAAGCCCCATAATCCCACCACCGTTCAGAGATCAATCGCAAGGCTTCGCCCCGCATTCGAAAAGAAGATAGGACCGAAACGTCGGCCATTGTCTGAGCTTTCTCGCTTGCCAGGATTCCTCGCCCAACATCCCCCCAAAACCAACCCAACGAAATTAAAGCCAGACTGATCAAAAGCATCATCCCGCTCATAAACAAACTTCCCGCGCGTGAGCGGTCAAGGTCACCGCGTTGTAAAAAGATCGGATTAAGGTGACTGAGAAAACTCGGAGAGGACGATTGTGAAGGGGAAAACCGCGGGGTAAGGTGGGAAGATCACGAATCTCAACTGTGCTGACCACCTCTACAGGCGCCACGGGAGACCCCGTTTGAAAAGGTTCAGAATCCATATCCATGGCCAACCTTCGCGCCAACTGGGCGGCTTGGTGCTCAAGTTGCAGCTGACTTAGGAATAGATGCCCCAAGAGGACAAAAAAAACAATCAGAAGAGAAAGGAGAGGCGTGAGAAGAGCCAACTCGACTGCGGCGGTGCCTCGGTTTCTTTTGGACTGCATAGGATTCTCCATCGAGGAGAGGGAAGGAAGGGTTAAACGTCGACGGTGCGGATCTTAAATTATTTTCCTGATTCGTCAAACATTTTTTTTGATCGACGCTCCAGTCCCAACTGCTTCTTCTCAGCCAAGGATTTCAATTGAGTGAACAATTGATTGCTTTCCAAACGAAGCGCGGATTCGTCTTTGGCTCGTAGCGTGGAAAGTTGTTCCGCGAAAGATTCTTCCGATGAGTAATAAAGATCCCGCTTATTTTGAAAATGGGAAATTGACGCAGTGGAATCTGGAACCACCTGGGTGATCGTAGATCGCACAAGGGCCCATTTCCATTTAAACTGATCATTCTCCTTATCGGCTTCTCCTGACCAAGAAATGTCCCAACTCATTTTCGAATAAAGAGCCTCGTTCGAAAGGGATTTTTTTTCTGAGATAACGAGAGTTCGGTTCACGGTCACGGCATTTTTAACAAGAGTGGATTGTTGAACAACACCCCGAACAGGCGCAGAGGGGACATGGGTGGGGACCTGAACCTTTTCCGGAGAAGAGAGGGGCGTCGGAGATGTTGGAGAACCCGGCATGACTGAAACCGGAGCCCTGGGATTGGCCACCGTCACCGATGATGCTGCGATCACGGGAGCCTGGCTATCACTGCGAATAATGGGTCGGGTGGATTTGGGAACAATATCTCGATTGACCTTTTGGACTTTGTCTTTGTGAACCCGCAACACCATGTTCGAACCCATCAGGATGGTGTATTCCTGAGAATCTTCTCCTGTTATTTTACCCTGGATGGTTTTTCCTTCTTTAAGAATAATTTCATCAGAGAACAAAAGCGGAGAAATGAGCATCATCATTGATGCCAATCTCAACACAGGCATGAAAAGATTCTTTCGTCCGGTTGGCTTATGCGCAATGTTACTGATCAAATTTTCGTACACGTCTGTCTCCAAATGAAAGGTCGGCTCCAATATTTAAAACAAAACGAGACTTTCGGTCATTGTCTTGAAGCGCGTAAGCCACATCGATGCGAATCAACCCCGGGTCAACCGATCGGGAAGGGGCCAATCTCAATCCCAAACCCACATCCGATTTAAATTGTGGAAATTTTGGAAATACTCCATCGGCCCACACAGCGCCCGTATCCGCAAAGAGGGCCCAGCCGATGTTTACCAGGTGCAGCCATTCATACAATACGACTTGTCGATTCTCAAGCGCCAACAACATTTTATTGGGGCCACTGAATTGTCGAACCGAATAACCGCGCAAGCCATTTTCCCCACCCAACAAAAACTGTTTTTCTGGATCCAAATTTTTGGAATGAATATATTCACCTCGTAAACTTGCCGTGTTTTCTGGCATCCAATTCAAAAGGAAATATTGACTGCGAATTCGCATCACCCCATCACGAACCGCCTCTTCTTCTTGTCGCCCATCCATTTTCAATAAATTGAACCACACCTGATTTTCTTGAAAATGAAAAGTTTTTCCCGCCGTCAATCTTAAAACAACAGAGTCGTCTGTGGCTCCAAAATGCTTATTGGAAGGGCCCCCTTCAAATGAAATCATTTCTCCCAAGTTAATATCTTCATCTCGGTCAAAGGTGGTCACGCCACGGACCTTATGAAAAATATATTTTTCATAATCAAAACCCAACAAAACAGGATTGATGGCGCGCTTCGAAGGGAGCGTGGGAGCCGCCGGGCCTTGAACGTCGTAAAATTCATCGATATTGTGCTCATGCGCTAAGCTGATGCGGAGCGTGTGTTTTTGTTTGGCCAACAAGGCAACCGAAGAAAAAATCCTCATTTCACGGGTTTTCTGTCCGAAACTGGCCACTTCTTCGCCCCCGCTGAACATACGCCCTTCGTCTTCCCGGTCCACAATTGACACACCCTCTGAATGGCGCGACAGCGCAGAAAAATAAGGACGTTCCAAGTTTCCTTCCCATTCCCGCCCTTTCTCATCTTTACCGTACCCGCCGAACAAGTCCCAACGTGTTCCGAAAAGCTGAGGGTCCTGATAGGAAAATCCCCGCGTGGTGCGATCGATGTTTTTTCGTAAAAAAGCGCCAAGCACCTTGCCTTGACCCAAAAAGTTTTTTTCCAGAAATCCAATCCCGTAGGAATTTCTTCCGCCGGCCACACTGTAGGACATTTGAACGGAGGTGGTCCAAACGTCCTCTGTTTGAATCAGAATGTCCACCCGGCCATCATAAGGAGTTTGTGGAATGACATTTACATAGCGAAAAATGGGTCGTCCACGCAGAATGCGTTCGGATTCTTTAATCAATTCAGGGTTGAACTCATCTCCCTCTTTAAATAGCAATTCCTGGCGAATGTAGGTTTCCTGAGTGACGATGTGTAATTTATTGGCCCATGAGTAGGGGAAACGGTGATCAATTGCGGTGCCCGTATCAAAAACATTTTTTCGATTGACGACAATCCGGCCGATCACAAGACGAGAGTTTTCTGCTGGGAGATTTGGGGTAACAGAAAAAATTAAAAAGAGAAATAAGTAAGACGGCCGTTTCAAAACAAGAGAAACAATCAAGGGGTATGAAATATATTGGCGAACATTATTACGTCATCAAATAGCGATATAGCGAGAGAGAATCTTAAAAACGGTGTAAGGAATGGCTTCAGCTCGAAGAGTCTCACGTGTGCTGTTGATGAGGGTATCAAACTTCAATTGGAATTCCGAGAATTTGGTCAATTGAGAGGCCATCGATGAATACACGACCGCACAAGAGGCATGATCTGGATTAAGCGGAGAGGAGTAAAGGGCATACCAATCGACCACTGTGGCCAAATCTTGTGATCGATTGTTATTGGGACGAATAAGCAAATTGGTGACTTGCGGCAATTTTTTAATATCCGAAAGCTGAAAAAACCCGATACTGTTCGCCACATCATCGTTACGGGATCCAACAAACATCGACCAAAGAGCTGAAAAAGAAGGATCCTTAATAATCACCTGAGGTTGCGCAAAGGGAACCCAATTAATACTTAGTTTTGAATTGTAGGCCCCCTCCAAACGGAACACACAGCTTTGACCATGCAAATAAGACTGCCGCGCCTGGTCGGTGAGCTTGTCCCATCCCTCCGTCCTCAAATATCCAGGTGCAATCATATAGAGACTTGATCCTGCCAATCGTTTAAATTGCGATAAAAACAAACAATCAAAAAGACCTTGATCCGAGGTTACGGACCACAAATCGCTCAGCCGTTTGATATCTTCATCCAAATTAGCTTTGTAGGTCCACCATGGAAATAAGGACATTTTGGGGGTCAAGGACATCATCCAAATCGAGAGGGAAGGATTGGTCACATGGTGAGTCACAAAAGAGAGTTTTGAAAGCTCCTTGAGCCGACTCTCAATCGGCTTTTCAACCTTTTGTTCATTATTAAGACGAATTAAGTCTATCCCCATGATTTTTCCTCTTTAAGGAGTGTAAGAGGAATGTCATCAAAATGCCACAGGGTGTGACAGATATCAACCATGAATCAAGCTTCATTTTTGGGGCGAAAAATAAGGTCAAATTAATCCGAATTTTTTCAATTGAGGCGAATTTACCATCGACAATGACCAAAACATTTTTTTCGAATGTCATTCCCGCTTTCGCCCAGATCAACGATGATCATGATGTTCTGGGCAGTACCAGCGATAATTCAAAATTATTGATGTGGTACGCGGGAGTGACGACCACAACAACAACAGAATTCCGGTTAACCCGACGTCAGTTGGCGGGGGCGAAATTCACCCGTTCGACCAGCGAACATATTGCATGGATCCGGTTTTTGCAAATTGCTCGTGCATCAAAAAAGCAGCGGATAACACTTGGGGTTGGTGGGACTTCAATGACATCTCCAGATAATGATGCAGCGCCTCGCGGTAATCTGGGTGAGCGCAATTGTTAATGATGAGTCGCGCGTGCTCTTTGGGGCTTTTTCCACGAAGATCGGCGACTCCATTCTCAGTCACGATAACTTGAACGGAATGCTCGCTGTGATCAAGATGACTCACCATGGGAACGATGGCGCTGATCTTGTTGTCTTTCGCGGTTGAAGGGCAGGTGAAGATGGAAAGAAACGAATTCCGCGCGAAATCCCCGCTGCCGCCAATCCCATTCATCATGCTTTTTCCGAGAATGTGCGTTGAATTAACATTCCCGGCGATATCCACTTCAATGGCAGTATTAACGGAGATGATCCCAAGGCGGCGTATCACTTCGGGGTTGTTGGTTATCTCTTGAGGTCGCAAAACAATTCGAGTGCGATAGAACTCCAGATTCTCGTAGACCTGTTTGAGGACGCTCGGCGCCACCGTTAGAGAACACCCGCTGGCAAAAGATATTTTCCCGCTTTGGAGGAGCGCCACGGCGGAGTCTTGTATCACTTCCGAATACATTTGAAAGGCGGGGATATCGGGGATTTCCGCCATGGCGCCCATGACCGCATTGGCAATGTTTCCCACTCCCGATTGGACCGGAAGAAACCCAGAAGGGATGCGGCCCGACTTGATTTCTGCCGCCAAGAAATTGGCCACATGCTCACCAATTTTGGCGGTAATCGCGTTCGGTTCATCAAAAGAACTTGTTTCATCCGGCAAATGAGTTTCAACAACTCCAGCGATTTTCCGAGGATCCACTTTAATAACATGAGAACCAATCCGGTCCGAGGGCGCGTAGATTGGAATCTCCCGACGGTGCGGCGGATCCAAGGGTTCGTAAATGTCGTGAAATCCGCGCAATTGCGGCGGATGAAAACGATTGAGCTCAACGAGAATTTTATCCGCCATTCGACAATAAGACGGCGAGGCCCCCACAGAAGAACTCAAAACGATTTCACCGTCTTCCGTGACATCGGAGGCTTCCACAATCGCCCAATTGAATTTCCCGAGAAATCCGTAACGGGCATTTTGGGGAACGAGCGAGAGATGCATGTCAAAGAATTCTGTTTTCCCCTCGTTGATGCTTTTTCGCATGTGGGGATCCGATTGATAGGGCGCTCGGAACGATACCGCTTCAGCCTTGGCCAACGCGCCATCCAGAGAAGGTCCCGTAGAAGCACCGGTCAGAACTCGGATTCTAAACTCCCGTCCCTCCTTGTGTTCCCGAACCGCTTTGGCCGCAATGGCGAGAGGAATCGCTTTGGCGGCACCGGCGGGAGTGAACCCACTAAAGCCTATTTGATCTTGGTGAGAAATCATTCCCGCCGCTTCTTCCGCCGTTATTTTTGGAATTCTCGATACAATCCCCATAATGGTCTCCTTAAATTTCTCTCATCATTCGAATGTCTTCCGGAGCAAATTCTTCAATGGACCCCTCGCTGGATTTTAATCGAACCCACCCTTGGTTATTGACCCCACAAAACATCCGCTTGAGAATCTTTTCGTTGATATGCATTTCGACCAGCGTCGGAATTTTCCAGAGCAGATCCAGTCGATGAATTAGTTCCAACGCCCCCCCCTTCTCCATTCGCATCAAAATAAATCTCAAGTTGGCCAATATCCGCTCCGCCACCTGGTCCAAATCCGGACATTTTTCCAATACATCGGCGAGCCGAACCGAGCAGTCTTTCAGGGCGGGATCCTGGAGAGCCGGATCATTGAACACGTTCACCCCCATTCCCACCACGCATCGGTCAACATGGAATCGGTCCACCAAAATACCAGCGCATTTGCGCGCCCCCACCATTACATCGTTCGGCCACCTAAGCTTCACCGAGGCGACGCCCAATTCCATGATCGTTGTGGCGACCGCGTGGCCCGCCGCAAGTGGCATCATTTTCCAGAGAGGTTCACTCACTGGCGCAGGGACCACGGCGGACATCCAGACGCCGCCTTCCCCCGATTGCCACGTTCGACCAAACCGACCGCGCCCAGCCAATTGCCGTCCCGCGAGCACCGCATGCCACACCGGTAAATCCTTCGCCACATCGTTGGTGGAAGAACATTCCTCCAACCGAGAGATCGTCCATCCCAATTCGTTAACAGCTCGGGATGATTCAGGGAACATTTGGCTTTATTCCATGAGCAAGAGAATGTCGCCCTCTTGCACAGCCGCACCCACAGTCGTTTTTATTTCTTTAATTTTTCCTCCCTTGGGCGCGAAGACGAACGTATTCATTTTCATGGCCTCAAGTGTGAGCACATGGTCCCCCTCTTTGACCTCATGCCCAAGTTCAACTCCAATGGAAATCACACGGCCAGCCAAAGGGCTGACAATTTCTCCCGGGCCTGCTGGTTTTCCAGCGGAGGAGGACGCGGCCGGAGGCGAGGCCGTGGGCGTTGGAGGCGGAGCATTCGTCTCCTCGGTTTTTCTGACGACCTCTTTTGGCTCATCAGGTAACTCAACAGAAACTTCGTAACTTTTTCCATCAACGGTAATTTTTAATTTTTTAATCATCAACGCACCTTGTGTGAACCAAAATGATGGAAGCGCCCTTCCATCGACCAGGGATTCAAGACATACATCGGCGCTTCCAACTGTAGAGACGTTTCTTCCACTGTAAGGATTTTATGCGGCCGCTTAAGCGAGATCGCCACCGCCGCCGCAATGGCCGCTAAAACTTCCCCTTCAATCGCGGTTTTCTTGGGGTCGACGGATGTTTCACTCATAGCGCGGCTCCGCCGTAACCCAACAAGGAATCAACCATAGCCGTCGTCCCGGCCCATTTTTTAAAGGATGTAAGCATTGAGAAGAGTATAAGCCGGGACCCAGCCTCTCCGGAGAGGGAGGTGATCCCACCACACCTTCTGCCGGAACGACTGGGCCCCGGCTTATACATTTGCCAACAATCACTCCATTTAAAAGCCGGGCCGGGGCGACGGCGACCTTCAAACATTTCTTCGTATAAAAACAAGACCCCGCGATTCCCTTTCATAACGGTATCGTCCCGTGTTTCTTGGGTGGCCGTGTTTCACGTTTGGCCATGGAATAACGCAACGCCCGCGAAACAATGGCCCGTGTTTCCGCCGGTTCGATCACATCGGTGACCAAGTTGCGTCCGGCCGATTCGTACGGTGTGCAGAATTTCGAGCGGTATTCGGCAACATACTCCGCTTCTTTGGCTTTCGGATCCGCCGCTGAGGTAATGTCTTTTTTGTAGAGGATTTGGACCGCCCCTTCCGCCCCCATCACGGCAATTTCAGCGCAGGGCCAAGCGAACACCATGTCAGCGCCCATATCACGCGAACACATCGCCAAATAGGCCCCCCCATAGGCCTTTCGCATGATCACCGTTATTTTCGGAACGGTAGCAGCGGCATAGGCGAACAGCATTTTGGCGCCGTGACGAATAATGCCCCCGCGCTCCTGAGACACACCCGGCAGAAACCCAGGGACGTCCACCAGCGTAACGATCGGAATATTAAAGGCATTGCAGAACCGAATGAACCGCGCCGCCTTGTCAGAAGCATCAATATCCAGCGTCCCCGCTTTCACCATCGGCTGATTGGCCACAACACCGGCCACCACGCCTTGAAACCGACCGAATCCAATCACAATATTTTTCGCCCACTGTTGATGCACCTCGAGAAAATCTCCCGCGTCCACCAATCGTCCAATAATTTTCAGAACATCCATCGGAGATTTGGGATCCTCCGGAACCAAGGCGCTCAGACCGGGGTCAGGCTTCAAGTCCAAGGTTGAGGTGGGGCGATGAGGAGGATCCATCACGTTATTGGAAGGCAAAAACGACAGGAGTTTTTTGACCAACGAAATTGCTTGAGCATCGCTGTCCACGGTGAAATGGGTATTGCCGCTCACAGAGGCATGCGCGTCCGCCGATCCGATTTCTTCCATCGTGGTTTTTTGCCCGGTGGCAGCCATGATCACATCCGGTCCGCAGATAAACATGTTCGCCGATTTCCGGACCATGATCAAAAAGTCCATGAGCGCCGGCGAATAGGCCGCTCCTCCCGCGCACGGCCCCGCGATCACCGCAATTTGCGGCACCACGCCGGACAAAAGCACGTTGCGGAAAAAAACCTGCCCGTAACCGGACAAAGATTCCACGCCTTCTTGAATTCGGGCTCCTCCCGAATCATTAAAACCAACGACGGGCATACCCATTTGCTGAGCGTAGGTCATCAATTCCGAAATTTTCTTTGCGTGCACACGGCCCAACGCGCCACCGCCGATCATAAAATCCTGGCTAAAAGAGGCCACCGACCGGCCGTCCACGAGGCCGACCCCTGTGATCACGCCGTCTCCGGGCATCGACTTCGATTCCATTCCGAAATTGTGGCAATCATGCTGGGCGTGCAACCCAAACTCCTGAAAGGACCCCGCGTGAAACAATCCATCGACTCGGTCGCGCGCGGTCATCAGCCCTTTTTTCCGACGCTCCTCTGTTTTTTTCTCCATCCCGCTCACCGCTTGTTTGCGACGGCTTCTCAATTCCGAAATAAATTTTTCTTTTATCGCCATACTGCCTCCTAATGCGGCCCGTTGGATTTTGGCATGCAAAATTCGGTTAATACCCCATGCGTGGATTTGGGATGCAAAAACGCCACCCATTTCTGACCCGCTCCTTCAAATGGTTTTTCATGAATCAGTTTGCAACCAGCGCTGGCCGCCTTCCCCAATTGGTTGCCGATGTCATCGGTGGCGAAAGCCACGTGATGTATCCCCTCGCCATTTTTCTCAATGAATTTCGCGATCGTGCTGTCGTCCGATGTCGGAACCAGCAGTTCCAAATGACATTCCCCGACGTTCAAAAAAGCGGTGATCACTTTCTGCGACGCCACTTCCTCCCGGCGTTCGCATTTTATTCCCAATGCCTTTTCATAGTAGGACACGGCCTGATCCAGATTTTTTACCGCAATGCCCAAATGGTCAATTCGTTGAATCATGTGAAACCCTCCTCTTTTCAAATGCGTCCAATAAATTTGCAACGCCCTGCGAAACGCTGATGGAGTTGTTCAAGAGCAACTTATCAACCTCCTGCAGGCGCGCTTGCATCGTTTCATCTTGAAAAAATTGGGAGATGAGTTCTTCCCGGACCATGTCCCGAAGCCAGGATTGGGTCTGCTCCCGTCGCCGCTGCGCGATAAAACCCGCCCCCTCCATATCCTCAAAAAATCGCTCGATGACCCTCCACATCTCGGGCAAACCTTCGCCCGTTTTGGCCGAGCCGATGTACACCTCGCTATGCCAGCCCCGTGTGGCCGGGCGCAAACCGCGCACCGCGCCAGCGTATTCGCGCTGTGAAATTTCCGCCAGCTCTTTATTGGGCCCATCGGCCTTGTTGACGAAAAGAGAGTCGGCCAACTCCACCACCCCTTTTTTTATTCCCTGAAGTTCATCCCCTCCGCCGGGAAGCAGCATCAAAAGAAAAAAATCCACCATGGACCGGACCGTGGTTTCACTTTGGCCCACGCCCACCGTCTCGACCAACACCACATCAAAGCCAGCCGCTTCGCAGAGCATCATGGCCTCACGCGTTTTGCGCGCGACCCCGCCCAACGTTTCTCCCGCCGCTGAAGGGCGGATGAACGCATTTTCATGGCGTGACAACTGTTCCATTCGCGTCTTGTCTCCCAAAATACTTCCTCCTGAAAGCGCGCTCGTGGGGTCCACAGTCAACACCGCCACGTGATGCCCCCTTGTACACAACTGGCACCCCAACGCTTCGATAAAGGTGCTTTTTCCAACCCCCGGAACGCCGGTGATTCCCACACGTTTGGCTTTCCCTGTCCATTTCATGATGCTCTGTAAAACAAGGTCCGCTTTTTCCCGATGCGCCGGAACGCGGCTCTCAATGAGTGTAATGGCCCGGGCCAAAATAGAACGATTGCGCGCCTGTAGCCCTTTCACATAATCCTCGACGTTCAATGATGAAAACTTAAAGTCTGCGATGGAGCTCCTCCAATATAATCCGCGCGGCCTCCGGAAGCACGGTGCCCGGTCCAAAAATCGCGGCGGCGCCATTGTCCTTGAGAAATTCATAATCCTGCGGCGGTATTACGCCCCCGACAATGATCATAATGTCGGGCCGTTCGTGTTTTTTCAGTTCCGCCAACAGTTGCGGCACCAGCGCTTTGTGCCCTCCGGCCAGAGAACTGACCCCAATGACATGAACGTCATTTTCAACGGCCATGCGCGCGGCCTCCTCCGGAGTTTGAAACAACGGGCCCATGTCCACATCGAACCCCATGTCCGCGTAGGCGGTGGCCACCACTTTAGCGCCCCGGTCGTGACCGTCTTGCCCCATTTTCGTGATCAAGATGCGCGGACGCCGTCCATCTTTTTGAACAAACGATGCAACCAGTTGTTGAATTTTTTCCATGTGATTTGTGTTGGCGTATTCCGATTGATACACGCCCGAGACCGTTTTAATCAGGGCTTTGTGTCGCCCGAAAACCTTTTCCAAGGCGGCCGATATTTCTCCCAAAGACGCGCGGGCGCGCGCCGCCTCCACCGCCAGCGCCAACAAGTTCCCCTCGCCTTTGTCGGCGCCTCGCGTAAGAGCCTCCAAGGTCGACTTCACAAGCGCGCCATCGCGGTTTTCCCGAAGAGTTTCGAGCCGTTTCATTTGCGATTCGCGCACCGCCGCATTGTCAACTTCCAAAAGGTCCAAGGGCTCAAATTTTTCCAACCGATACAGATTCACTCCCACGATGGACTCGACTCCCGAATCAATCCGGGCCTGGCGGCGAGCGGCGGCCTCCTCGATGCGTAATTTGGGAAGACCTGATTCTATGGCCTTGGCCATCCCGCCCATCCTTTCCACTTCTTGGATGTGATCCCACGCGCGTTTTGTCAAAGCCGTGGTCAATGCCTCGACTAAAAACGATCCCCCCCAAGGGTCAATCACTTTGCAAAGATCGGTTTCCTCCTGCAAAAACAACTGGGTGTTGCGGGCGATGCGCGCTGAAAACTCCGACGGCAAGGCAATGGCCTCGTCCAAGGAGTTTGTGTGGAGGGACTGCGTGTGCCCGTGCGTCGCCGCCATCGCCTCCAGACAGGTTCGCACCACGTTGTTAAACGGGTCCTGCTCGGTGAGGCTCCAGCCCGATGTTTGGGAATGCGTCCGGAGAGCCATCGACTTCGGGTTTTTCGGATGATAGGCCCGGATAATCTGTGCCCACAAGGCTCTGGCCGCGCGCATTTTGGCGATCTCCATGAAAAAGTTTTTCCCCTGCGCCCAAAAGAAAGAGAGGCGCGGCGCGAAGGAATCAATATCAATGCCGGCTTTGAGTCCTGTGCGCACGTATTCCCAGCCGTCCGCCAACGTGTAGGCCATCTCCAAATCCACGGTGGCCCCCGCCTCCTGCATGTGATAACCCGATATGCTGATGCTGTTGAACTTCGGCATGTGCTTTGAGGTAAACGAAAAAATGTCCGCCACGATTCGCATCGACGAGCCGGGTGGGTAAATGTAGGTATTGCGCACCAAATATTCTTTCAAGATGTCATTTTGGATGGTGCCGGAGAGTTGATCCATCTTGACCCCTTGTTCTTCGGCGGCCACGATGTAAAAAGCCAGGATCGGCAGCACCGCGCCATTCATGGTCATCGAAACGGAAATCCGATCCAATGGAATCTGGTCGAATAAAATTTTCATGTCCAAAACGGAATTGATGGCGACACCGGCCTTTCCCACATCCGCAAAAGCGCGCGGATGATCAGAATCGTAACCGCGGTGAGTGGGCAAATCAAAGGCCACCGACAACCCTTTCTGGCCAGCCGCCAAGTTCCGACGGTAAAAGGCGTTGCTTTCTTCAGCCGTCGAAAACCCCGCGTATTGCCGAATTGTCCACGGACGCGTGACATACATGGAGGGATAGGGCCCGCGTACATAGGGAGGAAAACCAGGCATGGAGTTTAACATCCCGGCCTCAGGCAAATCCTCCGACCGATAGAGCGGTTTCACATCCATCTGGTCAATCGTTTGGGCCACCCATTCTTGGAAGGGACGGCCGGTTTCTTTTTCCACGGCGTTCTGCCACTCTTTAAATGAAACATCCCGCAGAGGTGGGTTGAAGGGAATCTTTGTGAAGTCGGGATGGGCGGTCATGACTTTCTCTCCTCCAGTTCAACCAACCGACTTAAAACATCGAGTGCGTTTGCTTTCAGGTGAATGAATTCGTCCACTCCCAGTTTTTTAAAACCCTCCACTTGTTCGGCGGGATAGCCCGCCAGCACGACGCGAACACCCGGAACTCTATTTTTAAGTCCCTCGACCAGCGGCGGAACCAGGTGCGGATAGGTTTCATCGGTTGAGCATATCACCACAATTGAAGACTTCGCCTCCGCGGCGGCCGCAAGGGCCTTCTCGGGGGTCTCAAATCCTTTGGGGTAAATGACTTTGAATCCGGCCACCTCAAAAAAGTCCCTCGAAAAGTCGGCGCGCGCCCGATGCTGAGAAGCAGGCCCCATGGTCGCCAAAAAAACCGTCAGCGGTTGAGATCTTTTTTCTCCGATCGATTCAACCGCGTCTCTCAACCTTTCAAAGGGTTGGGCCGAACGTTCCAGTTTCACCGAACGGATCGATTTGAGCGGTGTGTCACTGATGCGAATGGAACGCGTTACTTCTCCGAGCGTGGCCCCTTTTTCAATGGCCGCCACACAGGCCTCAAAAACCGCCTGATCCTGCGACTCGACAATATGCTCCAACTGTTGGAGCACCGCCTGATTGGCAATGTCTTCGGATTGCGTCCGGTAGGAGATAATCTGTTGGCGACGTTTGAGCTGAAATGCCGCGCTGTCACCTTTCATTTGAGATGATTTTTTTTCTTGGGGGTTGGCGTATTTTGTTGTTCCAACGATGACGGATTTTCGCGTCGCGACGGCTTGGCACCGTTCTTTCTGAACCTTTTCGATTTCATCTTGGACAAAACCCTTCCGCAGGGCTTGCGTCATGCCGCCGATCGCCTCCACTTTCTGAAACAATTCCCAGGACGCGTGAGCCAACTGATGGGAAAGTTTTTCAAGATAGAAAGAGCCTCCCGCAGGATCTATGAAGGGAGTCAAATTCGATTCTTTCTCCAAGATAAGTTGGGTGTTACGAGCCAGACGCCTTGAAAAATCGTCCGGCGTTCGAAACGTTTCATCAAAGGCCCCGACTTGAAGGCTGTCGACCCCACTCAAGACAGCCGCGAAGGCTTCGACCGTTCCTCTCAATAAGTTCACGGTGGGGTCATAAACCGTTTTATTTCGATGCGAGGTCCGGGCATGAATATGGAGGCGCTGCGCGCTTTCATCGCCTCCCAACGTTGAAACCACCTGGCTCCACAACATGCGAAGCGCGCGCAGTTTCGAAATTTCCATAAAAAACTGGTTCCCCACCGTCATGGCGAACCGAAGTCGCGGAGCCACGTCATTGATCGGGAGATGATGGTCCATCATAGCGCGCAGATATTCAACGCCGGTGGCCAAACCAAACGCCAGCTCTTGAACGGCATGGCCGCCACTTTCATGCCAAGCGCGGGTGTGAACGCATATGGTTTGAAGCTTCGGCGATTTTTCTTGCGCCCAGCGCGTGAGCACGCTCATTTCGCGGTAAGATCCTTCCAACGATTGTGGCAATCCCCCCTCATGCGAAATGACGCCCAACGGGTCCATCTCGATACATCCGCGGAGGTTTTCCGGATTTTGTCCCCGACGGCGAACCAACGCCATCAACAGCGCCGCAATGGGCATTGCCGAAGAACCGGATCGGATAAAAAGAGAGGTCTTGGATAAATCGATTCCCGCCAACGCCCGATCCAAATCCTCGATGGTTGCGATGGAAAGACCGCCCACTCCCACCTCGCCGGGTTCCGCCCAATCGGGATCGTGGCCATTTCGTGTCGCTTTGTCCAACACGACATTGAGAGCCGTGAGACCGCGTTCAACGGAATTCCGCGCGGCTTCATTGAATTCCGCGGCGCTGGAAAAATCCATCTCCTGCGATATCTCCCACCCCTTTTCCGTATATCCGGAGGCTCGCCCACCCCTAATATAGGGCGGAAACCCGGGAAAGGATTGAAGGGTTGTTATTCCCTCCAAGTCGGAGGCGGTATAAAGAGGCTTAAGTGGAATTCCTTCAAAAGTGGAGGAGACAAGCTTTTTTTCAAAAGACACGCCCTTAAGATCCTTCTCAACCAAAGCGCGCCACGTTTCGTAAGAAACAGGATCAAAGTCACTCATGGAAACATTGTGAGAATTCATCGCCTAGAAAAAGAGCCTCTGGAATAGATTCCCATACGCGACGATGACCCCTGAGGTCACGATCGCCACCATCGCCATGAGTTTGATCAAAATGTTGAGTGACGGGCCGGAGGTGTCTTTAAACGGATCTCCCACGGTGTCCCCGACCACGGCCGCCTTGTGCGCCGCCGACCCTTTTCCGCCGAAATGCCCTTTCTCAATAAATTTTTTCGAATTGTCCCAGGATCCGCCCGCGTTGTTCATCATAATGGCGATGACAAATCCTCCCCCCATCCCCCCCGTAAGAAGTCCGATAACCCCTGGAATTCCCAAAAGTAGTCCGGTGGCCAGCGGAATCCCCAACGCGAGGAGCGCAGGAGCAATCATTTCTCGTTGGGCCCCCCCGGTGGAGATGGCCACGCAGCGGGCATAATCCGGTTTTTCGGTTCCTTTCATGATGCCGGGATGATCCTTAAATTGCTGGCGAACTTCCTCGACCATTCGGCCGGCCGCGCAACCGACCGCTTTCATGGTGAGGCCGCTGAAATAAAAACTGCCCATCACGCCTATGAAAAGGCCGCTCAGGAGCATGGGATTCATGATCGTTAGATCGTAGGCTTTTACGAAATCCGACATTTGACTCTGGAGCAATGGAATGAGGATGGCACCATCAACAGAATCCGGCGATCCCGGGACCGAAAAAGCGTAGCCCGAACCCTTGACGACAAAGAATCCTCCGTTCTCGTTGGCGAACCGCCCAATCCAAAGTTTAATCTCCTCCAGATAAGCGGCCAAAAGAGCCAGCGCGGTGAGGGCCGCGGAGGCCACAGCAAACCCTTTCCCCGTCGCAGCCGTGGTGTTGCCCAACATGTCCAACGTATCCGTGCGCGCCCGAACATCCGGCCCAAGGCCCGACATCTCCGCATTTCCGCCCGCGTTATCAGCAATTGGGCCGTACGCGTCGGTGGCCAGTGTAATGCCCAAAGTCGAAAGCATTCCCACCGCCGCTATGGAAATTCCATAGAGTCCATAACTCGGACTTGAAAATCCACCCGCAAACCCATAGGAGGCTAGGATGGCCACCACCACCGCCAGGACCGGAATCGCCGTCGAATTCATTCCCACCGCCAGGCCCTCGATAATCGTTGTGGCCGGCCCCATACGCGCCTGATCCGAAACGCTTTTGGTCGGTGAAAACCCATCCGAGGTGTAATATTCAGTTGATCGACCGATGACAATACCCGCCCCCAAACCCATGACCACCGCGCCAAATATCCCCCACCCCAAGTTAAGAACGCGACAAAGAACAGCGGAGGTCATAACAATAAGAATCGACGAGACCCAAACGCCGCGACCCAAAGCCGCCAACAGTTCTTTTTGCCCATCTTCTTCTTTGCAACGAACCACAAAAATTCCAATCAAGGAAAGAATATTTCCAATGCCCGCGATGAGAAGAGGCGCCATGATATACGCCAATAAGGTTGTCCCCTCTTTTGGCGCCAGCGCGGCGCCGAGAGCCGCCGTCGCCAAAATGGATCCGCAATAAGATTCATACAGGTCCGCGCCCATTCCGGCGACATCTCCCACATTGTCTCCAACGTTATCGGCAATCACGGCCGGGTTGCGAGGATCATCTTCCGGAATTCCCGCTTCCACCTTCCCCACCAAGTCCGCACCCACATCCGCGGCTTTGGTAAAAATCCCTCCTCCCACACGGGCGAATAGAGCTTGGGTGCTGGCCCCCATTCCAAAGGTGATCATCACCGTTGTCATCTCAACGAGTTTTGCGTGGCCCACTTCAGCGGTTCGCATCAATTCCGGCGACCAGGGCCCTATGAGACCGGCGTGCGTAATCAATTGCTGCCCCAAACCAAACCAATTGTTTTCGTATATGAAGTCGAGCAGGGTATACCACAACGAAATGTCAAAAAGACCAAAACCAACCACGACCAACCCCATGACCGCGCCTGACCGAAAAGCCACTTGGAGACCTCTGTTGAGTGACATCTTCGCGCCCCACGCCGTCCGGTTGGACGCCATGGTCGCGGTTTTCATTCCCAAAAATCCGCACAAGCCCGAAAAGAACCCCCCGGTTAAAAATGCGATCGGAACAAACACATTTTGAACACCGGCCCAAGCCAGAATTGAAAACAGCGCGAACAGCACCATAAAAACAATCCCGACCACCTGGTACTGTTTTTGCAAGTAGGCGTGGGCTCCTTCACGGACGTAGCGGGCTATTTCTTTCATTTTTTCCGTGCCCTCTTCCGCTTGGGTCATCCGCCAGTAAAAATAAAACGCGAAACCAAGTGCCATCAGAGAAGAAAGCGGCGCAATGAGAAAATAAACAGGTAAATCATGGTTCATAATATTTAACACTCCTTGGTATTAAAATGCGGACCGCCACCATGTGTAGTATTGGCCCTTCAAATCAGCTTCGTCTGGAAATGGATAAAATAACCCCTGCCCCTGCTCCGCCAAATAAACTCCGTCCACGATGGCGCTATAAACAAAATCATCGTAAGAATAACGTTCGTAGGTCTTTGTCACTTTTTTGGCGTCGACCAGCTCTTGGATGCAATTTTGCAAATGGGGCAAATTGCCGTAGGGCAAATCGGGTTCATTGAGCACATGCAAAGGATCTCGACCGAGCTTCATGCGCGCGTAAAGAATCTTTGGAAGCCGCAGAGGGTTTTTGCCGTCCGTCAAGAATTGCCCAAAATCCAAAGGGTCCAGTTGGGAAACAACCATGGGTCGGACCGGGGCCAGTTCCTGATAGAAGAAGACGCCCCCGCGGTGCGGATGCTCACTGGTCGGTTGAATCTTCTGGGGCGCAATAGCCAAATCGCGGCCATCTTTGGTCACCAAATGAATCGTCCGCAGGAATTCCATCGGTATTCTCTCAATCACGCGGTACAACGAAAGATAAACAGACTTTTTTGGGGCTCCAAACTCATCCGGTTTGCATTCATTTCGCCCGCGCTCCAGATCGAAATCTTTGGAATGAAAATCATCCGCCAGTTCCAAATAAACAATTTTTCCGCGGGACATTTGATGGATTCCAATGGCCATATAGGCGCCAAATTCTTCGGGCGGCAGCATCGAAGCCAGCAACGCCTCCATGGGATAGGCCAATAAATAGAAATAAACTTTCACACCCTTACCTCCTTGTTTACTCACTCAATTAAAACCGCTGAAACATGCTTAACGGGAATGCTCAGTTGAATCGTACCTAAAGGACCTGCACAAGACGCTGTCGCCCCAGCGATCTTTTGGCCGGGGCCCAGGTTTACGCTCGAAGGCAAAACCTGGATCCCGTACCGTTCCACAATGATCTTGGTCGGTACGTACCGGCATTATGTAAATCAATGTATCGGTACGGCCAAAAAGCATGCCGGGATGACGATTTCGTAACTTAATTTTCTGCGTTTGTATTAGTAATGGCCTTTTAACTGAATTATTCGGGTTAATTCAAAATCTCCTCTACCAACACCTCGTGCTTATTTCCATTGATGGTCATGGAAAAATGTTTGGCGTTGGGCGGGACCTGAACAGGTGGCGGAACCGGTTTTAACAGCGCTTCCACCTGCTGCGGGAACATGGCGTAGAGAACCGCCACTTCATCGCTGACAGGCAAACCTTTGGCCTTTATCTCCGCGCGCCACTTGTTCATACCGGGAGACAATAGATCGGCCGGCCGTCCTTCGATTGATTTTTTCCCGGATTGCCGCTCAACCTCTTTAAGAACGTCTGGGTCAATCCTCCCGGGCGTGCGGCCATACTGCCCCAACGCCACATCCATCGCGGGTTGGGAAATGACCTTCCAGCGGCCGAACTTCACGTTGAGCATCGCTTGCGTTCCGACGATTTGAGAGGTGGGGGTCACCAGAGGCACCCAACCCAAACATTGGCGGACGTAGGGAACTTCCTGCATCACCAGGTCAAATTTGTCCATCATGTTTTGCTCTTTAAGCTGGGTGCGAAAATTACTCAACATACCGCCGGGAACCTGGCAGGTCAGCGCGTCACAATCGATGCGTTCATTGGCCGGACTCGTGAATTCGCCCAGTTCCTTATAAACCTTTTCAAAATGTGTCCTTAAGCGCGCCAAACGGTCCCGGTCGAAATCCGGGCATCGGGGATGACCCTCCAGCATGACCAGCATCCGAAGTGTGTCCGGCTGGGCCGTTCCATTGGCAAAGGGCGCGATGGATGTTTCAATGGTGTCCGCGCCGGCTTCAATCCCGGCCAAGTAGGATTGCGCGGCCAGACCCGCCGTGTCATGACAATGCATCACCACCGGTATTTTTATTTTCTCTTTCAATTTTTTAACGAGATTGTAGGCCACCTGCGGCGCCAATATTCCGGCCATGTCTTTAATGCCCAGCGAATCGCAACCCATCGCTTCCAGCTGAATGGCCATATCAACAAAGGCATCTACGGTATGGACGGGGCTAATGGTGTAACAGATCTCGCCTCGAGCGTGCTTGCCGGATTTTTTGACAGCATCGATCGCCACTCCCATGTTTCGAAGGTCGTTTAACGCGTCGAACACACGGAATATATCCATCCCAGCCTCGGCGGTGCAGCGAACAAATGTTTGCACCACATCATCAGGGAAACTGGCGTATTGGACAATGTTTTGGCCGCGCAACAACATTATTTGGGGGGTCTGTGGCGCCTCCTTTTTCAAAGTTCGTATGCGGTCAAAAGGATTTTCCTGTAAAAAACGGAGACACGAATCAATGGTCGCGCCGCCCCAAGTTTCAAGGCCGGCAAATCCCAACGCATCCAAATCCGCGGCGGCCGGCACCATCTGAGAGGTTTTCATGCGCGTAGCGGCCAAGGATTGCTGGCCGTCTCGCAAAACCGTGTTATTAATCAGAACCTGTTTCATTTTTAACCTTAGGCTATCTGACAACGGACCTCATTGGATTGATGCCATTTTCCCTGATCAACCCGGGCCCGCGCTCTTAACCGCTTTTCACCTTGGTTGACTGGACTCCAATCAAACCACCAATGCCCCACCGCGTATCGGCAGGACATCCAATCTCCGTCATCAAACGAAATTTCAACTTCCGCCCCACCCTCCGCCGAAATCCGAACTGCGTAATGACCTCCTCCCACCACTTCGCCGTCACGCGGGAAATCAATTTGGGGAGATTTCCATTTCTCGCTCTTTTTATCAGTGGGAAATTCAATTTTCTTTACGGATCGATTTTTGGTTGCCATGCCCCCCTCCTTTATTGGATGACTATTAACCGGAATGCGTTAATCATGGAGTATTAAAATCTATTTCTCCAGGGTATTGCGCTAATACCTCCGATAAGTAATTCTAATCCCCATGAAAGGCGCGCATCTCTCTCTTGAATATTTAAAAACGTTCCGCAATTTGGCGAAGACCCACAGTTTTCGCAAGGCGGCCGCGCTCAGTTTTCTGACCCAATCGGCGATCAGCCAACAACTGGCTTACCTGGAGAGACATTTTGGGAAGAAGCTCATTGAACGTGAAAAAGGGCAGTTCATTCTCACGCCAGAAGGGTTCCTTTTATTGGAAGCGGCCAATTCCATTTTGCAAACGGAACAAAATGTGCGGGAAGCGATGAAAAAGCTGCCGAACGAAATCAATGGCTCCGTTCAAATGGAATCCGCCTACAGCGTGGGGCTTCACCTGTTGCCGCCTCTCCTGAGAACTTTTATGAAGAATCACCCCAAGATAACGCTGAATTTGGAATACGTTCATTCCGACCGAATTTTGGCCGACCTTCTCGCGGGAAACTGTGACATGGGCATCATCATTCTGCCTCCCAACGAACCCGACAAGTTTGACATCCATCCCTTTATCAAAGAGAAGCTGATGTACATTTGTTCGCCGTACCATCCCAACGCCAAGAAAAAAAGCGTATCCATAAAAGATTTGAATCAGGCTCCGTTCGTCACCTTCAATAAAAATCTGCAGACGCGCCAATTAATCGACGGAATATTCTACAAACAGGGCGTTTCCGTTAATGTCATTCATGAGGGAGAAAACATCGAGACATTAAAACGCGTGGTGGAGGTAGGCGGCGGTGTTTCTATTTTACCGGAGGCGACCGTTTTGCTGGAGGTCAAAAACAAAACTTTGAGGAGCCTTCCCCTAGCCGAGGGGCCCTTTTACCGCGAAGCCGGAATAGCGATCAAACGAGGCAGACAATTGTCGCGCGCGGAACAAACGGTGCTGCATTGGTTTCTCAGCAAAAAATAGACCGGGGAACCCCCGTTTCTCTATGAAATGGAGTCGTGGAATCTTGTTTTTATACGACGAAATGGTGGGCGTACGCCGTCACCCCGACTAAAAAATCCACCGTTGATAAACGGTAACGGCCGATCAACTAACTTATTCGGGTTAAAGAAAAATCAAAACGCTTCTTACTTCGCGACGACGACGGATCCGTTGACCAGCGTTCCATCCACGCTCAGTTGATAGATGTAGATGCCGGCGCCCACCGCTTCTCCGCTGTCGGTTTTTCCGTCCCACATGAGCGTCGTCTCAGGGTCGGGGCCGGGCTTGAGCGTGGCCACCTTGGCGGAATTCAAATCAAAGATCTCGCCCGTCGGGTTCTTCCCGGCCAACGGACCCTCTCCATATTGGAAGATCACCACATCATTGGCTCCATCCCCATTCGGCGTGATGATCCGCGGATAAACTTGCACCAAAGAGGTGTCGCCCGTCTGCTGCGCTTGACGCAATTGATAGGTTCCCAAACGCGACGTTCGGATGGTCACCTTTTGATTTGTCGCGTCCACCTCCCCTCCGGCTTTAATCCATTTCGCGCCATTGTTCCAGAAGAGGGCCAATTTTTTGTTCACATTGCTTGACGGAAGCACCGCCCGCCCAATGTTGTCTGTCACAGCGCTGAGGGTAACCGCGCTCTCTCGCAGGCCATCGGTCACCTCCTCATTTTGCGCTGCTGAACTTCTCAGCGAACCGTCTGTTGATGCAAACAAATTCGTGAAATAGGAAAGCCTCGACGGGCTTCCTTGCACCACCTCTCCATTGACGACCTCATACACAATATTCACCAGCCCGCCCGCCTGCTCAAACACACGATCGGTGTCCGACACCACCGTGTCATCCCGGTAAGCCCGGAACTTAACGGACTTGACCACTTTCCCGTTCGTGTAGTGCTCCACCATCTCAAACCCTTGAACCCAATAGTTCACGCCTTCGTTGGTCGCATAATTTCCTCGCAGTTGAGAGGCCATATCTGAGGTGTATTCATACCAGCTCAGACGGTCATCGGCCATAGAGAAGTATTGGAGGTCTGGCGCTCGTAGAATGTTCGAAGTCATGGATTGGTTCCCTGTCACGTCCACCGCCCTCACGCCGATGTAGGTTGCGGAGTTAAGCGGCACGGTGATTGTCGCGGTGCTCGTGGTAATCACGGTTCCCACCCAGGGATCTTCCGGCAATCCCATCGACGCGTAGGTGGTGACGATATAGCCCGCCAAATCGGTCAGCGCAGTGCCGTCCACATTTTTCTTAGGGATTCCCCAAGTCAAGGTCACCTCCGCCGAGTTGGCCGAGACCGGTGTCAGCGCTCCCCACAAGCCGCCCACGGGCGCGGGGGCCAAACGGTCCCTCTGAACTTCGGTGCGTGTTGTAAGTGTCACGTCATAGGAAGTCGCCACCCCGTCGCCATTTAAGGCGCGCACCCGAATGTAATAGAGAGTATCTGGCACCAAATTGTTGAGAGTCGATTGTGAAATGAGCGCCTGAACCGTGGTTGAATTGGTAAAGGAATTGTTGAGCGCATATTCGATTTGATAGGTGGGTGTCCCCACATTTCCGTTTTCGGACCAATCGAGAGAAATCGTAAAGTCCGAGACCCCGGTCACGGCTGAATTAACCGGCGGATTGGCCCTGGCATAACGCGTGAAAGGAACCGACAAAGTTCCGCCGGCACTGTTGTAAGCCATCACCTGCGCCGTCACTCCCTGATTGGGCAACAAACCAATTTGTAAATAACTGGTGGCCGAAGAGGACAGGGCCCCAGAGATGTCCACACTGGCCACCATCACCCTGAATCCGTCGACTGTGGGCGGCACCTCCCCGCTCCACACCCATCGAATCGAGAAAGTATTGTTGGATATCGTTTCGGACGATGAGATCACGGGCGCGTTCGGCGCTTGATTTCCCGTGGCGGCCGTGATCACCGCGGTGGCGCTTGTGAGCGCCACCCCTGGATAATCGGGCGCGCCTTTATCCACTGTGACCATTTGATAGTAATAGGTCACCCCATTTCCGAGCCCCAGATCCACATAGGACCCCTGATTCATTGTGGTTATTTCCGCCTGCAACGAAAGCGACGCCGGCGAAACGGAGGATCGATAAAGCTGATATTTCCAGAAATCCACATGTGACACCGGTGTCCACACGAGCGCGATCTGAGCATTGCCTCCCACACCCAAGAAATTTGTGACCGCGTTCGGCCGGTTATCAAAAGAAGCGGCCTTGGCCTGCGTGGCCACCCCCGCCGCAGCGGTATCAATCGCCGAAACATTTCCGCTTGCATCCTCGCTTTGGATGGCAAAGTAATAGGTCACTCCATACTCCGGCATGCTCAGGAGAAGCGTTTCGCCCACTCCCGGCGCGGCCGGCGTTCCAATGGAAGGAGTTGATTGCGCTTGAGACCACCACGCGTTCACATCTCCCCCAAGATCACTGATGCTTCGGGTTGAGTATCTCAAGTCGTAGGACGCCACACTCTGACCGGTCTCAGATCCGCCATCTCCATCCGGCGCCGTCCAGGTCAACTCGATCTCCCCCTCCACCGATGTCGAGGAGGCCACCAAATCCGCAACCGCCGCAGGAGCAATACTGTCGTCCAATTTTAAACTCGCCGTGCTCGAATATCCCGACCATCGTCCCACATCATCGACTGTGTTGATGCGGAAATAATAGGTTACGCCAAATTGGAGTGAAGACACCGCCGTGCTAACGGTCACACCCGGATTCACTCCATTCGTAGAGAGCACAACTTGAGCCGTGGCCGTCGACCAAGCCACTTGTCCTGTTCCATATTGAATGTAATAGGTTCCCGAGAGGGATAAACCAGAAGCCCCATCATCCGCCGGAGCCGGCCAGGCTATTGTGATCTGACGCGCTCCAGGGCCCGCCGATAAAGTCAAGGTCGACACCGCCGGAGCCGCGAAATCCCAATTCCGATTGTTTCCAGAATCGACGGAATCATAGGCCACAATCTGCGTTCCGCCGGAGGCATTGTTGTCTTTCACATCCACGTAATTCGCCCGGAACGCCCCCGTCGAAACAATCAGATGCGATTGAATGCCGGACGCGGTTGATCTCAACACCACATATTGACCAGCCGAGCCTTGCAGATTCAGAACTCCTGTGACGGTGGCGGTGGTTCGAGCGGTAAAATAAATCGTGGCGGAGGACGACAAGCCTGTGGCATTGAGATTGACCGCTGTGAAACTGCTCACGAACGTCAACCCGCCCGCCGAGGTGTTATGCGTGTACACCGTTGCCAATGATCCGCCGAAGAGTTCCACCCATTGCGCGCCGGTTCCTTGGAAGGTCACGGTGGATGTACCGGCGCGGAACGTACCGGTGGACCCGCCATACAAGAAGTTTCCATCGATGCGCGTGCCGGTAGATGTCCCCAGATCAAGCGCCGACCCGCCATGACGGAACAACACGCTGCTCGACACATACAGGTTTCCGCTCCCGACAGCAAGCATCCCGATCCCGGCGTTTGTGGAGAGTCCCAACTCCAACCATCCTGTGTTCAAGTTGTAACCGCCCATCAAAAGAGTGGTCTGTGTGGCGGTCCCCACACTGTAGATGGTCATGCTCGACGCTGTGACCGCGCCCGCCATCGTAAATACCGATTCTTGGCCCGCCACATTCGACCGCAGCTGAAGGGAAGGATAATCGTTATAGGATGGCAACGTCGCTTGGGTGTTGGAAGTCACCCACGTCAAACTTGAGAAGTTCATCGCCGTCGTCATTCCAATCAACAGAGCGTTTTCGCCGGCGCTTGTCAGACGGATCTCCCGCCGCGCGTTTTCACTGACAATCCCGTCCTGGAATTCCAACACACCGCTCACATCAAGGTCCGAACCCAACAACGTCGTCGCAGCGTTCGGACCGATCTTCAAATTCGTAAATCCGTTCGATGCTTCAAAGCCGAAGAGCGTTCCATTACCGCTTAAGGTCACCGTGGAGAGCCCGGCCTGGAACGAACCGCCCAAACGAACCAGATCTCCCGTGACTGTTAATAATCGGTCTGACGCATTCAACGTCCCCGCATTGAGATGAAGACGATTGTTCACCAATATATCTTGATTCATTGTCCAGCTGCCGGCGGCTCCGTTGATGAGAAGGTTGTAATAGGTCGGTCCCGCGGTAAGCCCTGCAAATGAACCTGTGCCGACATAAGAAACCGTTCCTGAATCCACGTCCCACACGCCGCCGGGCAGGTTCAACGTCTCTGTTGACGACAAGATCAAGGTCCCGTTTGAACTCACATTGTTGGTTACGGTGAAGGTCGCCCCGCGCACGGAGAGAGTCGCGCCCGCGCTGAGAGAAATTGAGGCCACAGTCACCGTCCCGCTCATAACAGGATCATTGGCTGTCACGCCAATCACCACATCATCATTGAACCGCGGCAGTCCCGCCGGACTCCAATTGGTCGATAGGTTCCACTCGGGTGTGCCTCCCACCCAAGCGCGCGTCATGCCCGGAATCACCGGCGTTCGCGTGCTGCCCAGCACTGTATAGGCGGTGCTGATTTCGTTGTGGTTCACCGCTTTCACGTGGAAGTAATAGGTCACGCCGTCCGTAAGACCTTCAAATGTCGCGTTCGTATTGTAGGTGTGAGAGCTTTGGTTGTCTCCATAGGTATTGGGGTGAGGAGCGGTTGAGAGTTCAACCACATATTTCGTGATCCACTCCGGGTTGCCGCCCTCCGCCCACTGCACAGTGATGGAGGTGAAGTTGACGGCGGTCCACGTCGAGGCAGCGCTCGCCGGCGGGACGGCCAACGTCGCGGTCGACACTTCTTGAGTCGTCCACGGGCTCGTGCTTCCATTCACCACCGCCCGCACCCGCGCGTAGTAAGTGGTGTTCACTTGCAAGGGTGACAACAGGCCCACCGTCGCGTTCAAGTTGAGAGTATCCGAACTCGTGATGGTCTTCGTGAAATCGTTCGCGCTCGACACTTGCAAGGTGTAGAAGTCGTCCTCCAACGTCACTTGATTCCATCCCGCTGTGAGCGTCGTACTGGTCGCGTCCGTGTAGTCCAACCCGGTCGGCGCGATCGCACTCTTGGTTACGGTCGTACCAAGTACCAAGTACAAAGTACCGACCTCATTATGATTCACCGCTTTCACTTGCGCGTAATAGGTCACGCCGGGACGGAGGCCCGTAAACCCGGCATTGAGGTTATAGGTCGTTGAGCTCTGGTTCTCCCCGTAGCTGTTCGGGAAGGCGGCGGTCGAAATCTCCGCCACATATTTCGTGATGAACTCTGGGTTATTGCCGTTTGTCCACGCGAAGGTGAGAGATGAGAAATTCACCGCCGTCCACGTACTCGCCACCGTGAGCGGAACCTCCGCCAAGGTCGCGGTCGACACTTCTTCCGTTGTCCACGCGCTGGTTGAGCCATTGATCACGGAGCGCACCCGCGCGTAGTAAGTGGTGTTCACTTGCAAGGGTGACAACAGGCCCACCGTCGCGCTCAAATTCATCGTATCCGAACTCGTGATGGTCTTCGTGAAATCGTTCGCGCTCGACACTTGCAAGGTGTAGAAGTCATCATCCAACGTCACTTGGTTCCACTGGGCCGTGAGTGTTGTGCTCGTCGCGTCCGTGTAGTCCAACCCGGTCGGCGCGATCGCACTCTTGGTTACGGTCGTACCAAGTACCAAGTACAAAGTACCGACCTCATTATGATTCACCGCTTTCACCCGCGCGTAGTAGGTCACATCCGCCCGGAGCCCTGTGAAGCTCGCATTTAAGTTGTAGGTGATCGAGCTCTGGTTCTCTCCGTAGCTGTTCGGGAAGGCGGCGGTCGAAATCTCCGCCACGTACTTCGTGATCAAATCAGGATTGGTCGCTCTCGACCAGGAGAAGGTGATTGACGAGAAGTTCACCGCCGTCCACGTGCTCGCCAACGTCTGTGGAATCTCCGCCAACGTCGCCGTCGATACTTCTTGCGTCGTCCACGAGCCCGTGCTTCCGTTCACCACCACCCGCACCCGCGCGTAGTAGGTGGTGTTCACTTGCAAGGGTGACAACAGGCCCACTGTCGCGCTCAAATTCATCGTATCCGAACTCGTGATCGTCTTCGAGAAATCGTTCGCGCTCGACACTTGCAGCGTATAGAAATCATCTTCCGCGGTGGCCGGGTTCCACTGGGCCGTGAGCGTTGTGCTCGACGCCGCCAGGTACTGGAGGCCGCTTGGCGACCCCACATCCTTCGTCACCGTGCTCCCCAGAACCAGGTAATCCGTGCTGACTTCATTGTGGTTCACCGCCTTCACCCGCGCGTAGTAGGTGACTGCGGGCCGGAGGTTCATGAAACTGGCATTCAGGTTGTAGGTGATGGAACTCTGGTTCTCGCCGTAACTGTTCGGGAAGGCTTCGGTCGAAATCTCCGCCACATATTTCGTGATGAACTCTGGGTTGTTCCCATTCGTCCACGCGAAGGTGAGAGATGAGAAATTCACTGCGGTCCACGTACTCGCCACCGTGAGCGGAACCTCCGCCAAGGTCGCTGTCGACACTTCTTCCGTTGTCCACGCGCTGGTTGAGCCATTGATCACGGAGCGCACCCGCGCGTAGTAAGTGGTGTTCACTTGCAAGGGTGACAACAGGCCCACCGTCGCGCTCAAATTCAGCGTATCCGAACTCGTGATGGTCTTCGTGAAATCGTTCGCGCTCGACACTTGCAAGGTGTAGAAGTCATCATCCAACGTCACTTGGTTCCACTGGGCCGTGAGTGTTGTGCTCGTCGCATCCGTGTAGTCCAACCCGGTCGGCGCGATCGCACTCTTGGTTACGGTCGTACCAAGTACCAAGTACAAAGTACCGACCTCATTATGATTCACCGCTTTCACTTGCGCGTAATAGGTCACGCCGGGACGGAGACCCGTAAACCCGGCATTGAGGTTATAGGTCGTTGAACTCTGGTTCTCCCCGTAGCTGTTCGGGAAGGCGGCGGTCGAAATCTCCGCCACGTACTTCGTAATCAAATCAGGATTGGCCGCTCTCGACCAGGCGAAGGTGATTGACGAGAAGTTCACCGCCGTCCACGTGCTCGCCAACGTCTGTGGAATCTCCGCCAAGGTCGCCGTCGACACTTCTTGCGTCGTCCACGAGCCCGTGCTTCCGTTCACCACCACCCGCACCCGCGCATAGTAGGTGGTGTTCACTTGAAGAGGAGAGAGGAGCCCGACTGTCGCGCTCAAATTCATCGTATCCGAACTCGTGATCGTCTTTGAGAAATCGTTCGCGCTCGACACTTGCAGCGTATAGAAATCATCTTCCGCTGTGACGCTGTTCCACTGGGCTGTGAGCGTCGTTGAACTGCTGCCGATGTAAGCCAAACCATTCGGGAACCCTATATCCTTCGTCACCGTGCTCCCCAGAACCAGGTAATCCGTGCTGACTTCATTGTGGTTCACCGCCTTCACCCGCGCGTAGTAGGTCACTGCCGGCCGGAGGTTCATGAAGCTGGCATTCAGGTTGTAGGTGATGGAGCTTTGGTTCTCTGCGTAATTGTTCGGGAACGCTTCCGTCGATATTTCCGCCGTATAACGCGTGACGAAATCCGGGTTGCCGGCCTTCGACCACGCAAACGTGATGGACGAGTAATTCACCGCTGTCCAAGTGGAAGCCAACGTTTGAGGCATATCCGCCAGTGTAGAGGTGCTCAAAAGATCGCGGTAACTGCTGATCGCGTTATTTTTCAACGAGGCCACTTGGAAGAAGTAGGTGGTGTTAATAAGGAGGTTAGAGGTGGTCCCTTGGCTGAGCGTCGTGACTGACGAAGTCACCGGCGCCAAGAAGCCGCTATTGGTCGATACCTCCAATTGATATTGGTTGATGCCAGTCACCAAACCCCACTGCGCGGTAATGGAGGAGAGGTTCACGGAAAGATACGTGGGCGAAGCCAAGCCTGGAATTGGATCAAAGTTCCAATTGGTGTTGCTGCCGGAATTGACACCGCTGGGGAAATCGATGATGAGCAGGCCCGGATTGGCATCGGAAGAGCTCACGTCCACGAACATCACCGTGTTGGAACTCGTGTTATTTAAATACCACAGGTCGCTTGAGGTCGAGCGAAGCGTCACATATTTTCCTGTCATCCCTGTCACCGTAAAGGTGGAAATGGTGAAGGTGGATTGACCCGCAAAGTACACCGTCGCTCCCGATGATAAATTGCCCGTATTAATAAGGAGCTGAGAGGCCGTGAACGAACTGACCAAGGTAAGCCCCGCCGAGTGCGTATTGGAGGACACGACATTAAACAGCGGCCTCCCCTCCACATCGAGTCGCTGACCTCGGGTTGATGAATTCATCGAAACCAGCGACGTGCCGGCGTCGAGGTTTCCGCCATGGACAACCATGTCTCCTCCCACCAAGAGCGAAGAATTGTTCAATAAGACTGCTCCGCTCTCTTGATGGAAATTCGCGCTGAGCGTGATCGCATTGTTCTGGGAGTCCAGGGTGCCGGTATACCCAGCAATGGTGATGCTGGTGACTGCAACATTCACATCGATGTCCGCGTCGCCATTGGCTCCATTGACCCCGTCAAACACGACTGTGTGCGTGGCCAGAGGCACCCCTCCATAGGGCACCTTGCCCGACTCGAGCGCCCAATTGGTCGGATCCGACCAGACACCCGCGTCAGAGGACACCCAGTACCGCGCTCCAGAATCCATGCCGGGGAACAACCAATTGGTGTTGGTATTTCCGCCGCTGCCGTCCGTGCAATGGTCCTGACAGACGATTGTATTCGTGTTGATGTTGTTGGAATAGGACACATCCAAATACGAAAGAATTCGCGCGCCTTGTGGGTCCAATCTCCACTGGGTTCCCGGCGATGTGGAATTGAGAGAGAGAACCGCGCCGGAGGCTCCTTGCAGCGTCAACGAGCCGCGAACGGTTTGCGTGTCGTTCAAGGCGAAGTAGAGCGAATCGGTGCTCGCCGATTGTTTGATCAAATTGTAATAGGTCGCGGACCCGGTGATGGATTGGTTGGTTCCGTCTAACGTCACCGTGCTCGCATCGGACACCAGCGTCACGCCTGGGTTCCAAGCGATGTTGCCGCCCACCGTGATGTTTCTTCCCGAGATGTCGAGAACGGTTCCCTCGACCGTTAAATCCCCGTTGATGATCACGTCGTTGGTAATCGTGTGGGTGAGATCCTCTTCACCGGCTGCCAACCGGGCCACCTCTGCAACTGAGAGCGCCCGGCTATAAATTCGGACATCATCAATACTGCCCCGGAACAAATCATTGCCGGCTGCCTGTCGAGCGATATTCAAGTGAGTCGTGTTCGGTGTGGCATTTCCCGTCGCATTTATCGCGGCGACGCTCGAACCATTGACGAACAGTACTCCTTGTGTTTTGTCGTACGTCAACGCAACATGGAACCATTGTCCGATTGGAACAGAGGAGGGCGAACCGAGGCTGACGCCCGTGCCTTGAATTCGTGTATCGAGTCTGCCATCTGGAATAATGCCAAACGCATACCCTTCCGGCCAATTAATTCCCTTTGCAATGAACTTGGTGTACCACCCGGTTAAAGATGGAACATACAGCCAAGCAGCCATGGTCATATTCGATGTCTGAATATCGAGCGAATCACTGTCATCGATATCCACGTACTGGAACAAGGCATCATCGAAATCAAGGGCGTACGGATTTGTGAAGCTCACTTGTCCCGGATCTGCCACCCAGTCCGGCGTGTTTATGATGTCGCCGTCGTTTCCTGTTCCGCTCCAATCCCGAGCGAAATCCCCCGTTCCTTCATCGAAACGCCAATACCCGACAAGTCCGTTGCGAACAACCAAATTATTGACTTGTGGCGGCAGAACGTGCTGAGCCGCGCGGCTGAGCATTAGCGTGCCGTTGTTCGGTGTGAACGTGCCTCCCGTATAGACGAATGCCCCTCTCACGTCCAAGAATCCGGAAGCTTCCACGTAGGTTCCGGCGGTAAACTCAAACCTTCCTTCCACCACCACCGTGCTGGTGACGGGTCCGTTGATCGTGACATTCGCCGCATTCAGCGTAATCCCCGGCAGATCGCCGCCATCGGTGAAGGCAATGGTTCGATTGGCATTTCCGGTAATCATCAAGGTTCCATCGCCTCCATCGAAGGTGTTGTCGTGAGTGACGTCCCCCTGGGCTTCAATGGCTCCGAACCGAATGGTTCCATCGGCCAGAGTGAGAGCTCCCAACGCCGTCACCGTCGTCCCCGCTCTCACGTAATGGTTCACGGCCGTCCCATTAAATGTGATGTTGTTTAAGGAATGGGTTCCAACAATCTCACCGGTTCCCGCAAAGACAATGGTGTGATTGTTGGTGGCGGCATCAATTGTTCCATTGGTGTACGTCCAACTATTTGAGGTGCGGATTGTGCCGGAGAGCGTCAGAGTCCCCAGCGCTTTGTTGATTTGAACCCGGGGCAGGCCCCCAGCGGCGGTGGTGGCGCCACTCGTCCATAATTGATCCCCTGTTCCGTCAATCAACAAGGTGGCGGTGCCGGTGTGATTGATGGCGTCTGGAGTCACGATCTCCCCTTGAACTTCGATGGTCCCGGTGCTGAAGGTCATGGCCCCGGTGCTTGAATTATCAATGGTCAGTTTCCCCGCGACAGTGACCGTGCTCAAAATGGCATAGGTCTTGGCTCCGGAACTTCCGGAGTTAAAAACGACGTTGTGGAACGGGGCGTTCCCCGGCAAGAGGTTCTGCGTGTTGCCTCCGATGAAATAAACAGTCGACGTTCCGACACTGAACGTTCCCGCGGTCTTGGTCCAATTGCGCGTCACGCTCATGCTCGAGGCGTTCAATTCCAACGTTCCGCCGTCCAACACCACATGACTTGCCACGATGAGCGCATAGTTCGCTCCGGTATTCAGAGTCCCAGCGGAAACTCGGAGGGAACCCGCTATATTTTGATGATTGAGCAGAGTGAGAACACCCCCCGATTTATTCACATGCAGATTGAACAGGTTCGTGTTGTTCATGTTGAGGGTTTGACTTCCACTTCCGGTAAAGCTTACGGTCGAAGAGCTGACCGTGAAGGTCCCCCCCGAACGCAACAAATCAGCTCCCACCGTGACGGTGTTCGTGGTGAGCGCGATGGTTCCGCTCGTCTGAATCAGCGAACTGGAAATGTTGATGTCGTAACCGCGGGTGTTAAGGGTGCCTGTATATCCGGAAACAGTAAGCGTTCCCACATTGACCACGACATCCACATTGGCTTGCCCGTTCTTGCCGTTGGCCCCGTCAAAAATCACAGTGTGGGTGGACGTGGGGACTGTGGCGCTGGCCGCCACCCCTCCGCCCGAGACATACGACCAATTGTTCGCGTCGCTCCAGTTCCCCGTCACCGATGAAATCCAGTACCGCGCACCGGTGTCTGAGAAGATCCAGTTCGTGTTGTTGCCCAAGTCCACACCACCCAAGGCCACCATCAGTTTCCCGTTGTTCACACTCGCGTTCGAATCTCGCACGCCTTGCAAGCCTGCCAACGTCTGGCTGGAGCCGGTATAACTAAAGTACCACGTGGTTCCGCTGGCTCCACTTGAGAGGACGGAAATGTCTCTCCACTCCACCATGTTCACAACATACGACGTTGTGCCCGGCGCAAAATACAAAGTCGCGCCTGGGGTCACTGCGCGTAGCGCGTAGAAGGTTGTCGAACCGCTGATCGACGATCGGCCATCGACGATCGTTGCTGAAAGCGTCACGGTGGACAGGCGCGCCACAAACACACCCGTGTTGCTCCAATCTCCGCCCACATTCGTCCTGTAATGGCTTGCGCTTGCGTTGACCGAACCGCTCGCAATCGTGAAGTTTCCTTGAACCTCTATATTCTCGCCCCAGGTGACCGCCACACCCGCCGTCTTAGTTACTGTTAAGTGATAGAAACCGGTGCCGCCGGGCGTGAGGGTCTGCGCCACACCGCCCGTGAATTGAAGAGTCGATGTGTTCACGGTCAGGCTCCCGCCGGTCCGCAGGAAATTACCGCCCAAACTGAAAACCGAGGTCCCCAGAATCACATCACCACTCGTGATCGTCACATTGCTGGTGATGTTGACATCGTAGCTCTGGGTGTTGATGACGCCCGTGTATCCGCTGATCGTTAAGCTCGCCACATTCACAGCCGTGTCCACCAAGCAGTTTCCGTTCAAGGTGCCGTCTCCGCCGTTGAATACCGCCGTGTGCGTCGATGACGGCACATCCGCGCCCACCACAAACGCTCCTTTCAGAAGTGACCAATTGTTCGGGTTGCTCCAGTTCCCGGGACTTGTCGCCACCCAGTACCGCACATTCGTATTCGTTGGGGTGCGGGTTTTGGTTGAACCAAGTACCAAGTACAAAGTACCGACCTCATTATGATTCACCGCTTTCACTTGCGCGTAATAGGTCACGCCGGGACGGAGGCCCGTAAACCCGGCATTGAGGTTATAGGTCGTTGAACTCTGGTTCTCCCCGTAGCTGTTCGGGAAGGCGGCGGTTGAGATCTCGGCCACGTACTTCGTGATCAAATTAGGATTGGTCGCTCTCGACCAGGAGAAGGTGATTGACGAGAAGTTCACCGCCGTCCACGTGCTCGCCAACGTCTGTGGAATCTCCGCCAAGGTCGCGGTCGATACTTCTTGCGTCGTCCACGAGCCCGTGCTTCCATTCACCACGGCTCTCACCCGCGCATAGTAAGTGGTGTTCACTTGCAAGGGTGACAACAGGCCCACCGTCGCACTCAAGTTCATCGTATCCGAGCTCGTGATGGTCTTCGTGAAATCATTCGCACTTGACACTTGGAGGTTATAGAAATCATCTTCGGCGGTGGCCTGGTTCCACTGGGCCGTCAGCGTTGTGCTAGACGCCGCAAGATACACAAGTCCGCTTGGCGCCCCCACATCCTTTGTTACTGTCGAACCAAGTACCAAGTACAAAGTACTAACTTCATTGTGATTCACCGCCTTCACCCGCGCGTAGTAGGTCACCGCGGGCCGGAGCCCGGTAAAGCTCGCGTTCAGGTTATAGGTGATGGAACTCTGGTTCTCGCCGTAACTGTTCGGGAAGGCTTCGGTCGAAATCTCCGCCACATATTTCGTGATGAACTCTGGGTTGTTCCCATTCGTCCACGCGAAGGTGAGAGATGAGAAATTCACCGCCGTCCACGTACTCGCCACCGTGAGCGGAACCTCCGCCAAGGTCGCGGTCGACACTTCTTCCGTTGTCCACGCGCTGGTTGAGCCATTGATCACGGAGCGCACCCGCGCGTAGTAAGTGGTGTTCACTTGCAAGGGTGACAACAGGCCCACCGTCGCGTTCAAGTTGAGAGTATCCGAACTCGTGATTGTTTTCGAGAAATTGTTCGCGCTCGACACTTGCAAGGTGTAGAAGTCGTCATCCAACGTCACTTGGTTCCACTGGGCCGTGAGTGTTGTGCTCGTCGCGTCCGTGTAGTCCAACCCGGTCGGCGCGATCGCACTCTTGGTTACGGTCGTACCAAGTACCAAGTACAAAGTACCGACCTCATTATGATTCACCGCTTTCACCCGCGCGTAGTAGGTCACATCCGCCCGGAGCCCTGTGAAACTCGCATTTAAGTTGTAGGTGATCGAGCTCTGGTTCTCCCCGTAGCTGTTCGGGAAGGCGGCGGTCGAAATCTCCGCCACATATTTCGTGATGAACTCTGGGTTATTGCCGTTTGTCCACGCGAAGGTGAGAGATGAGAAATTCACCGCCG